>CAXTFY010000535.1:0-3033 GCA_964243265.1 uncultured Acetobacteraceae bacterium | reverse complement strand
GTGATCGCCCGGATGTGGAACGCCTCGACCGCCAGCGTCCGCCAGCACGGCTGGCCCTGCCAGACCAGGACCTCACCGGGGCGCAGGCGAACCGGCCCTGGCTGCGCCGCAAGGCCGGTCACGGCACCACCCCGTCATTGTGGAAGCGTCCGCCGGCATAGTAACCGTTCACCATGTCCTCCTCCCGTGCCGTGATCTGGTCCGGCGAGCGCAGCCGCGGCACGCCGGCGAACCCGCCCTGCTCCAGGGCGGTCACCCGGATCTCGCGCTTGCGCTCGTTGATGTCGCAGTGGTGGATCGGCAGCATGACCACCTCGCCGCCCGTCGCCGCATCCAGCTCAAGCTCCATGTAGCGCAGGAACTTCACCCCGCGATCCACCCAGATTTCCCGCACCACGCCCACCGGGCGGAACCGCACGTCGAAGACCCGCATCCCGCGCGGGTCGGTTTCGCCGGGCATCACCGACCAGCCCTTGGCGGTCCGCAGCGGCTGCACCTGCGGCTCGTTGTCGATCAGGGTGAACGGCTCGTCTCGGCGCATGGTGTAGGTGCCCGGCCCCAGCGCCGACTTGAGCGGGTCGCCAACCGGCTCGTATGGGCCGCCCTCGACGCGATGCACCGCCTCGGCGTGCACCGGCGGGTCCGGGTCGTGGTGCGGTGCTATGGTCGTGGTGCCGTCCAGCCGGATGTAGGTGCGCGGCGCCGGCAGCGACTGCGGCCCGCCCAGGAACGGCAATCCCAGGTTCTTCTTCGGATAGCCCTCCCGCCGGTCCTCTCGCAGCAGCAGCACCACGATGCCGATGAAGGCCAGGAAAAACGCCCAGAACAACAGTTGCGGGACGTCGATGTACTCGGTGATGGCGCCTGCCTGCATGGCGATGTCCTCCGGTCCGTCAGCGCGCCGCGGCTGTCTGGGATAGGTCTGCTTGGGATGGGTCAGCCTGGGTCGAATTCGCCTGGGGGGCGGTCGTCATGGCGGGGTAGTCGTGCACCATGTTCGCCCCGTTCAGCGGCTTGGGCAGGCCCAGGTGGCAGGTCGCGCACACCACCAGCCCGTTGCCCTCCTGCACGCCGCGCTGCTGCGCGGGGATTACCGGCAGCACGTTCTCCCGCTTCAACTGCCGGGTCTGCGGCATGGCGGCGGCGATCTTCAGCAGGAAGTTGCTGTTGAGGTCCCGCACCAGCCGCAGCGCATAGTAGCCGCTCCAGCGGTACGGCGTGCTCTCGCTCCAATCGTTGAAGGCGCGCGAGTTATGGCAGAAGCCGCAGTTGACACCGATGCCGTCCGAGTACTGCATCATCATCTCATACAGCCGCTTGGCGACGACGAAGGACGACACCCGGCCGGTCGGCAGCGCCGTCGTCGATTGCACCCGCGCCGGCTGGTCCTGCACGAACCACTCGTCCCACCCGGCGTCGGGGAAGAACTTGCGCACCGTGTCGGCCGACTCCTGCCAGTTGTCGCGCTTGGCGATCAGCGGGTGCTCCGGCATCGGCGCTTGCGGGAACCAGGTCTCCGACGGCACGGGCTGGCCGCGATGACAAGAATAGCAGGTGATGCCGCTCGGCTGCACGTGGACGGCCCAGTCGGCGTTCATGTGCCGGGTCATCTGCATCATGATGCGGGCGGCGGCCTTGGCCGGCTTCTCGTCCGAGGCGTAGTTCTCCCCGGCGTGGCAGAAGCCGCAGCCCTCCTTGGGCGACACCCAGTTGGTGATGGCCTGCTGGGTCCGCATAAACTCGGCGGCGCTCACGTCGGTCAGCACCTGGACGTTCTTATAGACCGCAGTGGCGAGCGGGCCGCCCACCTCGGCCGGCGGCAGCGGCGGGGGCGCCTTGTTCACCGCGAGCCAAGTGCGCGCCGGGGTGAACTGGATTTCCTGCGGGAAGCCGACCTCGGTGCCGCCCTGGAAGTGCTCCCAGGTCGGCACGAACAGCACGAAGGCCCCGGCCAGCAGCAGCGCGCCCCCCGCCGCCAGGGTGATCGACTTCATCGCGGCAGCCCCAGCACCGGCGCCCGGCCCGGGTCGGCGCCCATCGGCATCGTGTCGGGGATCGGCATGATGCGGTCATACTGCGGCGCGATGCCGTGCTTCACGCCCCACAGGTACCAGTTATCGACGACGGTGCCGGTCAGCAGGATGCCGATGCCGCCGGTCAGCGACGTCAGGATCGCGAAGGTGAACAGCCAGCGGTGCACGGAGTCGAAGTTGGCGTTGAACCCCATCGTCCAGCGCCAGAACAGCGACCCCCGCTCCATGGCGGTGCCGGGGTCGGTGATCTCATGCGTCTCGCGCTCGCCGCCGAACCGGGTCAGCGCCAGGATGGTGCCGCCATGCATGGCGAACAGCATCGTCGAGCCATACAGGAACACGATGCTGAGCATGTGGAACGGGTTGTAGAACAGGTTGCCGTAGCGGACGGAGAACGTCGCGGTCCAGTTCAGGTGCTCGATGATGCCGAACGGCACCGCCTCCGACCAGGACCCCATCAGGATCGGCCGGATGAAGCCCAGTACCAAGTACAAGTAGATCGCCGACGCAAAGGCCCAGGCGACATGAGTCCCCATGTTCAGCGCCTTGGCCCGGCGGTACATCCGCGTCCACCACAGCAGGATGCTGGCGGTGAGGAAGAACCCGGCCATCAGCCACCAGCCGCCGTCGTTCAGCGGCGGTAGGATCGACAGGCCCTGCTTGGCCGACGGCGGCTCCAGCGCCAGGAACGGCAGCATTTTGATGAAGCGGATGGGGTTCCAATCGACCGACGCCCACATGTTGAGCCCGATGATCTCGAACGCGATGAAGCCGCAGATGATGGAGGACCAGCCGAGGCCGCCGAGGTAGGTCGGCCCTACCTGGTTCTCGCCGATGCGCCCCAGCCAGTTGGAGCGGAACGGCTTCAGCAACCGGCGTGCGCTGCCGGGCGGCAGGCGAAGCCCCAGCTCGTCCGGGCCTACCAGCTCGATGGATGTGAACAGCGTATGGTAGCGCGCCATGGTGATCTCCTGAACTCAGGCGGCGTCGGACAGGCGGC
>CAXTFY010000534.1:0-3036 GCA_964243265.1 uncultured Acetobacteraceae bacterium | reverse complement strand
CTGCGCTCATACTGGTCCTGGGGACCGACGATCTCGCGCGGGATCACGGCAGGGGTGTCCAAACGGGGATCACCGGGCAGGAGCAGAAGGCCCGGCTGGGCTGCGACTGGACACCCGACCTCATGGGTGCAGGCCGAACGGGTTGACGCCACCACTGCCAGGGGAGGGCTGGCCCGGCGGCGGCTGGACTGTAGGCGCCGCACGCAGCTGGTCAGTGAAGGCCGCTGGAACCTGACCGGGATCGGCAGCGGCTGCCGGGATACGCGGCAGCGGGCGGTCGGGGAAGGCGTGCTGCTCCCGAAGCGCGGCCGTCGCGGCGGAGGGCGTGGCTGGGGCTGCCTGGGCGGACTGGAAGTCAGCGCCGCGCGGGCCGGTGTGTCGGCCGACCTCGTAGCCGCCGAACAGCATGAGCAGGCCTGCCACCGACGTCAGCAGCCGCCGGCGCTTGAAGGCTACTGCCCTGCCAGGCGCCGGAGCCGCCAGTGGCGGGGCCGGCAGCAGCGGCACGGGCGCGTGGCCGATGGAGACGTGGACATAGGCCCCGTCCGGTACTTCGATCTGCATGCCCTCTCCTCCACGGTTGTGACTGCCGCGGCATCCTGCCCGGCGGCTTTGCGAACGGGTGCGGGTGCTACGCGGGGGCGCCTGGCTTCGTCGGGGCTGCCACAGCCTTGTGCAGCGCTGCCACGGCACGGGCTACGTCGGGCTCAGCGATCGGCTTGCCAGCCAGGCGCTCGACGGCCCAGTGGTCGCGTGCGCCCGCCGCCTCGGCCCGGGGGTTGGGGTGGATGTAGCAGCCCGCTCCCTGGGTCTCGAAGCCAAGCGAATGCAGCGCATACCAGAACGGCCGGTCCACCAGCTTGAGCCAGGCAAACTGGCCGGGCGCCAGCACGCCGGCTTGCATCCGGGCAGCCACCAGCAGGCTCATGAGTGCCGGGTGCGTGAAGGCGTGCCGCCCGGCCGCCGCCAGAGCCGGGCTCACGACGGCATGGTCTAGCAGCACCTGGTCCACGATGGGCACGACGGAGACCGGGAAGGCGAGCGGCGTGTCCGGCCCTTCCGGATGGTCACGGCCTGGCGTGCCGGCCAGCGCGGCGGACACCTCGCCCAGCAGGTCCTGCGCCTCCGCCCGCCGCTCGGCCAGGTGCAGCGCGCAGGCGGCGAGCAGGCAGCGCACCTGCGGGCTCGCAGCGTCCAGGCCGCGCCAGCGCGGGCCGAGCTGGCGCACCAGGTTGCGCCGTGCTGCGGCCGGGTCGAAGCCGCCCGCTTTCGTGGTGGCGTAGCGGGCGGTCCACTCCGCAGCCGTCAGGGCATAGTCGGCGGGACGCGGGTCCTGGGGCGCCGGCAGCACCAGGCCCAGGCGGCGGCCCACGAACGCCGCCGTGGTCCGAAACGACCCGGCCTGCTCCCGGATCAGGCCCTCCATGTCGAAGGCCCGGCGGAACCGGGATGGCGCCGCCCGCAGCAGGCACACCAGGGCCAGCACGAGCATGAGCAGGACGGCGGGCAGGCGATAGAAGGCGCCGACGTCGCGGCTGATGCCCCAGAGGTCATGCAACGTGACCAGTTCGGGATCGGCGTGCATCATCTGCCGGTCGGCCAGGTCGAAGCGGTCGGTCAGGTGCCGGGCCAGGCTGATCTCGCCGTGGAACACCTGCATGACGCCGCGGCTGATCTCGGCGTGGAACGTGCTCCACAGCAGGTAGGCCCCGATGCCCGAGCAGATCAGGGCCACGATCAGGTAGAAGCCGCCGTTGTCGTCCCCCGACGGCCAACTGGCACGCGGGCTGGGTTGTTGCTGCATCGCTACCTCGACGCCACGACGGATGCGGCTTTGCTGGGCGGGAGGGGCTCGGCAGGGTGGGCGGCCCGCGCCTGCAGGAGGAGCACCTGCTTCAGCACCTGGCGCAGATACGTCGCCTTATGCTCGGGGGCATGGGAATGGTAGTAGGCGACCCCCTCCCAGAAATCGCCATGCGCCTCGTCCAGGCCGCGCCGGAGTATCCAGGCACCGGCCTCGACGTTGGCGCAGAAGCTGTCGCGCAGCCCACGGTAGGCGTCGGCGGTGGTGGCGTGCCAGTGCGCCGCCACCTGCGGCAGCCAGATCTGGTTGACCTGCATCGGGCCGATATCGACGGTGGCGTTGGTGTTCTGGCTCACGGCGCCGAGCGACCCGCCCTCGACCCGCAGCAGGATCACCAGGACCATGGGCGGCAGGCGATGCACCTCGGCCGCGGCAGTGATGCAGCGGCGGATCATGGCCGTGCCGTCACCGGCCTCGCCGGCATGGGCATAGGGTGAGGTTGCAGCCAGCATAGCCGCTGCGGCCAGCAACAGCGGCCTCATGGCGCAGCACCCCCAAGTGAAGCAGGTGTCGCGGCTGCGCGCCGCTCCAGGCCCTGCACGGCAGCCGACCAAAGGGCGCCCAGGTCGTTGACGACGATGGCACCCGGCTGGGCGACCTGCGCCGCCGCCTCCATGGTGGCCAGCATGACGGTGCTGAACTGGCCGTCCCGGATCGCCCGCAGGCGGTAGCCCAGCAGGGCGGCCGGATCGCGCACGATGTCCAGGGCGAAGCCTTGGCCGGTCGCCTCGCGCCAGACGGCCTCGCCGGCCACGACGAGCGCCGGGAGGAGGCCGTTCGGTGCGGCGGCGCTGGCCGGGGTCACGGCCAGGTCCTCGCCGCTGGCCCGGTCCTGGTAGATGACCGTGCGGCCCTCGCGCTCCAGCAGGGCGCCCATGGCCTTGGAGACCGCCTCGACGCTGACCGCGCTCATGCCAGCCGCCGGCGCTTCCAGGCGGGGACGGCGGTGCGGACCGGACCCACGAGCAGCCGGCGCGCCAGGCGGAACATCGCCGGCACCGTCAGCCCGAAGAACGAGATCAGCGCAAAGAACGCGGTGCCGATCACGGCGATGTAGAGCGTCGTCCAGCTCCAATAGACGAGGCAGCACAGGATTGGCAGGCAGGCCCGGGCATCGAGCATGAACAGGCGGACGGGAAGGCCGGTGTTGCGCCACATGGCGGGGCTCCTTG
>CAXTFY010000533.1:0-3046 GCA_964243265.1 uncultured Acetobacteraceae bacterium | reverse complement strand
GCGGTGATGCAGACCTCGCCGTCGCCCTGCACGCCGTGGCCGTCGCCGGCCATGAACAGGGCGCCCTCGTTGAACACCGGCAGGTAGAGCGTGGTGCCGGGCTTCAGCTCCTTGTTGTCCATGTTGCCGCCGAAGGCGCGCGGCACCGGGGAGCCGCAGCGGCCCCAGGCCTTGGGGGGTGCGACGCCGATGATGCCGAAGAACGGGTCCAGCGGCAGCTCGGTGCCCCAGGGCAGGGTGCAGACCCGGCGGGCGCGGTCGATGGTGGGGTGGATGGTTTCGTAGTCCGTGAACTCGTCCGGCAGAGTGCCGAGCAGCGGCAGGATGGCGACGAAGCCCCAGTCCATCGTGGGTTCGGCGTCCAGGATGTCCACCTGCAGGGTGTCGCCGGGCTGCGCGCCGCGGACGAACACCGGGCCGGTGATGAAGTGCGGGCCGGGGCCGGAGGGCAGGGTGTTCAGCGCCGCCAGGTAGTCGGCAGGGACGCGCGACATCTCGGGCAGGCTCTCCTTCCCGCCGGCCGGGAAGGAGTACAGCTTCACCGTGTCGCCGGAGTCGACCGTCAGCACCGGTGGGCTGGCGGCGTCCAGGTAGCCCAGGACCATGTTGTCCGGCGTGGCGGGGATTTCGTGATGTTGCGCCATGGGGGTGTCCTCTGTTGCCCTTTAGATTGAAAGGTAGCGGCTGATGTTGTCGCGATCCATGTCCGCCCCGAAGCCCTCGGCCGCGACCGTGCCGCGCTCCAGCACCACGTAGCGGTCGGCCAGGCTGCGGGCGAAGTCGTAGTACTGCTCGACCAGCAGGATCGCGATGCGGCCCTTGAGCGACGCGACCGCTGCCTCGATGGACTTCACGATGCTGGGCTGGATGCCCTCAGTCGGCTCGTCCAGCACCAGCAGGCTGGGACGGCCCATCAGGGCGCGGCCGATGGCGAGCTGCTGCTGCTGCCCGCCCGACAGGTCGCCGCCGCGCCGCCGCCACATCGCGCGCAGCACGGGGAACAGCGTGCACACCTCGTCCAGCACCGCGCCGTCACGCACGCCCTGCGACTTCGCTGCGATCAGCAGGTTCTCCCCGACCGTCAGGTTGGAGAAGATGTCGCGCCCCTGCGGCACGTAGCCGATTCCCCCGCGCGCCCTGCGGAACGACGGCCAGGCCACGATGTCCTGCCCATCCAGCAGCATCCGCCCCCCGCTGGGCGGCAGCAGCCCGACCAGGCAGCGCAGCAGCGTCGTCTTGCCCGCGCCGTTGCGGCCCAGCAGGGCCACGCACTCGCCGCGCCCGACGTGCAGCGACACCCCGCGCAGGCTCTGGGCGCTGCCGTAGTGGTGGTCCAGCCCGGCGATGCCCAGGAATGCCGTCATCGGCCGATGTAGACTTCGATCACCCGGGCGTCGGCGCGGGCGGCGGCCATGCTGCCGTCGAACAGGGTGCGGCCCTCGTGCAGCACGGTCACCTGGTCGGCGACCTGCTCGACGAAGTCCATGTCGTGCTCCACCACGACGATGCTGCGTTCGGGGCTTCGTAGCGACTGCACCAGTTCGGCCGTGCGCTCGGTCTCGCGCCCGCCCAGGCCGGCGACGGGTTCGTCGAGCAGCAGCACCTTAGGGTCCTGCACCAGCACCATGCCGATCTCCAGCCACTGCTTCTCGCCGTGCGACAGCGCGCCGGCCGGGGCGTCGCGCCGGGCGGTCAGGCCGATGGTCTCCAGCAGCGCACCGATGGCTTCGGCCTTCCGCCACTGCGGCACCGCCAGCTCCCGCAACAGGGAGCGGCGGTGCAGGCGCAGGGCCAGGTCCAGGTTCTCGTGCACCGTCAGGGCCTCGAACACGCTGGGCTTCTGGAACTTGCGGCCGATGCCGGCCAGGGCGCGGGCGACCTCGCTCATGCCCGCCAGGTCGGTCGCGCCTTCCAGCAGCACCCGGCCGCTGCGGGGGCGGGACTTGCCGGTCAGCACGTCCAGCAGCGTCGTTTTTCCGGCGCCGTTCGGGCCGATCACGCCGCGCACCTGGCCGTACTCCGCCGCGAAGGTCAGGTCGTCGAGGGCGACGAAGGCGCCGAACGCGACTGTCAGGGCCGTGACCTCGATGGCGTTGCGGGCCGTGCCGGCCGCTTGCGGGTTTGGCCTGTTCATCGCGGTCTACGCCCAGCTTCCGCAAGGCAATCACCTACGGGACGAGCGCCACACTGACTCCCTCTCCCCCTTCGGGAGAGGGCTGGGGTGAGGGGGTCTGTCCCCAGGCGCGACCCCTGGCCCAGGCAGCCCGGTTCCGGCGGCGCCTGCGGTCCTTGGCGCCGCAAGCAGGCAAGCAAGCCCCCTTCACCCCGGCCCTCTCCCGGAGAGAGAGGGAGCAGCAGGCAAGCAGCATCGGCGCGCCCTGTGCGACCACCTTGGGCGACTGGCATCACGGGCGCACCTGGCCCGGCAGGCGCACCGCCATGCCGGTCATCCAGGACCGCGACCGGTTGCGGGCGTCCAACAGCCCGTTCGGCAGCGCCAGCACGACGCCCAGCACCAGCAGGCTGAGCACGAACGGCCACAGCTCCGGCGCGGCGCCGGCCAGCCAGAACTTCAGCAGGTTGATCAGCACCGCCCCGAGGATCGCGCCGACCAGTCCGCCCCGCCCGCCGACGGCGACCCACACCGCAACCTCCAGCGACAGCGCCGGGTCCAGCAGGCCCGGGTTGATGATGCCGACCTGCGGCACATACAGCGCGCCCGCCACGGCGGCCACCGACGCCGACAGGCACCATGCCGCCAGCTTGAGCCACAGCGTGTCGTAGCCCAGGAAGCGCAGCCGCGGCTCGTCGTCGCGGATGGCGGTCAGCAGCCGGCCGAACCGCGTGGCCAGCAGCGCCCGCCCGCCCAGAAAAGCGAGCAGCACCGCCGCCGTCGCCAGCGTCGCCAGCAGCACCGCATACCCCTTACTGCCGGCCGCCAGCCCGGCGACGCCGTGGAACCCCGTCATGCCGTTGTTGCCGCCGAACCCAGTGTCGTTGCGGAACATCAGCAGCATCGCCGTGTAGGTCAGCGCCTGGGTGATGA
>CAXTFY010000532.1:0-3050 GCA_964243265.1 uncultured Acetobacteraceae bacterium | reverse complement strand
TCACCGTGCTGAGCGCCACCGACAGGAAGGTGATCAGCACCGCCCCCAGCACCGGCCCCCAGAACGTGCCGATCCCGCCGATGAACGTCATCAGCAGCACGCCCCCGGAAACGTCGGCCGACATGCCGGCCGACGTGGCGATCTCGTCGTTCAGCGCCGCCAGGCCGCCCGCCACGCCGGCGAACAGGCCGCTGAGGATAAACACCAGCCAGCGGATGCGCGCGGGATCGTAGCCGAGGAAGCCCACCCGCTCCGCGTTGTCGCGCACGGCGTTGGCCAGGCGGCCCAGGGGGGTGCGGGTATAGAGCCACATCAGCAGCGCGCAGCCCCAGGCCCAGGCGGCGATCAGGTGGTAGGCCTGCATCTGCGTGCCGAAGTCGTATCCCAGCACGGCCGGGCCGGAGGAGCGGTCGCCGGACAGCCCCTCCTCGCCGCCGAAGGTGCCCGGCAGCAGCAGGACCACGGCGACCACAAGCTCCGCCACGCCCAGGGTGATCATGGCGAACGCCGTGCCGGACCGGCGCGTGGCGATCCACCCGGCGGCGATGGCGGCCAGCCCGCCGCCGACCGCGCCGGCCAGCGGCAGCAGGGGTATCGGCAGCCACCAGCCGTCGCCCGCGAGCCGCATGGCGTGCATCGCCAGGAAGCCGCCCAGGCCCAGGAACACCGCATGGCCGAAGTCCAGCATGCCGCCCTGCCCCAGCAGCATGTTGAACGACAGCGCGAACACGATGGCGATGCCCATGCGGCACAGCAGCGACAGGCCGAACCCGCCGGGCACGACATGCGGCAGCGCCAGCGCGGCCAGGGCCACCAGCAGCCAGGGCAGCGTGCCTCGCCAGGCCGCGCCGGTGCGGGATGGCAGGGTTGCGGGACGGGCCTGCACCAGCATCAGGCGGACCTCGTTCCCATCAGGCCACGCGGGCGCACCACCAACACCAGGACCAGCAGCACATACGGCACCACCGGCGCGACCCGTGCGATGCTGATGCTGCCCAGGTCGGCCAGCGCCTCGGGAACCGCGATGCCGATCCGCGCCAGCGCCGCACCGATCGGCAGGTCGAGGCTGATGCTGCCGACCTGCACGAAGCCGATCAGCAGCGACGCGATCAGCGCCCCCCAGATCGACCCCAGCCCGCCCATCACCACGACCGCGAACACGATGGCGCCGAGCGAGCGCGCCATGCCGGGTTCGGTGGTGTAGGCGTTGCCGGCAATCACCCCCGCCAGCCCGGCCAGCGCGCACCCGGCGCCGAACACCAGGGTGAACACCTTGGGCACGTCGTGGCCCAGCATCCCCACCATGTCCGGGTGAGTCAGCGCCGCCCGCACCACCAAGCCCAGCCGCGTCCGCGCCAGCGCCAGGAACAGCGCCAGGAACATGGCGACCGCGACGCCCATCATAAACAGCCGGTACGCCGGGTAGGCGTTGCCGCCGATGCTGAACAGCGAGAAGTCCAGCGACGCCGGCACCCGATACGGCACCGGGTTGCGGCCCCAGATCAGCGGCACGACCTCGCCGATGATGAATGCCAGGCCGAAGGTGAACAGCAGCTCCGCGACGTGGCCGTGCCGGTGGACGGTGCGCAGGCCGTAGCGCTCGACCATCGCGCCGATCCCGCCGACCAGCAGGGGCACCACCACCAGCGCCACCCAGAAGCCCAGCCGGATGCTGATGGTGTAGGCCAAGAAGGCGCCGAGCATGTAGAAGCTGGCGTGCGCCAGGTTCAGCACGCCCATCATGCCGAAGATCAAGGTCAGCCCGACCGACAGCATGAACAGCAACAGGCCATAGACCAGCGAGTTCAGCAGGATGAGGGCAGCTTGCTCCATTTACCGGCCTGCGTCCGTTAGGCGCCCGTCAATGCGAGGAACGCGGGGAGGCGGCGGTTCCGGGGCCATGCGCTGCAGGGCTGTCGCACATGGCATGGGGATGCTGCCTGCTCCCTTTCCCTTCGGGAGAGGGCCGGGGTGAGGGAGGCGGCACGGGCCAAGTTCATCTGTGCGAGCACGAGGGCCGCTCTCGGCTAAGTGGAGGTTCGCCCTTGCGGCCTCCCTCACCCCGGCCCTCTTCCGGAGGGAGAGGGAGCAGGAGCGGCGTTCGCGCCATTTGTGATCGCCCTGCGTTCGCCACGGCGGCCCCTGGATCGCCACGCCGAAGCCGGCTCGCGATGACGGAATTGGCGGCATCCTGCTTGCCCTTACGACGGCGGCGCGAACTTGCAGGTGGTGGGCAGGCGCTGCGCCTCCGGCTCGATGCGGCTGATGGTCTTGAAGCCCAGCTTGTTGTCCGGAAAGGTGAATGGCATCCCCGGCTCCAGCTCGGACACGAACATCGGCTGCAGGAGCTGGTGGTTGTCCGCCCGCATGGTGACGTCGCCCAAGGGGGTGTGGGTGACCATGGCAGACAGCGCCTGGCCGACCTTGGCCGGGTCGCTGCTGTCGGCCTGCTTGATGGCGGCGGCAAGCATGTCGATCTCGGTGATCGCGCGGTAGTAGTAGAAGTCCGTGCCGTACTTGGCCTTGAACTCCGCCGCCAGATGCTCGATCTCCGGGGCGCCGGCGTTGGCGTGCCACTCGCTGATCTGCGCGTCGCCGAGGCCGCCGGTCCCGGCCTCCGCGATCACGTCGCCGGACCCCATGTAGTAGGTGAAGAACCTCCCCTTGAAGCCCGCGTCCTGCGCCGCCTTGGCCAGCAGGCCCATGTCGGCACCCCAGTTGCCCGTCACCACCGCATCCGCCCCGGCCGCCTGCATCTTCTGCACATACGGGGTGAAGTCCTTCACCTTGCCCAGCGGCACCCGCTCGGCCCCCACCACCTGCAGGTCGGGCCGGCGGTTGGCGAGCATGGCCTGCGCCGCCTTCTCCACCGAGACGCCGAAGCTGTAGTCGGGGTTGAAGATGTAGACCTTCTTCACCGACGCCTGGCTGACCAGGTAGTCGGTCAGCGCCCGCATCTTCATGTCCACGTCGGCGTCGAAGCGGAAGTGCCACCAACTGCACTTGTCGTTGGTCAGCGCGGGATCGACGGCGGCGTAGTTCAGGAACAT
>CAXTFY010000531.1:0-3057 GCA_964243265.1 uncultured Acetobacteraceae bacterium | reverse complement strand
GATCGCCGCGGCCCTGCTGCTCGCCGCCCCGGCCTGGGCCGCCACCCCGCCGCCGGACCGCGCCGCCTGCCTGCTGCGCGCCGCCGACGCGCTGGAGGCCGCGATGCCCCGCCTGCTCGGCCTGATCGTGCGCGAGGCCGGCAAGTCCCTGCCCAACGCCGTGGCCGAGGTGCGCGAGGCCGTGGACTTCCTGCGCTACTACGCCGCCCAGGCCGCAGGTTTCGGCCCAGCGCATCGCCCGCTCGGCCCCGTCGCCTGCATCAGCCCATGGAATTTTCCTCTGGCGATCTTCACCGGCCAGGCCGCGGCGGCGCTGGCGGCCGGCAACCCCGTGCTGGCGAAGCCGGCCGAGGAGACGCCGCTGATCGCCGCCCAGGCGGTCCGCCTCCTGCACGACGCCGGGGTGCCGCCAGACGTGCTGCAACTGGTGCCCGGCCCGGGCGACACCGGCGCGCAACTGGTCGGCGACGCCCGTGTGCAGGGCGTCGTGTTCACCGGCTCGACCGAGGTCGCCCGGCTGATCCAGGCGCAGCTTGCCCGGCGGACCCAGGCAGATGGCGCCCCGGTGCCGCTGATCGCCGAGACCGGCGGGCAGAACGCCATGATCGTGGACAGCTCCGCCCTGGTGGAGCAGGTGGTGGCCGACGTGCTGGCGTCGGCATTCGACAGCGCGGGCCAGCGGTGCTCGGCGCTGCGGCTGCTGTGCGTGCAGGAGGAGGTGGCCGACCGCCTGTTGCTGATGCTGCGCGGCGCGCTGGCGGAGCTGCGGGTGGGCAACCCGGACCGGCTGGACACCGACGTCGGCCCGGTGATCTCGGCCGCCGCGCGCGACGGCATCGCTGTGCACGTCGCGGCCATGCAGGCGGCCGGGCACCCGGTCCATGCCGCGCCGCTGCCGCCCGAGTGCGACGCCGGCACCTTCGTGGCGCCCACGGTGATCGAGGTCGGCGCGGTGTCGGACCTGCAGCGCGAGGTGTTCGGCCCGGTGCTGCACCTGCTGCGCTTCCCGCGGGACGGCATGGATGCGGTGGTGGATGCGGTGAACGCCACCGGCTACGGCCTGACGTTCGGCCTGCACACCCGGATCGACGAGGTGGTGGAGCGTGTGACCGCCCGGGCATCGGCGGGCAACATCTACGTCAACCGCAACATGGTCGGCGCCGTGGTGGGTGTGCAGCCGTTCGGCGGGCACGGCCTGTCCGGCACGGGTCCGAAGGCGGGCGGGCCGCTATACCTGCGCCGCCTCCTGGCATCTTGCCCAGCGGCCATGGGCCTGCCATCCGGCCCTCCAGCAGCCCCGGCCCAGGCATGGCAGACCTGGCTGACGGGGCAGGGGTATGACGCTGCCGCGGCCGACTGCGCGGTGATGATTGCAGCCGCGCCGGTGGGGATCGCGATGGATCTGCCGGGACCAGTGGGCGAACGCAACCTGTACGGGACCGGGCCGCGCGGCGTCGTCGCCTGTGTCGGCGACCATGAGGCGACATTGCGCCAGGTCGGCGCAGCCTTGGCGACCGGCAACCGTGCTGTGGCATCCGGGTTGGGCGGCCTGCCGCCGGGCTTGCAGGATTGGGTCCGCATCGTGCCCGACCCGGCGGCGGAGCCGTGCGACGCGGTGCTGTTCCACGGCGAGGCGGCAACCCTGGCAACGCTGGCCGAAGCCGTAGCGGCCCAGCCCGGCCCGATTGTGCCAGTCCTCACCGGCCCGGATTACGCGCTCGACCTTTTGGTTCAAGAAAGGTCCGTCAGCACCAACACTGCCGCGGCGGGCGGCAACGCGAACCTGATGACGCTGGGCTGATGCAGGGTCGGTCTTGTGGTCAAAGGCCCACAAGCCCAACCGGTCCAGGCATGCCCCAATTGCGATCCGCGCTGCAAGGTAAAGCGGCAGCCAGCGCCATCCACCCGGCCCTCGATTGCCGCCCTAAAGCCGCTTCGCACTGCCGGCATGGCATGCAACGGCAGTGGCCACAGTCAACGTGCAGGCGCTTACTGGGCCGCCAGCGCCCGCGCCCGACGGCTGTGCGGCCCGCCCACGCTGCGGCTCCACGCCGCCCAGAACTGCATGCTGCCGATGAAGGCGTGCGGCCGCGGGTGCAGCCGGACCGCGCCACCCACGCTGCTGCGCGCGACCACCGGCACGGCCGCCGTTGCGCCCAGCGGGGAGCCGACGGAGACCAGGTATTGCCGCACCCGCTCGCAATATTCGGCTGACCGGGGCGACATCGCTTCCTCCCCGTGCCCGGCGCGATACTTCATCAGGGCGTTGCACAGGTTGCCGCCGGCCAGGAACCAGGCGCCGCTGAGATAGGTGACACCAAGGCGGATATTGGTCGCCGGGTCGGCCAGCCCCGCCGGGCTGCCGCGGAACCCCAGCATCGCCGCAGTCGAGGGCAGCACCTGCATCAGCCCGACCTCGCCGTCGGCGCCCTGGGCGGCCGGGTTCCAGTTGCTCTCGACGGTGGCGACGGCGTTGCCCAGGGCAGGGGGCAGGCCGCGACGCTCGGCCTCCTGGGTGACAAGGGCGGAGTAGGCGGCGCGGGCGGCATCCGGCTCGGCACGGGCGGCGCCAGACAGCAGAAGCAGCACCGGTGGAACGCATCGGAGGGTCCGCACCATAAGCCGCCCCCCTTATGCGCCTAGGCCTGCCGAGGAGCCGCCTGGCTCCCGAAGTTGGACTCGAACCAACGACCGAGCGATTAACAGTCGCTTGCTCTACCAGCTGAGCTATTCGGGATCAGGCGGGACGCCCCTATAGCGCCGCCGCCCCGCCGACGCAAACGGCTTTTGCAGATTTCCACCGCCGCAGCCCTGGCGCGGCGCAACGCGGTCTGTTATGCGGCGCAGGCCGTGCGGGTGTGGTGGAACGGTAGACACAGCAGACTCAAAATCTGCCGGCTGCAAGGCCATGTCGGTTCGAGTCCGACCACCCGCAGGCCGCACCCGACCCAAGTCAGAACCACATCGTTAGGGCCGTGTTCAATTTTGCTTGGGTTGGGTTAAGGTCCGGGCCGGAATCGAACCGGCATTCGAGGATTTGCAGTCCTCTGCATCACC
>CAXTFY010000530.1:0-3058 GCA_964243265.1 uncultured Acetobacteraceae bacterium | reverse complement strand
AAGTCGGATAGGGTCCAGGGGGAGGTTTGGGCGATCTGGATATCGACCAGGCCGAGCCAGCCGTAGTACCCGAGATGCCCGCCGCTCAGGTCCCTGATCGAGTCTGGCAGGTTGGTTGGCCGTGGCCAGATCGTGCTGTCATCGCTCAAGCGCAGCGGAGCGTCCGGTCCGCCCCAGGCGGCGACGCCCAGGACCCGGCTCATGTTTCCCCCGTCGGCTTGGACTCTTGTGTCGCCCGGATTGCGGCGTGACAGGTTGGTTTGGCTCCCGGCACATCCCAGCCGAACATCGATCCCACAAGCATGGCCTCTATCTCGGCCGTTGTCGGTGGCCTCGGCAGCGTGGCGTTCAGCTGCGCAGCCGGAAAGGGACTGGAAACCGGGTGGTAGCCCTCCCCTCCCCTGACGATCAGCACCACCTCGCCGCTGGTGGGTATCTCGGCGAAGCAGCAAGGTGGGAGACTCAGCGTGATGTCCCGCTCGGGTGTGTGCTGTCCCATGGCGGTCACGCTGCCACGGCGAGGTCGAGCAGCCGCTCCAGCCGCGCGATGTCGTCGCGCAGCCGGCGCATCCGCGGGCCGTAGCAGCCTTCCAGCCGCGTAGCGGTGTCGAGGTAGCGGCTCCAGGTCGAGCGGTCCCAATGGTCCCGGTCGTCTGGCGCCGAGGTGCGCGGATCGCCGCGGTGTGCCGCGGCCTCGCAAGCCGAGACCATCTCGGTTTCCAGGTTGGCCAGGCACTCGCGCCGCAGCGCGACGCCGAAGCGCAGCATGGTCCGGTCCAGGCGTGCTGGTAGGAGAACGGCGGGCGGGTGCAGGACCGGGACTGGACAGCTCATGGCGGTGGCGGGACCCGGCAGGGTGCCGTGGCCCGGCATGTGGTGGGTCATGGTGGGCTCCTTCTGGGTGGCCTCTGCCCCGGCGGAGATGCCGGGGCAGGCAGGCGGGGTTGATCAGGCTGCGGTGCGAACCTCGTCACCTGCGGGGCGCGGTAGGCGTCCAGGGTCTGGCAGGGCGTCGCTCGGCTCGCCGTCGTCCTGGTCGTCCACGTCCAGGGCATTCGGGAACCTGGTTTCCTCCTGACCTGTGGGGTCGCCGCCGTTCTCGCTGCCGGTGTTAGCGTCGCCCTCGTCAGTGTCGCTTGCGGTGTCCACGCTGTTCCATCCGGGAACGAAGGTGCTGCCCCTGGATGTTGCGTCGGCCGTGGTGCCGGTTGCGAAGGCCGCTGCCGGATGCACCCAGCGCCCGCTGCCGGCACGGGCGACGACGGCCCCGCGGGTGGCCTTGCCGGTGGGCTGCACCGGCACGTTGAGGCTGATGGCGACGGTCTCGATCTCGGCCTTCGACAAGCAGGACAGGAACTCCACCGTTGCCATGTTCGGCAGGTGCGCGTCCGCGCCGATGGCTTCGGCGGCGACGCAGGCGAGATGGCCGCTGCTGGAGTGGTTCTCCCGGCAGGACAGGGCGTGGACCAGCATCGTCCGGGCGGTGTCCCGAAGCAGTGCCGGGTCCTGCGTGAGCGCGCCCCCTTCGGCCAGGGTGCCAGCGATCCGGGCTGTGGCGCGGTGTCCCAGGTCGTTCCAGCCAGCGATCCCTGTCTTGATCTCGACGTTGTTGCCGCCGAGTGCCAGCACCAGCAGGCCGATCAGCACGTCGTCGGTGATCGGCTCGTCTCGCAGGGCGGCGTGCAGGGCTTCCGTCCGCATGTCGCCGATCATCGCCTCGCCCTTCTGCGTCACCGCGGCCCGCGGCTTCTTCTGGTCGGCGTCCGGTCCGGCTGCGCCGGGGCCAGCTCCGGCGCTGTTGGAGGGCTGGGCTTTCGGGAGGCGATAGACGATGGTGTCCACCTTGCCGGTGCGCTCTTCCAGGTGGTAGCCGACGTGGTCCTCCGGTCCTGGCTTGCCGTAGGTCCGGATGGCGTCTCGTGGCAGCTTGGCCTCGCCGTATTGGCCGGAGGACAGGATGACGCCCCGCTCGGGCAGGTTCGCCTCGATCCACGCCTGCTGGGCCGAGAGGAACCCGTCCACGTTCGTGGTGGTGCGGCTGTCCTGGTCGGCTGGGGCGAACAGGTCCTCCGTGTAGCTGACGCCGTAGGCTTCGGCGTAGTCGGCGTCGAACAGGGCGTCAGCGGCCTTCATCTCCCGACGCTTCAGCGCCTCGGCCAAGGCCCACCAGGAGACCCTCTCACCCTTCTTGGGTTTGTTCTTCTTCCACGCCGCCGCTTGATCCTCCGTGGCCGCGGAGGCAATGGTCCGCAGTTCGCCCTCAGCCGGCATGTCGCCGGCGTGCATGCGGTCCAGCATCGCGGGCAGGATGCTGGCGAGCAGGCGCAGCTTGCGGATGGTGCGGACCGTCAGCACCAGCACGTTGCTGATGGCCTCCTCCGTCCAGCGATCGGAGACCAGCCGCTCGATGGCCCGCCACTGGTCCACCGCCGACATCTGCTTGCGCACGATGTTCTCCAGCACGGCGCGGATCTGGTCGTCGTCGGCCCGTTCGTCGGCGCCGAGCACCAGCACCTCGATCACCTCAAGCTTGAGGGCCAGGGCGGCGCGCAGGCGGCGACTGCCGTAGCGCACTGTGAGGCCCTTGGGCATCTCGCGCACCACGGGCGGCTGCAGGATGCCGACGGCTGCGATGCTGAGGCGCATCTGCTCGTCGGCGTGGTCCGGCGTGGCCTTGCCGCGGGGGTTGTCGGGATTGTCGATCAGACTGCGTGGGTCAATGGTCCTGAGTTCCATAGGTGCTGCTCCTGGATGGGGTCTTCGTCCTGCCCTCTTCTCTGGCCTGACCCCTCCCCAGCCCCGCGTCCCGGCGTGCGGGGCAAGGGCGCGCGCAGCGCGGGCCGCGTGCGGCCTTTACCCTTGCGGCGCGCGCCGGGACGCGGGAACGACCCGTTGTTTCCGCCCCTTCCCTCCCCTGGGCTCTCTCCCCGTCCGCAACTCGCCCATTGCCGTTCAGCCCTGGGATGCGTCGATGCTGCAGCGCACAAAACTTAACTTGCCGCTGGATCCGTAAATGCTACGTTACGGATGCGATGCGTGCCTTGGCCGCGTCGCAGGA
>CAXTFY010000529.1:0-3060 GCA_964243265.1 uncultured Acetobacteraceae bacterium | reverse complement strand
GCGCAGATCGCCGCCGACCAGATCAATGCGGCCGGCGGAGTGCTCGGGCGCCCGGTCGAGATCGTCGCGGCCGACGCGCACGCCGACCCGGCGACGGCGGTGCAGCACACGCGGCGGCTCGCCCGGGATGGCGTGAACCTGCTGTGCGGCTGCGTGACGAGCGAGCTGGCGCTGGCCGTGAGCCCCGAGCTGCAGCCGGCCGGAGCGGTGATGATCACCTGCTCGGCGCAGACGGACAAGCTGACGCACGAGGCGTTCGTGCCGGGCTACTTCCGGGTCACCGACCAGACCTACATGCGCAACCGCGCCCAGGCCCGGTTGATGGTGCAGCGCCATCCCGAGGTCGCGAGCTGGGGCGCCATCCTGCCCGACAACGAGTATGGCCGTGCGTCGTGGGCCGCGTTCCACGACGGGTTGCTGGAGGCGTATGCGGGACAGGGGTCCTCGGCGATCTCTGGCCCGGCGATCTCTGACCCAGTGTTGGCGGCGTTCGGCGAGACGGACTTCCGCTTTCATATCGACACCCTGAAGCGACGTGGGATGCAGGGGCTGTTCATCGCCGTCAACGGCGAGGACGCCATCGCGTTCTACCGCCAGGCGCAACAGGCGAAGCTGTTTTCGGCTGTCCAGGTGTTGGCCGATTCGGTCAACGAGTTCATCGTGCCGCAGCAGCTCGGGTGTGCGACGCCCGAGCATCTATGGCTGGCGATGAGCTGGTATTACGGCGGGTATATCAATGAGCCGATGGGCCGAGCGCTGTATGACGACAACATGCGGCGGACGGGCAACGGGCTACCGCTCGGGTTCATCAACGGCGGGCACTCGGCCGTGCATGCCTATGCGGCGGCGATCGTGAAGGCGAAGTCGACAGAGACGCCAGCCGTGATCAAGGCGCTGGAGGGGCTGACGTTCAAAACGGCGAAGGGGGCGGTGACGTTCCGGCCGGAGGACCATCAGGCGATCTGCGACGTGAACTTCATCCGTATCAAATCGTCGCCGCAGTCGCTGACGATGGACATCGCAGATGGGGGGCGGTCGGATGTCGAGGTGGCGGAGTTCGTCCGCTATGACGGCGCGGAGGTGATCGAACCAGCGTCGCCGAACAAGAAATTGGAGTATCGCTTTCCGATCTGATAGCAGCCGCCGAAAGTCCTGACCGGTGAGGCGGGTATCGTCATTGCGAGCCGCGCTTGCGACGCGGCAATCCAGGGGCTTCATGCCCAGGCGCATCATGCGTAGTCCTTGCCGCCCTGGATTGCCGCGCCGAAGCCGGCTCGCGATGACGGTTGCCAACCGGGGTGAACAGGTCAGAACTTCCGGCGGTTGGTATAAGCAGGAACGGCTTCTTCTGCCGCGGGAGTGCTTGCGCAGACCTTCTCCGGCGTGGTCCTGACGGTGATGCGGCCCGGGCGCAGCGAGTGCCCGGCAAAACGCGCAAGGCCATGACCCGCTGCAGCGGCGTGGCCGCCCATCGGGCCGGGATGGCAGACCCGCCCTCCAGCCAGCGGGACGCGGCGCGCTCGGCCGTTGCCGGACGTGCGAGCCGCCCTTCCGGCAACTGCACAGGCCGGGGCGAGCGGCGCTGGCCTGGCTGCGCGGGGCGCCAACGTGTGTTCCGGCGGCATCCCGCTCGCCGGCGCCACATCTGCGCCATGGTGCCGCCCAACTTTCGGCATCCATCTACGGCTATCCTGATTCTTGTAGAGACCCCATGAGGAGGACCACCATGTTCGACCGTCGCCGCCTGCTGCTGTCCCTGCTTGTAGTGCCGCTGCCGCTGGCCGCCGCCGCCGCCCAGCCCTGGTGGGACGAGCGCGCCCGTCATGACGAATGGGCGCACTATGAAGGGGAGGAACGGCGCCGCCGCGAACTGCGGCATGAAGCCTGGGACGAGCGGCGCGAACACGAGCTGTGGGAACGCCGCCGCCGCGAGGAAGTGCGACTGGAGTGGGAGCGCGAACATGGACCCTACCGGCCCTGATGCCCCACGCCGCTTTTGCGCATAGGAACACCTGCCCCTGATCAGGGCGTTGTTGCATGGGTCAGCCGTTGAGCCTGGAGAGGCTATCGAGCGATGCCAGCAAGCCAGCCTCCGGCGCAGGCCAAGCGTACCCGATAAGGGCACGCGACACCCTGGGGGCATCGCCTGATCCCAGGTGGGCTGTGCCATCCCCGGCTCGCGAGGTGCTTTCGGCATAGCCTGCAACGCCGATGAGCCTGCGGATTGCTCGGGCAACAACGCCCATGATGGTCCCTCTCGGCCCGCCGGGTGATCGCATGGCATGGGTCGCGACGGGCCGGCGACGCTAGCATGCTTCTTGCTTCGCCTGAGCCAGTGCTGCCGCTGCCTGCCGAGGACGACATGATCACACGCCGCCACCTGTCCGCCGTCCTGCTGCTGGCCGGCATTGCCTGGGGTGGGGGGGCCTGGGGTGGGGGAGCCTGGGGTGGGAACGCCCTGGCCGCGACCCGCGGCGGCACGCTGGTGTTCGGCCGCGCCATCGAGAGCCAGTACCTCGATCCCACCCGCACGTCGCAGAACGCCGACATCTGGATTTCGCTGAACATCTACGACACGCTGCTGCAGCCGACGGCGGACGGCACGGGGGTGCAGCCCGGCCTTGCCAGCGCCTGGTCGGTGTCGCCCGACGGCAAGGCCATCACCTTGACGATGCGGCCGGACCTGAAGTTCGCCGACGGCTCCCCCCTCGGGGTCAGCGACGTGAAGTGGTCGCTGGACCGCGCCCGCGCCAAGCCCGACGGCGGCGAGTTCGCGTTCCTGCTGGCCTCCATTGCCTCCGTCGAGACCCGCGGCGGCGACACCGTGCTGATCAGCCTGAGCCATCCCGACCCGGTGCTGCTGCAGGCGCTGTCCACCTTCAACGCCGGCATCATGCCAGAGAAGCTGCTGATGGCCGCGCCGGGCGCCACGCTGGAGGAGAAGACCAAGGCCTTCGCCGACCACCCCGTAGGGTCCGGACCCTTCACCTTGGAAAGCTGGAAGCGCAACACCGAGATGGTGCTGGTGCGCAACCCGTACTACTGGCGCAAGGCGGCGGA
>CAXTFY010000528.1:0-3064 GCA_964243265.1 uncultured Acetobacteraceae bacterium | reverse complement strand
CTTGGGCCGTGAAACGGACCAAGGCCGGGGTGAGGGGGTCTTGCAGCACCGCCCCCACCCGTGCAGAGACCCGCCCCGTCAGGACCGGCGGTGCCCGGCTCCGCGGCCAAGACCCCCTCACCCAACCCTCTCCCGGAGGGAGAGGGCTTAAGCACCAGCATCGTCCTCATCGTGGTGGTGGCTGTGCCCGCCGGCGTAGGCGCCGGCTTCCGGGTCGAACGGCGCCGCCAATTCCCGCACATGCCCGCCCAGGCCGCGCACCATGTCGGCGATGACGTGGTCCGCCCGGATGCGGATGTGCGCCCCGAGCAACTGCACCGGCAGATGCCGGTTGCCCAGGTGCCAGGCGATCCGCACCAGCCCGGCGGCATCATGCGCGTGGATGTCCAGCAGCGGCTCCGGCCGGGCCAGCACCCGCACCACGCCGCCGCCGTCCAGCAGCAGCCCATCGCCATGGCGCAGCCGCGCGGCCTGCGGCAGGTCGATCAGCACCTCCGCGCCAGAGGCGGTCGGCAGCACCAGCCGGCGGCGGTGCCGGCGGTCCCAATCGATCCAAACCTGGTCGCGCTCCTGCGCCGGCTCCCAGCCGCCGGCCGGCAGCACCTGCGCGGCGCGCATCACGACACCGCCGGGGCGGGCAGGGATAGCACGGGCGTCGCCTCGCCTGGCGGGGCGTCCTCCTTGCGGACGAATACCCGCTTGGCCACCATGGCGATGCCCGCCGTGGCGAAGCCGTCCACCGTCCCCCCTACCAGGCCGCCCACGAACGGCACGAACTTCGACACGTTCAGCACGCCCATGCCGCCCGCCCGCGCCGTCAGCCGGGTTCCGACGGCCTGGTTGATCCGGCCGAGGGCCGCCGCTGCGATCCCCGTCAGCGCCTGCTGCGTCAGCCGGGCGCTGACGTTGATGCCGGCATTCTTGAGGATGTCCAGCGCCGCGCCGCCGGCCAGGCAGGCGATGGACAGCACCTTCACCTGCTCGGATTGCAGGTCGTAGCCGCGCGCCCGGGCGATCTCGGTGATCATGTTCAGTTGCAGGGCGCTGACGCCGGCCACGTTCGCCGGCAGGGAGAACGGCAGCGTCATGACGCCGCCCAGGTTGGTGGTGAAGCCGACCAGCCCAGCCTGCGCCGCCGTCCAGCGGATCAGCGTCTCGATGTGTTCCTCCGACGCCTGGCCTGGGCCGGGCGCCGGCATGGGGGCGGTGAGCTTGGACGCCGTCACCCGCTCGTACAGCCAGTGCAGGGCGGCCATGACGGCCTTTGCGGCCGGTGATTGAACCTGTTCCATCGGTTCCTCTTGGGGTCAGAACAGGAAGTAGCGCTGCGCCATCGGCAGCACCGCCGCCGGTTCGCAGGTCAGCAGCACGCCGTCCGCGCGCACCTCGTAGGTCTCGGGATCGACCTCAATGCGCGGCATGGCGTCGTTGTGGACCATGCTGCGCTTGCCGATGCCGCCGCGGGTGTTGCGGACGGCGGACAGCGGGCGCGTCAGGTGCAGGCGGTGGCCGATGCCGTCGTCCAGCGCCGCCTGCGACACGAAGGTGATGCAGCTCTCCTGCATCGCGCGGCCGTACTGGGCGAACATCGGGCGGTAGTGCACCGGCTGCGGCGTGGGGATGCTGGCGTTGGGGTCTCCCATGGGCGCGACCGCAATCGTGCCGCCCTTCAGCACCAGGTCCGGCTTCACGCCAAAGAACGCCGGGGACCACAGCACCAGGTCCGCCAGCTTCCCCGGCTCGACCGAGCCGACCTCGTGCGACAGCCCCTGCGCAATGGCGGGGTTGATGGTGTACTTCGCCACGTACCGCTTGATGCGCGCATTATCCGCCGCGCCGTCGCCGGGCAGGGCGCCGCGCTGCTGCTTCATCTTGTGGGCGGTCTGCCAGGTGCGGATCACCACTTCGCCCACCCGGCCCATCGCCTGGCTGTCGCTGCTGATCATGCTGATCGCGCCCAGGTCGTGCAGGATGTCCTCGGCGGCGATGGTCTCGCGGCGGATGCGGCTTTCGGCGAACGCCACGTCCTCGGGGATCGCGGGGTCCAGGTGATGGCACACCATCAGCATGTCCAGGTGCTCGTCGAGCGTGTTGGACGTGTAGGGCCGGGTGGGATTGGTGCTGCTCGGCAACACGTTCGGCAGCCCGGCGATGCGGATGATGTCGGGCGCATGGCCGCCGCCCG
The DNA here is from genome assembly GCA_964243265.1 of uncultured Acetobacteraceae bacterium. Lineage (GTDB taxonomy): Bacteria > Pseudomonadota > Alphaproteobacteria > Acetobacterales > Acetobacteraceae > DASWOJ01. The sequence continues at coordinate 879 of CAXTFY010000528.1, read as the reverse complement.
CGCCCTCGGTATGGTAGGCGTGGATGGTGCGGCCCTGGAAGGCGCGGATGGTGTCCTCGACGAAGCCGCCCTCGTTGAGGGTGTCGGTGTGGATCATCACCTGCACGTCGTGCAGGTCCGCGACACGCAGGGCGCAGTCGATGGCGGCGGGGGTAGTGCCCCAGTCCTCGTGCAGCTTGAGGCAGCTTGCCCCGGCGCGGATCATTTCTTCCAGTGCCGCCGGCTGCGATGCGTTGCCCTTGCCGCTGAAGCTGAGGTTGACCGGCAGGCCCTCGGCGGCCTGCAGCATCCGCGCCAGGTGCCAGGGGCCGGGGGTGCAGGTGGTGGCCGAGGTGCCGGTGGCCGGGCCGGTGCCGCCGCCGACCAGGGTGGTGACGCCGGACGCCAGCGCCTCCTCGATTTGCTGCGGGCAGATGAAGTGGATGTGGCTGTCGATGCCCCCCGCGGTGAGGATCTTGCCCTCGCCGGCGATGATCTCGGTGCCGGGGCCGATGGGGATGTCCACGCCGGGCTGCACGTCGGGGTTGCCGGCCTTGCCGATGGCGTGGACGCGGCCGTGCAGCAGGGCCACGTCGGCCTTGATGATGCCCCAGTGGTCGATGATCACCGCGTTGGTGATGACGGTATCAACGGCGCCCTCGGCCTGCGAGGCCTGCGACTGGCCCATGCCGTCGCGGATGACCTTGCCGCCGCCGAACTTCACCTCCTCGCCGTAGGTGGTGAGGTCGCGCTCGACCTCGGCGAACAGGTCGGTGTCGGCCAGGCGGATGCGGTCCCCCGTGGTGGGGCCATACATGTCGGCATAGGCGCGGCGGGGGAGGAGGGTCATGCGTCGAGCGGTCCCATCACGTCACCTCGAAAACCCTGCACGATGCGGGC
>CAXTFY010000527.1:0-3072 GCA_964243265.1 uncultured Acetobacteraceae bacterium | reverse complement strand
CGTTCGAGGGCGACAGCCACGTCGAGTGGTTCGAGGGCAACTTCCAGGCCTACGAAGAGGACAAGCGACGTCGGCTTGGCAACGACTCCACCGAGCCGCACCGGATCAAGTACCGCCCCCTGGCGCGATAGGGTGCCCTGCTCCCTCTTCCTCCGGGAGAGGGCCGGGGTGAGGGGGTCTCTGCTGCTGGGCACACCGCGCCTAGTCCCGCGAAACCACGCCCGTCATGGGCCGAGGGTTGCCCTGCAAGACCCCCTCACCCCGGCCCTCTCCCGGAAGGAGAGGGAGAGGCAGCCATGAACCCGGTGTGGCACATCCGCACCGGCCGGCTTCGGCTGATGCCCGTTGGATGGCAGGACCTGCCTGACCTGCGCGCCCTCAAGGCCGACCCCGCAACCTATGGCCGGATGCTGGGCGGCCTATGCGGCCCGGCCAAGGTCGCCGAGGAGTTGGCCGCCGACACGTCTTACTGGGCGTCGCACGGCGTCGGCATGTGGATGGTGCGCCCGCTGGACGATGGCCCGGCGCTTGGCATCACCGGCATCCACGATCGCCCTGATGGCCGCAGCCCGGCGCTGCGCTTCGCGTTCACCCCCGCTTCGCGCGGCCACGGGCTGGGTCGGGAGGCCGCCGGCGCTGCCCTGCGCTTCGCTCATGACGCCGGGCTGACCCGAGTGTTGGCAGTGGCACGGGATGACAACCTAGCCTCCCGCACCGTGCTGGGCGCCATCGGCATGCGGCCCTATGAAACCTTCGTGCGCGACGGCGCCCCAGTGACGGTTTACGAAAGCGTCGTTACGCCCGTTGTCGTCAAGCCCTGGCCTGCTCCCGCATTGCGTTGAGCAGCGCATCCACGTTGTTGCCGTTGCGTGTCAGGAACGCGCTGTAGTCGTTGCGCTGCGTCAGCCGCAGGCTGACCCCTTCCGCCACGACATCGGCGATCTTCGGCTGGCCCGTGGTGCTGGTGACCACCCACTGCACGTTGTTCGGCTGCTGGTTTGGCCGTTGGATGATGGTTCCGACCAGGCTGTCGGCATCCCGCTGCTGCGTCGTGGTCGGCCGGAAGGTGACGCCCTGGAACTGGCCCAGCTTGCTGGCAATGTTGTTCAGCAGCACCGCGTGGAACAGGTGCTTGAACTCCGTCTGCTGCTGCGGCGTGGCCCGGCGCCAGTAGATGCCCAGGCAGAACTGCGCGATCCCGTCGATATCGACCGCCTGCTCCACCAGGGGAGCCAGCCGGCGCTTCTTCTCCTCATAGCTGCCGGGTCCATTGACGATGGCGGCCAACTGGTTGCCCAGGTTGACAACGAAGCCTGTGGCGTCCTCCGCCCAGGCGCGTGGCCCGGCGGAGACGGTTGCAAGCGTCGCGGCGCCCAGGAGCAGGAGGTGACGGCGTGTCAGCATAGGTAGAGATGCCTTCGGTCAGTGGTTGAACCAGGCCGGAACGGTTGCCTGGTTGTCGTTCCTGGTGTCTTCGATGGTGGATTGGCGGTTCTGGCCATAGACGCTGCGGAAACTGGCGTAGGGGTCGAGCGCGGTGCGCTTCACATCGTCGATGGGGTCAATCAGGCGCTCCCGGGTGTCCACAGCGTTCAACGTGAACTGCGTCGCCTCGACCGCGGTGCTGCCGCCGAACGACGCCCAGGTCAGCGGATCGAACACCAGGTCGCCAGCATAGCCCGCGCCGTCCCGCACGTTGCTGGGGCCAAGCAGCGGCAGGAACAGGTACGGCCCGGCGCCCACGTCCCAGAGCGCCAACGTCACGCCGAGGTCGGTGGAGTGGCGGGGATAGCCCACTCCGGACGCCACGTCGAACAGCCCGCCAACGCCGGCGGTGCTGTTGATCAGGAAGCGCATCATGGTGTCGCCGGCCCGGCGCGGCTTGCCCTGCAGCACATCGTTGCTGAAGATGATCGGGCTGCCCAGGTTGTTCAGCACGTTGCGGATCGGGCGGCGCACCGCGCCGGGCACATAATCACGGTAAGCCACTGCGACGGGACGCACGACATAGGTATCGACCTTGTCGTTCACGCGATAGACGAAGCGGTTCGTCCCCTCCAGTGGATCATTGACCTGGTCCGCCCCGGCTTGGTCGCCAGCCTGGGGGCTGCCGGCGCAGGCGGGAAGGGAGAGCGCAACCGCGAGCAGCATCAGAACGGGCGTAGATCGCATCTTGGTCCCCATGGCCGCCCATTGAAGGAGGCGTGTTTGACGGCAGCAGGGCCGCAGGATCGCGCCGACATAACGCATGCCGGCGGATGGTGTTGCGCCCAAGTCGTCGTATATTACCCCACACATGCCAATTGTCGCACGTTCACAACCTGGGTAGCACGCGATGAACCAGATCACCCGCCCCGAAGCCGCGCCCGCCACCCTGGAACGCTGGCTGACCGGTCCTCGTTTTGCCGCTCTGCCCGCCCGGGCTGCGGCGCTGCCCGCCCCGGCGCTGTCATTCGAGTTCTTCCCGCCCAAGAACGACGCGCTGGAGGCGCAGCTCTGGGCTTGCGTGCGCCGGCTGGAGCGGTTGCAGCCCCGCTTCGTGTCCGTCACCTACGGCGCCGGCGGCACCACGCAGGCCCGCACCCATGCCACCGTGACCCGCCTGGTGCGGGAGACCTCGCTGACCCCGGCGGCGCACCTGACCTGCGTCGGCGCGTCCAGGGGCGAGGTCGATGACGTCGCGCGGGAGTACTGGGATGCCGGCGTGCGCCACATCGTCGCCTTGCGCGGCGACGCCCCGGCGGGCCAGGATTACCAGCCGCACCCGGACGGCTATGCCTATGCCAACGACCTGGTGGCCGGGCTGAAACGGATTGCCGACTTCGAGGTCTCCGTCGCTGCCTACCCGGAGACGCACCCTACGGCGCTCAGCGACGACCACGACCTCGACAACCTGAAGCGCAAGCTGGACGCGGGCGCCACGCGCGCGATCACGCAGTACTTCTTTGATGGCACGGTGTTCCTGCGGTTCTTGGACCGGGCGCTGGCGGCGGGGATCACGGCGCCGATCGTGCCGGGCATCATGCCGGTGTCCAACTACGCCCAGGCGGCCAAGTTCAGCGCCATGTGCGG
>CAXTFY010000526.1:2363-3082 GCA_964243265.1 uncultured Acetobacteraceae bacterium | reverse complement strand
TGGCGTCCGCGGTCGGCGGCGGCGGGTCGTCCGCCGCGGCGGCCGGCGGTTCGACGGCGGCCGGCGCCGGGTCGTCTTGCGGCGCAGACAGCGGTGCCGGGTCCAGCGGCTCGGCCGGGCGGGGCGGCGGCAGGGCATAGGGCGGATCGAACGGCGCCGGCTTATAGACGGGGGCCGGCAGCAACAGCGGCTGCGGATAGTACGCATACGGCTCCGGCGCGATGCAGCCGGACAGCAGCCCCGTGGCGGCGAGGAGGGCAAGGCGTTTCATTGCGTGGTCCTCCGGATAAAGCGTCCCGTGCCAGGTTGGGCCAGGACGGCGGCGCCGTCCCAGATGACTTGGCCACGCAGCACCGTGGCGGCAACGCGGGCGCGCATCCCCCGGCCATGATACGGCGACCACCGCATCTCCGGGCGATCCTGAATGCCCGCCTCGTCAAAGGCGAAGCGCCCGCGCTCCAGCACCGCCAGGTCGCAATCCGCGCCCAGGTGGATGCCGCCCTTCTGCGGGAACAGCCCGTGCAGCTTGGCGCTGCGCTCGGCGCAGTACGTCGCCATCAGGGTCGGCGGCAATCCGCGCTCCTCCAGCAGCGTGAACATCAGCGGCGCAAAGCTCTGCAAACCCGTCAGCCCGGCGCCGCACTCGAAGATGTCCGCCGACCCCTTGCGCCCCGCCGGCCAGGGCGCGTGATCGGTGGAGACATAGGCCACCTGGTCCG
>CAXTFY010000526.1:0-2353 GCA_964243265.1 uncultured Acetobacteraceae bacterium | reverse complement strand
GGTCCGCCAGCAGCCGGTCCCACAGGCGCTCGACCTCCCCGGCGGTGCGGAACGGCGGGTTGCACTTGCCGCGCCCGCCCAGCCGGACCAGGTCGTCCTCGGTCATGCACAGGTATTGGATGCACGTCTCTCCGGTCGCCTGCCCGCCCATGCCGCGGAACGCCGCGGCGATATCAAAGCCGCGCGCCAGCGACGAATGGGCGATGTGCACATGCGCGCCGGCCTGCAGGCCCATCTCGAAGATCTCCAGGTCCGCCATCGTCTCGGCCAGCGGCGGGCGGGTGCGGGCGTGCATGATCGCCTCGGTCCGCCCCGCCGCCCGGGCATCGCCGGTCAGGCGCTCCACCAGCTCCTGGTCCTCGTTATGCACGCTGACCGGCAGCCCGGTCTTGGCGATCTCGGCAAACGCGGCCAGCATCGTCACGTGGTCGATGCGCGGAAACCGCACCGCATCGTATTCATAGGTCGAGAGCTTGAACGCGCTGACCCCCGCCGCCGCCAGCCCGGCGATGGCCTCCACCCCGCCATGCTTCCGGATGGTGCCATACAGCGCCATATCGACATGCGCGGTCCGCTCCACCCACCCGACCTTCTCAGCGAGCAAGCCAGCGTCGGTGACGGCATTGGGCACGTCGTACGGCATATCGACGCAGGTGGTGACCCCGCCCGCCGCGGCGCTCCGCGTAGCGCCTTCGATGCCGGGCCACCCAAGGCTGGACGAGGTGTGCATGTGCCCATCGACCAACCCCGGCAGGATCAGCTTGCCGCGGTGGTCCACGATGTCGTCGGCCGGCGGCGGCTCGCCCTGGCCGAGCGCGGCAATGGTCTCGCCCCGCACGGCCACCCAGCCGTCCCGCAGCACCTGGCTACCGGTCACGATGTCGCCCAAAAACACTCGGTGGAATGTACGGTCGAACGGGTCGGGCAACGGGCGCAGGTCCTATGCTTGCCGCGGGATTGCCGAAGCATTGCGCCAACCTTATGACCGGCGCCACGCCAGGCCAAGCCAAGTCCCTGCCAGATCAACAAAAGGAAGCGCCCATGCAGCTCCATGACGTCCGCGTCCACCCCTCGAAGTCCAAGCTGCTGCGCGAGGACCAGCTCGCCTGGCATATCGCCGCCGTCGCCGCCGACCCGGTCGAGGTGCCCGCCGCCACCGCCGAGATGATCGTGAACCGCGTCATCGACAACGCCTCCGTCGCCATCGCCAGCGTCAACCGCCACTCCTGCACCAGCGCCCGCGACATGGCGCTCGGCCATCCCGTGCGCGCCGGGCGCCAGGGAGGCGCGACGGTGTTCGGCATGGCCGACACGGTGCGCGTCAGCCCGGAGTGGGCGGCCTGGGCCAACGGGACCGCAGTGCGCGAGCTGGACCACCACGACACCTTCCTCGCCGCCGACTACAGTCACCCCGGCGACAACATCCCCCCCATCCTTGCCGTAGCCCAGACACTGGAAAAATCCGGCGCCGACCTGCTGCGCGGCCTGGCGACCGGCTACGAGATCCAGATCGACCTGGTGCGCGCCATCTGCCTGCACGAGCACAAGATCGACCACATCGCCCACCTCTGCCCCGCGCAGGCCGCGGGGATCGGCACCCTGCTGAACCTGCCGGTCGAGACGATCTACCAAGCCGTGCAGCAGGCGGTCCACGTCAGCTTCACCACGCGCCAGAGCCGCAAGGGCGAGATCAGCTCCTGGAAGGCCTATGCCCCGGCCCACTCGGGCAAGCTGGCCATCGAGGCGGTGGACCGCGTGATGCGCGGCGAGGGCGCACCCAGCCCGATCTACGAGGGCGAGGACAGCGTTGTCGCCTGGATGCTCAACGGCCCTGAGGCGCTATACCAGGTGCCGCTGCCCGGCCCGGGCGAGGGCAAGCGCGCCATCCTGGACAGCTACACCAAGCAGCACTCGGCGGAGTACCAAAGCCAGGCGCTGATCGACCTGGCCTTCCGCATGGGCAAGCAGGTGAAGAACGCTGGTGCCTCCTGGGACGACGTGGAGGAAGTGGTGATCGAGACCAGCCACCACACCCACAACGTCATCGGCACCGGCGCCGGCGACCCGCAGAAGATGGACCCGCACGCCAGCCGCGAGACGCTGGACCACTCGATCATGTACATCGTCGCCGTCGCCCTGCAGGACGGCGACTGGCACCACGTCCGCAGCTACGCGCCCGAGCGTGCGGCCCGCCCGGACACCGTGGCGCTATGGCACAAGATACGCACCCTTGAGGACCCCAAGTGGACCGAGCGCTACCACGCCCGCCGCCACGAGGACCTGGCGTTCGGCGGCCGCATCGAGCTGCGCATGAAGGACGGCAGCGTGATCGCCGACGAGATGGCGGTCGCCA
>CAXTFY010000525.1:0-3083 GCA_964243265.1 uncultured Acetobacteraceae bacterium | reverse complement strand
GGGATTGCTGGCGCAGGGCATGGACCCGTTCCTGGCCGCCGCCGCCGCGGTTTGGATGCATGGCACGGCGGCGGCCGGCTTCGGGCCAGGGCTGATCGCCGAGGATTTGCCGGACCTGCTGCCGGCGGTGCTGCGGCGGCTGTGGGGCGCCTGATTGCCGGAGCCTTGACCAGGATGCAGGCAGCGGTCTTGCGCTATATGCGATTGCCCTGACCACGATGCGTTTACATCGAGTTCATCGGATGGTCCGTATAGGGTCGGGCAGATTGACCACGCCCCCTATCGGTCCCTAGCGTGGTGCAGCGCAGCACAGGACGCACGATGCAGCAGCCCGCCCCGCCCACACCGCCCTTGAAGGGCAACGAGCAGAAGCCCGTCCCGCGCGCCATCGTCCTCACGTCCCATCCGCGCAACGCTCCCGGGGCACGGCCGGTGGCATGGGGGGCCGGGGACGCTAGGGCTCGTGGACCCGTGGTGGCGACGTTGCACTCGCAGCCCGGCCGCAACGCCATCGGCACCCATTCCGGCGCCTACTCGCTATACCGGGCACTGGCGGTGGCGGCCGGGCAGCTCGATGCCGCGCACCGGCCGGACCTGCGCAACACCCGGCCGGCGGTCGCCATCGGCCCGTTCCCACAGTGGGCCGGGGACGCCATCGTGTCGCTCGACCCCTGGGGGCACATGCCGGCAGAGGCGTTCGCAGCCGACATCGCGGCTGGGCTGGACATCCGCCCCAGCATCGCCGTCACCCGCGCGCACATCAACATGCCGGAGATCGCCGACGCCATCCGCGCCGGCCGCCTGCACCCCGATGGCGAAGTGCTGCTGGCGGACGGCGGCGCGCGCGTCACCAAGGTCGCCATCGAGCCGGTCTGGCACCTGCCCGGCGTCGCCCGCCGCTTCGGCATCCCGCTGCCCGATCTACGCCGCGCCCTGTTCGAGCACACCGGCGGCATGTTCCCGGAATTGGTGACGCGCCCCGACCTCGACGTGTTCCTCCCCCCCATCGGCGGCACGACGGTCTATCTGTTCGGCGACCCCGCGCTCCTAGGCCGGACCGAGACCCGCATCGCCTGCCGCATCCACGACGAATGCAACGGCTCCGACGTGTTCGGCTCCGACATCTGCACCTGCCGGCCCTACTTGGCGCAGGGCATCGAGGCCTGCATCGCCATGGCGCAGTCGGGCGGCGTCGGCGTCGTCGTCTACAACCGCAAGGAGGGCCGCGCGCTGGGCGAGGTGACGAAGTTCCTGGTGTACAACGCCCGCAAGCGGCAGGAGGGCGGCGACCGGGCGGAAGCCTACTTCGAGCGCACCGAGTGCGTCGCCGGCGTGCAGGACATGCGCTTCCAGGAGCTGATGCCGGACGTGCTGCACTGGCTGGGCATCACCCGGATCGACCAGTTGGTCTCGATGAGCAACCTGAAGTATGCCCCCATCGTCGCCAGCGGGATCGAGGTGGTGGAGCGCGTGCCGATCCCCGACTGGCTCATCCCCGCCGACGCCAGCGTGGAGATGGACGCCAAGAAGGCGGCTGGCTACTTCACCGCCGCCGTGCCGGATGCAGCCGAGCTGCACGAGGCCAAGGGCCGCGTGCTTGACGCCTGACGCCGCGAGGGCGGCCTGGCTGTGCAGCGCCGCCGCCGTGCGCGAGCAGTGCGGCGCGATGCTGGATACGGCGCTGCAAGACGGGCTGCCGCACCTGGCGGTGGATTTGGCGCAACTGTCGGGCTGTGCGGACTACGTCGCCGGGGTGATCCGGCAGAACTATCCCAGCCTTGACATCCCGCACCATGCCCGCTGGCGGCACTTCTCGGCCGGTGGGGTGGACCGCTGGGGTGCGCTAAGGGCCACGCTGGGCGGCTTGGACACGGCAGGGCTGGCGCGCGTCCGCATCGACCTGTGCGTGGTCAGCGTCCTGCTGGATGCTGGCGCCGGACCGGGGTGGCGGTACCGGGAGGCCAGTGCCGGGCCGATGCTGGCGCGGTCCGAGGGGCTGGCGGTTGCGAGCTTGGACGCCTTCCGCGCCGGGCTATTCTCGGCGGAAGGTCTGCCGCAGGTGGACGCTGCCGGGTTGGCGCGGATCGATGCCGAGGCGCTGGGACGGGCATTCCAAGTGTCGGACGGTAATCCCTTGGCTGGGCTGGAGGGCCGGGCGGCGCTGCTGCGGCGGCTCGGCACCGCGTTGCTGGCGCGGCCGGACCTGTTCGGCCAGGGGCGGCCCGGCGGCCTGTTCGATGCCCTGGCCGGTCCTCACCAAACAGGTCCGGGCCAAACAGGTCCGGGAAGCATCGCGGCGGGCGCAATCCTGGCGGCGCTGCTGGACGGTCTCGGCCCGGCCTGGCCGTCCCGCATCGTGCTGGCCGGGCGGCCTCTGGGCGATGTGTGGCGCCATCCCGCGGCGCCCGGCGACGGGCTGGTGCCGTTCCACAAGCTGTCGCAGTGGCTGGCCTACTCGTTGATCGAGGTGTTCGAGGATGCCGGGGTCTCCGTCACCGGCATCGGCGCGCTCACGGGCCTGCCGGAGTACCGCAATGGCGGCCTGCTGCTGGACATCGGTGTGTTGCACCTGCGCGACCCGGCGATTGCGGATGCGCCCTTGGCGGTGGGCCACCCGGCTGTGGTGGAATGGCGCGCGCTGACAGTGGCGCTGCTGGACCGGCTTGCGCCGCTGATCCGGGCGCGGCTGGGCCGGGACGAGGCCATGCTGCCGCTGTCGCGTATCCTGGAGGGCGGCACCTGGGCCGCTGGCCGCGCCATCGCCGCCGAGCGCCGCCCCGATGGTGGTCCGCCGCTACAGGTGGCCAGCGACGGAACGGTATTCTGAACGGGATCGCTTCCTGCCCTCTCTCCCTCCGGGAGAGGGCCGGGGTGAGGGAAGGCGGAAGCACCGTACCATGCCCACCAGGGCACAACGCAGCTTGCGGCTGGAGGGGTCAGTTCTTGCCGCCTCCCTCACCCCGGCCCTCTCCCGAAGGGAGAGGGAGCAGCGGATCAGTCCGTTGACGGAGCGGCTCTCCATGGCCCATCCCAACGGCGTCGTCGTCACCCATCCGCTGGTGCACCACAAGCTGTCCCTGCTC
>CAXTFY010000524.1:0-3088 GCA_964243265.1 uncultured Acetobacteraceae bacterium | reverse complement strand
GACCTGCTGCGGCTGCTGCTGCAGGGCTGCGGCTACCAGGTCGCCACGGCGGCGGATGGAACGGCAGCGATTGCCCTTGTGGCGGGCGGCGCCGGCCAGCCTGACCTGGTGCGGCCCGACCTGATCCTGGCCGACCTCAACCTGCCCGGCGGCCTCAATGGCCTACAGGCCGCAGTCCGCCTGCGGACCGCGCTGCAACGGCCGGTGCCGGTCATTATCCTGAGCGGCGACACTTCGGCCGCCCTGCACGCGACCGCACCGCAGGACTGCGTGTACCTCAGCAAGCCCGTGAAGATGGAGGAGCTGATGCATGCCATCCAACTGCTCCTGTCAACCGCGCCGGGCCCCGCCGGCGCCGTGCTGCCGGTGCCCCCGCCAAGAGCTTCCTTGGAGGCTGTCGTTTTCGTGGTTGACGACGACCCCGCCGTTCGTGCCGCGATGCGCGCCATGCTGGAGGAGCACGGCCTGGCGGTGGAGGACTACCCAGACGGCGCAGCCTTCTTGGCCGCCGTGCATCCCGGCCGTGGCGGGTGCCTGCTGGTCGATGCCGCCATGCCTGGGATGGACGGGTTCGAGGTGCTGCGGCGGCTGGACGAGGCACTGTATGACAAGCCGGGACATGACAAGGCGGGGCACGACAAGCTGGGGCATGACAAGCCGGGACTTGGCATATCAGGGTCGGGTGAGGCCAAGCTGGGCGAACCGGGGCACCGGCTGCCGGCCATCGTCATCACCGGTCATGGCGACGTCGCGATGGCGGTCCGTGCCATGAAGGCGGGGGCGCTGGACTTCATCGAGAAGCCGGTGCGTGCGCCGGACCTGCTGGCCGGCATCGCCCGCGCGCTGGAGCAGTCGCGTGACGCAGGCAACCTGCTGACCTGGCGGGCGACGGCGGCGGCCAGCATCGCCGGGCTGACCGGGCGGCAGCGCGATGTGATGGCGATGGTGCTGGCCGGCCAGCCCAGCAAGAACATCGCCGCCGACCTCGGCATCAGCCAGCGCACGGTCGAGAACCACCGTGCGTCCATCATGCGCAAGACCGGCACGCGCTCCCTGCCCGCGCTAGCCCGGCTGGCGCTGGCTGCTGGCCCGACGGCCGGGGGGCGGTAGGCTGCGGCATGCCCGGCGGTCGCCAGGGGCCGCCGGTTGTCGCCTGTCCATCCGGACCGGCCGCCCGTCATTGCGAGCTGGCTCCGGCGCGGCAATCCAGCGGCAAGGACTGCGCTGGCCGTCCCGCTGCGCCGCAAGTGCTCCCCGCAGTCACGGCGCCCTGATCACAGGGTCAGCGCTTTCGGGGGTTGCCCTAACCAGCGGCAGGGTCGGCCCCCCGCCCGGCATTCCAGGCGTCCGGTAACCCCGGAGGGGCAAGCAGGACGTGCAGTCCGGCAACAGCGCACGGCCTGGAGCTTGCTGCGCTTGGCGCCGCTGGGTCGTGCGTAGTTTCCGACCCTTCCGCTTCGGGCCCGCCAGAGGTCATCTGCAACGCTACGCCGCTTCCCAATCGGCAGAGCAAGGGCTTCAGCATGGACATCGCAGCCAACCGCCCGGTGCCAGGCCGCTTCGGACCGAACGGCGCCGGCCAGCCCGGCGCCAAGGCATTCCTCGTCGGCGGCGGCATCGCATCCCTGGCGGCGGCGGCGTTCATGGTGCGCGACGGCGGCGTGCCCGGACCCGACATTACCATCCTGGAGGGGCTGGGCACGGTCGGCGGCAGCCTGGACGGCGGCGGGTCGCCCGAGCACGGCTACGTGCTGCGCGGCGGCCGGATGCTGGAGGGCAAGTACCTTTGCACCTTCGGCCTGTTCGCCGGCGTCCCAGCCCTCGAGGCCGCGCAGGATAGGGGCCAGCCTGGGACCCACCAGCCCCTGAGCCAACAGCCTGGAACCCACCCACCTGGAGCCAAGGGGTCCGTCACCCAGGAGATCGAGGCATGGAACCGCGCCCAGCCTACCTCGTCCCGGGCGCGCCTGGTCCGCAACGGCCGCCGGCAGGACGCGCCGCGCTTCGGCCTGCACGAGCGCCACATCATGACCATCGAGCGCCTGGCGCTGGAGCCGGAATCGCTGCTCGGCCGCACCACCATTGCCGACCAGTTCGACCCGGCGTTCTTCACCACCGACTTCTGGTTCATGTGGTGCACCACCTTCGCCTTCCAGCCCTGGCACGGCGCGGTCGAGTTCAAGCGCTACCTCGCGCGCTTCGCCCACATGGTCGCCGGGTTCGAGCGGCTGGAGGGCATCATGCGCACGCCGCTCAACCAGTACGACAGCCTGGTCCGCCCGCTGCACAGGTGGCTGCTCGACCACGGCGTGCGGTTCGAGCTGGACACCCGCGTGACCGACCTCAGCTTCGGCGCGCAGCACGGCAAGCTGGCCGTGACCGGCATCGTCGTCGAGCAGGACGGCGTCGCCACCATGATCGAGGTCCAGCCCGGCGACCGGGTGCTCGTCACCCTGGGGTCGATGACCGACGCCTCCAGCCTGGGCGGCATGGACGCGGCGCCGGCGATGGGCACGCGGCCGGACGGCGGCGCCTGGGCGTTGTGGGAGCGGATCGCCGCCGGCCATCCGCAATTCGGCCACCCCGAGGTGTTCTCCGGCCGCCCGGCGCAGTCCCGGTGGGTGTCGTTCACCACCACGCTGCATGACCCGGCCTTCCTGCACCTGGTCCGCGACCTCACGAGCAACGCCCCTGGCGAGGGCGGGCTGGTGACGTTCGCCGACAGCGCCTGGCTGCTGTCCATCGTCGTGCCGCACCAGCCGCACTTCCTCGGCCAGCCGGAGGGGGTCGGCGTGGTCTGGGGCTATGGCCTGAAGGTGGACCAGCCCGGCGACTTCACCGGCAAGCCCATGCACGCCTGCACCGGGCGGGAGATCATGGCCGAGGTGCTGGGCCACCTGCGGATCGAGGCGGAGGCGGCCGGCATCCTGCGGACCTGCATCTGCATCCCCTGCATGATGCCGTTCATCACCAGCCAGTTTATGCCGCGCCGCCGGGGCGACCGGCCGCGGGTGCTGCCGGAGGGCACGCGCAACCTGGCGTTCATCGGCCAGTTCGTCGAGCTGCCGCTGGATGTCGTGTTCACCGT
>CAXTFY010000523.1:0-3109 GCA_964243265.1 uncultured Acetobacteraceae bacterium | reverse complement strand
GGTCCCGACGGCCCACTGGCCCACCTGTGAGATCGCCAGGCATCCCAAGACCGTCGAGATGAGCTGCATCACCTGCGGCTTCTCGAACGCCAGGCCGAATGCGTTGGAGATGCCCACCAGCATGCTCGCCTGGATCGGCGCGAGCGTCACCAGGTCGCTGAACGGCACCGGGATCACGGCGGCGGCGGCGGCGGCGCTGGCAGCCGCGGTCACGTAGTCCTCCGCGGCCGCCTTGTTCAGATCGCGGTTGATCTTCTGCGACGCGGCAAAGGCGGAGCGGTGGGCTTGCGGCAGCGCCTTGAACGTCGCGGCCACCAGTTCCTCCAGGCCCGCCGCCGCCCGCTTGGGCTTCGACAGCGCGCGGACCGGCACGATGCTGGAAACCTCCGCCCGGCGCTCGGTCATGATCTGGCCGACGATCACCGCGAACTCCTCGTCGTCATCGTCCTTGGTCAGCACGACGATGGCGGGGATGTCGTACTTGTTCAGGATGCGGACGATGTCCACCTCGGCGTCCTGCACCCGGCTGCTGGGCGACGAGATGCAAACCCAGCCCAGGTGCAACTGGTCGCGCTCGTCCTTCTGGTTGCGCAGATGGTCGATCTCCGCGCGCATCATCAGCAGCGTTTCCTCGTAGTCTTTCGCCTCCAGGCCGCGGGTATCCAGGATGCGCAACGGCACGTTCTCGGAGCTGAACCACTCGGCGCTTTGTGTGACGGGCCGGCCGGCGGCGGTCTTGGCGAACTGCTCGCCGAACACGGCATTGATCAGGGTGCTCTTGCCCACGCCCGTCTGCCCGGCGACCAGGATGTTCACCGAGCCCATGCTGCGGATGCGCCGAGCCGTTTCCTGCAGCAGGGAGTCAATTTCATCCGGGCTGATCGCAAACGGGCTGAGCTGCCCCAGGCCCGGGCCAGGCGTCGAAGGCGCGGGACGTGAAGAGGCGGCGGGGTGGAAATCCATCGGCGCCTTGGAGGAGGGCCAGTTGGCCGGCACCTCGGCAGTGACGGGGTGAGCGCCGGCGCCGAACGGAGCCGTGGCGGCGTCAACCGGAGCGGCCAGGGCGGGTGACAGCTCAAAAACCGGCGGTGCCCCTACGCTGGCTGCCTCCCCACCATGGGACACCAAGACCTCCACCAAGGTGGGATTCTTCTGGCTGTCGAGATCAGCAGCCTGCTTGCGCCGAACGACAACCTCGCTAAGACGAGCCGACAAGGCTGCGGTCAGCTCCTCGTCTTCTTTCTCAGCGGCGTCGTTGGCTTTCTTGCTTTTACTAAAGAGTGCCATAGGTCCAATTGTTCCGAAGCGCCGTCGCGGTTTCTGCAACCATAAGTAGGCGCTCTCGGCCTCCAACGCAACGGAATCGGCCACCGCCCCGGCCCAGGAACCGTCAGCCGGGCGCCACCGGCTGATCAGGCGGTCAGCGGCCGTTCCGCCGCCGCCAGTCGGCGAAGGCGTCCAGGTTCGCCGGATCGGTTGGCGGATACAGCCCCAGCGTCGCCTGACCCCCGCGCACCTGCTCGGTCACGAAGTCCTCGAACGCGGTCATCTCGGCCGCCTCGTCCGCCAGGTCGTCCGCCAAGTGGGCCGGCAGGATGATCACGCCGTCCATGTCGCCCACCACGACATCGCCGGGGAACACCGGCGCGTCGCCGCAGCCGATGGGCACCTGCACGTCGATCGCCTGATGCAGCGTGAGGTTGGTCGGCGCGCTGGGCCGGTTGTGGTAGGCCGGCATCCCCATCGCCGCGATCTCGGCGCTGTCGCGGAACCCGCCATCGGTGACGACGCCGGCGACGCCGCGCACCTGCAGGCGCGTGACCAGGATTCCGCCGGCCGACGCCGCGCGTGCATCCTTCCGGCTGTCGATCACCAGCACGCATCCGGGCGGGCAGTCCTCCACGGCCCGGCGCTGCGGGTGGCCGTGGTTGCGGAACACCTCCAAGCCGTTCAGGTCCTCGCGCGCCGGGATGTAGCGCAGCGTGTAGGCCTCGCCGACCATGCTGCCGTGCCGCGGCGGCGACAGCGGGCGCACGTCCTGCACCATCTGTTGGCGTAGGCCGCGCTTGAACAGCGCGGTCGCCAGCGTGGCCGTGCTGACCTGCCGCAGCTTGTCGCGGGTGCCGGGTGTGAGCGGCGGGGGCGTGGGCGGCATCGGCGTGATCCCTTGCAGCGGGCTAGTAGATGGCCGGCTCAGGCACCGGCGCCCCGAACTCGGTGCGCAGGAAGTCGAAGTCGCAGCCCTCGTTGGCCTGCTGCACGTGCCGGCTGAACGCCCAGCCGTAGCCGCGTTCGTAGCGGGGCGGCGGCGGCGTCCAGGCGGCACGGCGGGCCGCGAGGTCCTCGTCCGAGACCTCCATGCGGATGCTGCGGGCCGGCACGTCCACCGTGACGATGTCGCCCGTCCGCAGCAGGGCCAAGGGGCCGCCGATCCAGCTTTCCGGCGCGACATGCAGCACGCATGCGCCATAGCTGGTGCCCGACATGCGCGCGTCCGACAGGCGCAGCATGTCACGGTGGCCCTCGCGCAGCAGCCGCTTGGGCATCGGCAGCATCCCCCACTCCGGCATGCCCGGGCCGCCCTGCGGACCCGCGTTGCGCAGCACCAGCACGTGGTCGGGCGTCACCTCCAGCGCCTCGTTGTCAATGGCGGCCTTCAGGCTCGGGTAGTCGTCGAACACCAGCGCCGGGCCGCTATGGCGCAGGAAGCGCTGGTCCATGGCGGCGGGCTTGATCACGCAGCCGCCCGGCGCGAGGTTGCCGTGCAGCACGGCCAGCGATCCCTCGCCATAGACCGGGTTGCCCGTGGAGCGGATCACGTCGGGGTTGAACACCCGCGCGCCCTCGATGTTCTCGCCCAGCGTGCGCCCGGTCACGGTCAGGCAGCCGAGGTCCAGGTGCTCCCTGATCTCCCCCATCAGGGCGCGGATGCCGCCGGCGTAGAAGAAATCCTCCATCAGGTACTGGTTGCCGCTCGGCCGCACGTTGCCGATCACCGGCACGCGGCGGCTGTAGTGCTCGAAGTCCGCCAGCCCCACGTCGTGCCCGGCGCGGCGGGCCATGGCGATCAGGTGGATGATGGCGTTGGTCGAGCACCCCATGGCCATGG
>CAXTFY010000522.1:0-3119 GCA_964243265.1 uncultured Acetobacteraceae bacterium | reverse complement strand
GCAGCCGCAGCTCCTGGCCGGAGTCGCTCTCGTCGCCGGGATACAGCACGCGGGACACCGCCTCGGTGCGCACGCGGTCGCGCATGGCACCCACGTGGTCGCCGCGGTTGAAGTCGTCCAGGTGCATCGGCGTCCTGGCGCGGGCGGACCATAGGCGCAGGGTGTTGGCGTGCTGGCCGCCCTCCTGCAGCTTGCCGCCGGCCATGGTGGCGCCGCCCACCACCGGCATGTCGTAGGCGACGGCGGACAGGGTCTCCCCCGGGTTCCAGGCATAGGTGACGGCGCCGTCCGGCGCCTGCTGCGCGCTGACGGTGCCGCCGAAGCCGACGGGGTAGGCGACCTCCGCCCGCTCGAACTCCCAGGGGTTGCCGAAGCTCAGCCAGTCCTCCGGCAGCTCCTGCTGCACGCCGTCCACCACGATCTGGCGGAACAGCCCATGCTCATAGCGGATGCCGTAGCCGAAGGCGGGGATGCCGAGCGTCGCCATGCTCTCCATGAAGCAGGCGGCCAGGCGGCCCAGCCCGCCGTTGCCCAGGGCGGCGTCGGGTTCCTGCTCCTTCATGTGGTCGATATCGACGCCGTCCGCGGCCAGGGCGGCGCGGATCGGCTCGATCAGGCCCAGGTTGCCCATGGTGTCGAACAGCAGCCGGCCGATCAGGAACTCCAGCGACAGGTAATAGACCCGCTTCGCCCCGCTCTCATACGTGCGGCGGGTGCTGTCGAACCAGCGGTCGAGCACGGTGTCGCGGACGGCGAGGGCGGTGGCGACGAACCAGTCGCGCTCGCTGGCCGAGGCCGGGGTCTTGCCGACCTGGTAGGTCAGCTTGGCCGCAATGCGGGCGCGCCAGCCGTCGGCCGCGCTGCGGTCGCCACGTGCGAGGTCGGTGGCCTCCAGGTCGGCGGCAAGATCGGCGGCTGCAGGAAGGTCCATGGCGCAGGTCGTCCTGGATCAGTGGGGTGGGATCAGCGGGGTGGGATCAGTGGGGCTGCGCGGCGACCTTGCCATCCCGCGTCCAATCCCGCCAGAGCAGGATCAACGCCGCCATGATGGCGGGGCCGACGAACAGGCCGATCAGCCCGAATGCCTCCACCCCGCCGAGGATGCCCAGCAGCACCCATAGGAACGGCAGCTTGGTCGATCCGCCGATCAGCGCCGGGCGGATGGTGTGGTCGATGACGAACACGGCCACCAGGCCCACTGCGACCAGCACCGCCGCGGCCACCGTCGCCCCCTGCGCCAGCGCCAGCAGCCCCGCCACGGCCAGCACGACCGGCGCGCCGAGCGGGATGACCGCGGCGATCGCGGTCAGCAGCCCCAGCAGCACCGGGTGCGGCACCCCGGCCATGTAGTAGCCGGCGCCCAGCAGGGTGCCCTCGCCCAGCCCGACCACCACCATGCCGTTCACCGTGCCGTGGATGGAGGCGATGATCTGCCGCGCGACCTCCTCGCCATGCGGCCCCACCAGGCGGCGGCTGGCGATCTGCATCTGGCCGATGACGCAGTCGCCCTCGCGATACAGGAAGAACAGCGTCAGCAGGGTGAAGCCGAACAGCACGCCGCGGTGCGCGACGCTGCTGCCGATCCGGCGACTGCTTTCCAGCACCTCGGTCCGGTCCACCCGCTCCAGCAGCGCGTTGGCGGCGCCGGGGTCGCGCAGGTTGGCGTCCCACCAGGCCGTGGCCTGCGAGGCCCCGACCGGCAGGTGGCCCAGCCAGCCCGGCCGCTCGATGCCATGGGCGCGGGCATCGCGGATCCAGGTCATGGTGGCCTGCGCCTCGCGCCCGCCCTGCATCGCGACCAGCGCCAGCGGGATGATGAAGACCAGGGCGATGGCGGTGGTGAAGGCCAGCGGGCGCAGCACGGTGTGCCCGCCTTTGCCGCGGGCCCTCGACCGCTGGTACAGCGGCCAGGTGGCGATGGCCAGGACGCCGGCCCAGAGCAGGGCTTTCAGGAAGCCCTCCAGGGTCCAGGCGCCGAGCGCGATCAGCGCCAGGGCCAGCGTCACGCGGGCGACCTGCTGGCCCCATGCCGCCGTGGCTGTGGGGGCGGTCTCGGGGGTGGGGAGGTCCGTCCGGTTGATGGTGTCCACAGGCGGGTCTTTCTACTGTGCCGGGGCGGGCTGCTGCGCCAAGGCGGGCTGCTGTGCCGAGGCGGGCGGGCCAAGCCAGGCCGGGGTTGCGGAGGTTGCAGCATCAGGCCAGCCGTGCCACGGGGACAGGAAGTCAGCACGGCTCGGAGCATGCAGGATGGACGAAGCACCGCAGGATTGGAAGACGAACGGCGTCCGCGTCATCCCGGGGGACAGCCTGGACCCCAACACCGCGCAGACGCCGGGCATGGACCGGGCGGCGGCGATCAACTTTGCCCGCGTGGGGGCGCAGCGGCTCTGGGCCGGCACGGTGCACATCCACCCCGACGCGAAGACCGGCGCGCACCATCATGGCGCGTTGGAGAGCGTGATCTACGTGCTGCGCGGGCGCGCCCGGATGCGCTGGGGCGACACGCTGCAATGGGTGGCGGAGGCCGGCCCCGGCGACTTCATCTTCGTGCCGCCCTACGTGCCGCACCAGGAGATCAACGCCTCCACCTCCGAGACGCTGGAGTGCGTGCTGGTGCGCAGCGATAACGAGGCCGTGGTGGTCAACCTCGACATCGAGCCTGTCGAGCGGCCGGAGGCGGTGCATTGGGTGGACCCGATCCACAAGCATCCGCACGGCGGCTGATCCCGGCTGGGCGAACGCCCCTCTCGGTCCCCTATGCCGCGCCGTGGGACCGGGCTGCTTGGGGCAGGAGACTTGCGCTGCGAGACCCCCTCACCCCGGCCCTCTCCCGAAGCGGGAAGAGGGGGCAGGCTTGAGGGGTGATGACCCTTTTGCGCGATACGATAAAGGCGTAGGTGCAACGGATGCACCAACGCCGGCCCCCCTCCTGGATGCAACGCCGCCAATCCGCGGCGGCCCAGATGCAATCGTTGCGCGCATTGCCTGCCCTGCTCGCCGGTGGCAGGTTGCGACGGTAAGCGGGATGACCTGAACGCCATGAGAATCCTCGTTACCGGCGGTTGCGGCTTCATCGGCTCGGCGGTCATCCGGCACCTGGTCCGCAGCACCGGCCACCA
>CAXTFY010000521.1:0-3120 GCA_964243265.1 uncultured Acetobacteraceae bacterium | reverse complement strand
ACCGCCTGCTTCGCAGACGGATCGCCAAGGGGCGATGGCTC
The DNA here is from genome assembly GCA_964243265.1 of uncultured Acetobacteraceae bacterium. Taxonomy (GTDB): domain Bacteria; phylum Pseudomonadota; class Alphaproteobacteria; order Acetobacterales; family Acetobacteraceae; genus DASWOJ01. Next base: position 3,079 of record CAXTFY010000521.1, on the reverse strand, counting down.
AAGGAAAGAGGGAAGGTATGACCCCTTGTGCAGCTTCGGGGTCGGGCCGCGAAGCGGACTGACAAGCTCGACGGTCCCGGCGCGTGTTTCCCAGTCCCGGTCGCGGTAACCGTTGCGCCGCACCTGCCGGTCTGGGCTGCGCTCGCCGTGCGCGGCCCCGCACCGGGCCTCGGTTTCCAGCTCCACCAGGCGGTGGGCGGCAAAGCCGATCATGTCCCTGCGACGACTTCGTCGTCAGGTCGTGCAGGACGGAGGCGTCGGAACCCTTCTCCAACAGGGTGCGAAGGATGATGGTATCGTCGGTCATCGTGGGGTCCTCAGGTCAGAGTTGAACTCGCAACCCAACCCTACCCAGGACCACCGCGATGGCCATCGTCCAGCCCGCCTGCATGACCGCCTCCGGGGGTCGTGCAGGCGGGCCGGACGGTGCCGCTCTTACACCACGTCCGGGGACACGACCGCTCCCCCTGGCATTGCCCCACACCCCCACATCCTGCCACCCTCTCCCACAGCCATGCCCACCAGCCTTGCCCACCTCCGCGCCCAGGCTCGCCAAGCCACCCTGTTCGCCCCCACCACCCTCGCCGACGCCGTTCACCGGCTCGGGTTCGTGCAGGCCGACCCGATCCGTGCGCCTGCCCGCGCCCAGGACCTGATCCTGCGGCACCGCGTCGCCGGCTACCGTGCCGGGGACCTCGACCGGGGTTTCCGGCGCCTCCGCCTCGAGGAGGACTTCCTCTACGCCTACGGCTTCATGCCCGCCGGCACCCGGGACCTCCTCCACCCCCGCCACGACCCGGCGGGCGAGGCCGGGCGCCATGTCCCCGCCGGCCTTCCGGCCGAAGTGCTGGCCTTCGTGTGCGCCCGTGGCCCCACCCATCCCGCGGACCTGGAGGTGCGCTTCGGCCGCGAGCGGGCCATCAACGGCTGGGGCGGCATGTCCAAGGCGACCACGCGGGCGCTGGAGGGCTTGCGCCACTACGGCCTGCTCCGCGTGGCCCACCGCCGCGACGGCATCCGCGTCTATGAGGCCGCTCCGCCCCCGCCGCCCGGCGCCGATCCGGCGGAGCGGGCGCATCGCCTGGTCCTCCTGGTCGCCCGCCTCCTCGCCCCGGTCTCCCTCAACAGCCTGCGTGGCGCCCTGGTCCTGATGGCCCGGCGCAACCCTGGCCTTGGCCCCCTGGGGCCAGTCGTCGCTGCCGCCCTCCGCTGCGGCGCGCTGGAGCGGGGCGAGGCCGAGGGCGAGACCTATCTCTGGCCAGCCCCAGACTCTTGGCCAGCCTCAAGGGCCGGCGAGCGGTCAAGTCCGGCGCCGGGCGTCGTCCGCCTGCTGGCGCCGTTCGATCCCCTGGTCTGGGACCGCCGCCGGTTCGAGCACCTTTGGGGCTGGCCTTACCGGTTCGAGGCCTACACGCCGCCGGCACAGCGGCGCCTCGGCTACTATGCCCTGCCGATGCTGTGGGGGGACGCGGTGATCGGCTGGGCCAACGTCTCGGTCGCCGGCGGGAAGGTGCAGGCGACCCTGGGCTATGTCGGGCGCAGCCCTGGACGCCTCATCTTCCGCCGCGCCCTCGACGCCGAGCTGGCCCGGCTGGAGCGCTTCCTCACGCCCCGGACCCCGGCGCAGCCCGCAACGGCTACGGTCGTCGAACCCTAAGCCTGCCCTACCCCGAGCAGCGCCCGCGCCTCGGCCGGTGTCGCGACCGCCGCGCCGATGCCGCGCACCAGCGCCGCCGCCCGCTCCACCAGCACCGCGTTGCCCGGCGCCAGCACGCCGCGCGACAGATAGAGGTTGTCTTCCAGCCCCACCCGCACATGCCCGCCCAGCACTGCCGCCAGCGCCACGGTCGGGAACTGGTGGCGGGAGATGCCGAACGCCGACCATAGCGCCCCCGCCGGCAGTCCCGCCCGCATCGCCAGCACCGCCTCCGCCGTCGCCGGGGCGCCCCAGGGCACACCCATACATAGCTGCAGGAAGGGCGGCGCGGCAAAGTGCCCCTGCTCGACCATGCGCTTGGCCAGCGCGACGTGGCCGAGGTCGAACACCTCCAGCTCCGGCTTCACCCCGGCGGCGCGGATCAGCCGGGCCATGGTCTCCAGGTGGGCGGGCACGTTGACCATGGCGTGGGCGCCGAAGTTCATCGTCGCGACATCCAGGCTGCAGATGTCCGGGCGCAGCGCCAGCACGTGCTCCAGCCGCTCCTCCGGGCCGACCAGGGTGGTGCCGGGGCCGGGGCGGCCGGCGTCGTCGGGCTGCAGGCGGGCGCCGGGGCCGGTGGTCAGGTTGATCACCACGTCGCTGCCGCTGTCGCGGATGCGGGCCACGACCTCGCCGTATAGCTCCAGCTTGCGGCTGGGCTTGCCGGTCGCGGGGTCGCGGACGTGGATGTGCACGACCGCAGCGCCCGCCGCCCGTGCCGCCAGGGCCTCGGCGGCGATCTGCTCGGGGGTGACGGGGATGGCCGGGCTCATGTGGGCGTTGTCCGCCCCGCCCGTGACGGCGCAGGAGATGATGGTGGCGGTTATGCCGGTGCTCATAGGGTCAGCCCTCCGTCCACGACCAGGGTCTGCCCGGTCACCATCGCCGCCGCGCAGCCCAGGAACACGATGGCCTCGGCGATGTCGTCCGTCGTGCAGCGCCGGGCCAGCGGCGCCTGCACGATGGAGGATCGCCGCTGCTCCTCGGTCCACTCGATCTGCCAGTCGCTGTCCACGGCGCCGGGCGCGACGGCGTTGACGCGGATGGCCGGGCCGAGGCCGCGCGCCAGGTGCCGGGTCAGCGACACCACGCCCGCCTTGCTCGCGCCGTAGGCCATGCTGCTGCCGCGCGCCGTCAGCCCGGCGATGCTGGCCACGTTCACCACCGCGCCGTGGCCGGAAGCCCGCAGGTGCGGCGCCGCGGCCCGGGTGCAGCGGAACAGGCCGACCAGGTTGGTGGACAGCACGGCGTCCCACAGCGCGTCGTCGATGTCGTCCAGCCGGTCCCCGGGGATCAGCGCCCGCGCGCCGGGCGTGCCGGCGTTGTTGACCAGCAGGTCCAGCCGGCCCAGGGCGGCCGCGGCGGTCTCGACCATCGCCG
>CAXTFY010000520.1:0-3145 GCA_964243265.1 uncultured Acetobacteraceae bacterium | reverse complement strand
CGCTGTTGCCGCCCGCGCTGTCCGGATTGCCGGAGTGCCCGGCCATGCCGCCCGCAGCCCCCACCGCGCCGCTGCCCACCGGGCCGAACCAAGTGTCGGTGCCTGGCTGCCCATCGACGCGCGGCCCGTTCCCACCGCCGGCGGTGCCGACCTGCACGGGGATGATCGCCCCCGGCTGCACCGGCACGATGGCCTCGGCATAGCCGCCCGCACCGCCGCCGCCGCCGCCGTAATCCGTATCCCCGCCGCCGCCGCCGGCCCCGCCACCCACCGTGCGCACCCGCGCCAGCCGGACCCCCAGCGGCACTCGCCAGGTCGTGGTGACGCCGAACGTCTCCTGCCGGCTGAACCCGGGGCTGAGTTGCGGCAGCACGAACGGCAGGAACGGCCCGCCGGGCAGGATCGCGATGTCCACCTGCACCGTCTGCGGCCGGCCGGAATAGGTCATGACGGTGTACAGCCCCACGCATCCCGGGTCCGCCGCAGGCGGCACCGGATCGCCTAGCGCCTGCGGTGCCCCGGCCTTGACGGACAGGGCGACGCGCAGCAGCCGCTGCGTGTTCTGCGCCTGGCCGCCATTGCCGGGGCCACTCCAGGGCACGGCAGGGTTGCCGGCATTCCAATAGGGCAGCGCCACCGGGCCGGCGTCCTGCGGCCCCAACGACGCCTGCACCAGCCAGCACAGCACGCTGCTGCCGTCCGGCGGCCCGGTGAAGCTCAGCGTGGTGAACCCCGTGTTGACCCCCGTCTGCACCAGCGGCGTCGGGTCCGCGCCCAGCGAGCCGTACGGCGCCGCATCCACGGTGCCCAGCGAAGTCAGGCTGCCCGGCCCCACCACGACGCCCCACCCCGACGTCACGGGCACGCAGCCCAGCCCATCCGCCACCGGCCCGGTCCCCAGCACGCACCGCGCCAGCGCACCCATCGCCGCCATGGCATTGCGCTGGATGGTCAGCAGGTCGGTATCGAGCGGGATGGACCCGGGATAGACGATCTGACGGTCCATGGAGACATCCTTCTGCGTTCTGCATTCTGCTCCCTCTCCCTCCGGGAGAGGGCCGGGGTGAGGGGGTCTTGGCGGCGGAGCGAGGAACGGCAATCGCTTCGGGCAAGCGGCCTTGAACGGGCGGGCATGGGCTCTGCAAGCCCCCCTCACCCCGGCCCTCCCCGAAGTGGGAGAGGAAGAGGCTAAGCGCCCCGCACCCAGGCCACGCCGCCGGCCGGCAGCGCCTGCACCAGCGCGGCCTGCACGTCCGGCGTGTCCGGCGTCAACACCGCCAGGCACTCCAGCGGCATCGCCAGCGACCCCCAGCCGCCGGCGACGCCATAGGCCAGGCCAGGCCCGCCATAGACCCCGGTATCCAACGGCCGCTCCGGCTCGAACACGGTGATCGTCGCCCCCAGTTCCCCCACGGCGTCCGCAAGGGAGCTGCGCGTCACCCGCTCCCGATGCAGCGCCCGGCCGATGCGGGCGCGGAAGGCGTCATCGGCCTCGCCCCCGCGCCGCGGCAGGCCGCCGCCGAACAGGTCGGCGCTGGCCAGGTCTAGGAAACCGTCCGTCGCCGTGGCCAGCCGCGACTGCAGCCGCACCACCCCCAGCAGCACATAGAGCGCCACCCAACCCGACGCCAACCCGGACAGCAGCCCGTCCAGCACCGGCGCCACGTCCGCGAACCAGCGGCGCGGCAGGGCCAGGCGCAGCCGGGCCAGCATGTCGGCAAGGTCGCCCCTCATGGCGCCAGCACCTGGATGCTGCCGGGCCGCACCAGCCCTTGCACCGGCACGGTCAGGTCCACGGCCAGCCCGTTGATGGTGACGCCCCACACGCTGGCCACCGCCGGGTCGGCGTCATGCGCCAACTGCACCAACCGAGACAGCGTTAGCCCGGCGCCGAGCGGCAACCCCTGCAAGTACCCGATCACCACCGCCTGCACCAACGCCGCGCTGCCTCCAGCCAGGTGCAGCAGCACGTTCGCCAGCACCACCAACGGCCCGCGCACGGCATAGCTGCTGCCGACCGGGCGCACCGCCTCGATGGCCGCGCCCGCCGCCGCCAGCAGGTCCGCCCCAGGCGCGCCGGTGCCATCGTCCACCGTCACGGTGAAGTAACCGGCCCGCTCGGCCCCGGCGGTATCGACCCGCTCGGCGATGGATACCGACAGCCCCTGGCGCAGGCTCAGCACCGCCCAGGCCACCGCTTGCGGCGTGGCGCGGGTGCGGCTGTCGATGAAGCCGCCGAACCGCGTCCGCAGCGCCGCATCCGCCTCCGCATCCAGCCCGCCCGACAAAGGGCCGGGGTTGCTCACGCTGTCCACGCCGGGGATCGCGGTACCGAGCTGCACGAGCAGCCCCAGCCGCACGTTGCCCGCCTGCCCGGCCTGGATGGCCACGACCGGCACCGTCACCGACAGCGCCGCCGCCGCCAGCGCATAGCCGGCACCGGTCCACGCCGGGTTGGACGGATCGGCTGACACCGTGAACAGCAGCGCCGGCACGTCCGCCGTCCGCACCTGCGCGCCCACCGGCACCACCGCCGCCAGCCCCGGCACCCCGCGGCTGAATGTCACGAATTCCCGGCTTGGGATGCCCGGCAGCCGCGCCAGCCCGAAATCCGCCACCCAGCTATCCAGGTCCGCCCCCGCGCTGGTGGCGGCGCGCGTGGTCGCCAGCACCTGCACGATCAGCCACTGCACCCACAGGCCCACGGAGGCATTAGCCTCCAGCACCGCGCGCAGCACGCTGCCCACGGACAGGTCGATCAGGCTGCTCGCCGACCCGCGCACCGCCGCGGCCTGCATCCGGACCATGGTGGCGAAGTCCTGCAACGGAAGCTGCATGGCGGGCTACCCCAATGCCTGGAGGGTGAGGATCTGCGCCTCGGCCGTTGCGGCGTCGGCGTAGCGGACCTGGACGGACAGGCTGCCGCCGGGGTCGGACTGCACGTCAATCACCGGGTCCGGATCGGGCGCCACCGCGGCCTCCCGCAGCATCTGCTGGCGGATCAGGGCGCGGATGGCGGCGGCGTCAGCCGGCTGGCCGACGAAGCGGGCGAGGCCGGCGCCATAGCCGGGCTGCCAGAGGTCGTCGCCGGGGTTGGTGAGCAGGCGGCGCAGCACGCGCTCGGTGCCGAGGGCGGGGCCGGTCG
>CAXTFY010000519.1:0-3165 GCA_964243265.1 uncultured Acetobacteraceae bacterium | reverse complement strand
CAGCGGACGGCCGAGGTCGAAGGTGAAGAAGTTGGTGATGTCCACCAGGGCGCTGATCGGGCGCAGGCCGATGGAGAGGAGGCGGCGTTGCAGCCACCTCGGGCTGGGGCCGTTGCGGACGCCGCGGACGGTGCGGCCCAGCACCCAGGGGCAGGCCTCGGGCATGTCTATGGCCCATGTGATGGCGCTGGGGCCTTCGCCGGCCACCGCCGCCGGCGCCCAGGGCCGCAGGGTGCCCAGGCCGGCTGCCGCCAGGTCCCGCGCGACGCCGCGCACGGCCAGCGCGTCGCCGCGGTTGGGGGTCACGCCGATTTCGATGACGGGATCGTCCAGGCCGGCCCATTCGGCATACGGGGTGCCGACGGGCGCATCGTCCGGCAGGTCCACGATCCCCGCGTGGTCCTCGCCCAGCCCCATCTCCCGCAGGCTGAGCAGCATGCCGGCGCTCTCGACGCCGCGGATTTCGCCGACCTTGAGGGTGATGCCGCTGCCCGGGATGAAGCTGCCCGGGGGTGCGAACACCGCGAGCATCCCGGTCCGCGCGTTCGGCGCGCCGCATACGACGGAGACTACGCCGTCGCCGGTGTCCACCTTGCAGGCGCGCAGGCGGTCGGCGTTGGGGTGCTGCACCGCCTCGATTACGCGGGCGATGCGGAATGGGGCCAGTGCGGCGCCGGGGTTCTCGACGCCTTCCAGCTCCAGCCCGATGGCGGTCAGGCGGTCGGTAATGGCGTCCAGGCCGGCGTCGGTGTCCAGGTGGGTGCGCAGCCAGCTTAGGGAGAACTTCATGCCACGCCCTCGTGCAGCGCCACGGGGGCGAGGGGATTGAAGCCGTAGTGCCGCAGCCAGCGCATGTCGCCCTCGTAGAACGGGCGCAGGTCGGGGATGCCGTGCTTGAGCATCGTCACCCGGTCCACGCCCATGCCGAAGGCGAAGCCCTGCCAGACCCGGGGGTCCAGGCCGACGTTGGCCAGCACGCGGGGATGCACCATGCCGCTGCCGAGGATCTCCAGCCAGTCGCCGCCGGCGCCGAGGTCCCCGGTGCGGCGGTTCCAGCCGATGTCCACCTCCATGCTCGGCTCGGTGAACGGGAAGTAGCTGCTGCGGAAGCGCACCGGCAGGGTGGCGATGCCGAAGAAGGCGCGCAGGAAGTCGATCAGGCAGCCCTTGAGGTGGCCCAGCGTGATGCCCTGATCGATCACCAGGCCCTCGCACTGGTGGAACACCGGGCTGTGCGTGGCGTCGTGGTCGGCGCGGTACACCCGGCCGGGGGCGATCACGCGCAGCGGGGGCGGCTGGTTGAGCATGGAGATGATCTGCACGTCGCTGGTCTGGGTGCGCAGGAGGAGCGGGCGGCCGTCGCGGGTGCCGGGCAGGTAGAAGGTGTCGTGGTCGGCCCGGGCCGGGTGGTGCGCGGGGATGTTCAGGGCGCCGAAGTTGAACCAGTCGGTCTGCACGTCCAGGCCCTCGCCCACGGTGAAGCCCATGGCGCCGAAGATGGCGGCCATCTCCTCCATCGTGCGGGTCAGGGGGTGGATGGCGCCGGTCGGGTGGGGCAAGGGGGGGAGGGACACGTCGATGCGCTCGCCGGCCAGGCGTGCGTGCAGCGCCGCTGCGTCCAGGCTGGCGCGGTGGGCCTCGAACAGGGTGGTCAGCTCGTCCTTGAGTTGGTTGAGGCGGGCGCCGCGGGTGCGGCGTTCCTCGGGGGAGACCTTGCCGAGTTCCTTTAGCAGGCCGGTCAGGCGGCCCTGCTTTCCCAGGGTGCCGACGCGCACGGCGTCCCAGGCGCGCAGGTCGGTGGCGCCGGCCAGCGCGGCTTCGGTTTCGTCGCGCAAGGCTTGCAGGTCGTCGGTCATCAAGGGTCCATCTCAAGGCAAAAGGGCCGCTCCCCTGCGGGAACGGCCCTTCTTTATGGCGTTCGGCCGATGCGGGCCAGGGACTACAGCGCGGGGGCCGGGTCCATCGCGGCGGGGTGCGTGACGACCGGGGCGGAGGCGGCGATGACGGCCTGCACCTGCTTCACGACTTCGGCGAAGGTCGCCGGGTCGTCGTAGGCGATGGCGGCCAGGACCTTGCGGTCCATCTCGATCCCGGTCGCCTTCAGGCCGGCGATGAAGCGGCTGTAGGTGATGCCGTGCTCACGCACTGCGGCGTTGATGCGCTGTATCCACAGGCCGCGGAAATCGCGCTTCTTCTGGCGGCGGTCGCGGTAGGCATATTGGAGGGACTTCTCCAGCCGCTCCAGCGCGATGCGGTAGTTGGTGCTGCTGCGGCCGACGAAGCCCTTGCTGGCGTCGAGGACCTTCTTGTGGCGGGCGTGGGTGGTGACGCCCCGTTTTACGCGTGCCATGGCTGTGCCCCCTTATGCGATGCCGTACGGCGCCCACTGCTTGACGGTCAGGCCGTCAGCGTGGGTCAGCGTCTGGCTGCCGCGGTTGGCGCGCTTGGATTTTTGGGTGCGGGCCATGAGGTTGTGGCGCTTCTTGCCGGGGCCGGCGAGCACCTTGCCGGTCGCGGTGATCTTGAACCGCTTCTTGACGGAGCTTTTGGTTTTGAGCTTGGGCATTTTGGGTCTCCTGTGCTGGACCTGCCGGCGCCGGGTGGCGGCTGCGCAGGCGTCGCGGCCGGGCATGCCCGATCCAGGCCCGGTCTCGCTGACTTGAGGGGGCAGCGTATAGGGGAGGGGGCGGGGGGATGCAAGGCTGGGGGAGGCCCCGGTTCGTCCTCGCCATAGTGCGTGGATTGGCATATGGTGTTGGCATATCCAAGAAGGTGCGCCGTTATGCCGCCAACCATTTCCCCGCCGCGCCGGGTCCGGCTGTTCCGCAACAACCGGAGCCAAGCCATCCGCATCCCGGTGGAGCTTGAGTTGCCAGGCACCGAGGCCCTCATCCACCGGGATGGGACGCGCCTGATCATCGAGCCGGTGCGCCAGGCGGGGTTGGCTGCCCTGCTGGCGAGCTGGACGCCATTGGACGATGATCTTCCGGAACCAGAAGACCCGCCGCCGCCGCCACGGGACATCTTCTGACGGTGCGCTACATGCTGGACACCAACATCGTCAGCGAGCTGATTCGCAACCCCGGCGGATGCGCCGCCCAGCGTGCCAAGCAGGCCGGGGACAGCATCGGCAGGCCTAGCCGGGGCGCCACGACCAACCAGGCC
>CAXTFY010000518.1:0-3183 GCA_964243265.1 uncultured Acetobacteraceae bacterium | reverse complement strand
TGGCAACGGCCTGATGACACCAGGAGCAGGCTAACTGGCCTGAAGGCCCATCGCCATGCCGGCCAGCGCCGCCGCGGCGCGCATGTCAGCGTCACCCTCGTTCCCCGCACGGCGGGCGAGCAGCATCCAGACGTCGCGTATGGTGGCCGGTCGCCCAGCGGCGAGGAGGGCGGTCCCGGCACGTTCGACCAGGGCCTCGGCGCGGGAGGAGACATCCTGCTGGACCGCATAGCGGGCTATCCAGGCAGCCCGGACGCCATGGGGTAGCTCAGCGAGCGCATCACGCACAGCCCGGTCGTAGGGCGCCGTGCTGGGTGCGCCCCTGCTATCTACCGAATCGTATGGCACGAACGACGCTGCCAAGCCTGTCATTGGACACCCTCTCGGCGAGACGATCATCGCGCGGCCTGGTTTAGGCGTCCAGCAATCAGAACCCAACGGCCGTTCGCAAAGTCCTGGGGCATCCAGGTGCTGAACTCCCGAAGCAGGGTACATGGACGACGGCACGACAGGGCATCCGCGCCCAGTCCTGGGACGTGGTGCTGACCGGCCAGGGCCCGGTGCTACTGGAAGTGAACTTCGGCGGCGACCTCAACCTGGCCCAACTCGCGCTTGGGGCGGGTGTCCTCAACGATACCTGCGCCAAGCGCCTGCAGCGGTGCGGTCACCGGCTCTGACCGCGACGGCTGCGGGGGTGCCGCGCCCTGAATGCCTGCCCTCTGGCCGTCCTGCCGGCCCATCCGTTCGCAAAAGCCCCTCGCAGAGTGGGCCGGACTGGAGAGGGGAGACGAGAGGATGCTGCTACCGCCGCCGCAGGCCACGCCGCAAGGGTGCGTCGCGCTGACGCGCTCCCGTGCTGCGCACGCCCTTGCCCCGCGGCCCGCGCCTGCGGGTGCCGGGATGGGATCAGGGATGAGAGAGGGTGGAAGAGGGAGCGGAGACGCACCCGGCCCTGGCCTCGCCCTGCCACCCCAGGCGGAGGCATGGACATGAGCGGACAGGATGCGGAGCTGGAGCAGCTGCGTGCGGGCGTGAGCTGCGCGGTGCTGCTGGAGCGGAACGGCTACCAGGTGGACGAGAAGGAGAGCACGCGGGGCAGTCAGAAGTGGCGGCGTGGCGCCGGCGAGATCGTCATCGTGTCTCACGAGGGGCGCGGCTGGTGGGACCCGCAGCGGCCCGGCAACGACCGCACCGGCAAGGGCGACGTGTTCACCCTGACCCAGTACCTCGATCCCCGGCTGAACTTTGGCCAAGTCCGCAAGGTCCTGCGCGGCATGGTCGGCCTGACCTCGTCCTGCCCGGCGATGGAGCGGCAGCACGAGCGCAGGAAGCCGGCCATCCCTGTCGCGCTGCGTTGGGAGGCGCGGCGCCGGCTGAGCCAGGGGTCGGCCACCTGGGGCTACCTCACCGGCGAGCGCTGTCTACTGGCTGGAGTGCTGGTGGCGGCCGACCTGTTCGGCGTGGTGCGGGAGGGGCCGCGCGGCAGCGCCTGGTTCGCCAGCACCGACCATGCCGGCGTGCTGACCGGCTTCGACATGCGTGGCCCGGACTGGCGGAGCTTCTCGAAGGACGGCGACAAGTGCCTGTTCCGCCTGCCCGGCGGCACCGGCGTGCTCACGCGCCTGGCGGTGTGCGAGGCGCCGATCGATGCCCTGAGCCTGGCGGCGCTGGAGGGGCTGCGGCCTGACACGCTCTACGTCTCGACCTCGGGCGGCATGGGGCCGCTGACGATCACCGGCCTCGAACTGCTGCTCCAGGGCCTCGCCGCGCACCGGGATGGCGTGCTGGTTCAGGCCACCGACAACGACCCGCAGGGGGACCGCTACGCCGGGCACCTGGCGGAGCTGGCGCGGGCCGCCGGCGTGCGCTCGGAGCGGCTGCCGCCGCCGGGTGGGCTGGCCGACTGGAACGACGTGATCAAGAAGGGGAGGGGATCATGACGGAGGACCGCGCCTGGGTGCTGCTGAAGTCGGGCCGGCGGCTCGACCTGCTCAACCCGCATCCACATGCCTGGACCGATGACGACATCGCCACCGGGCTGGCCCGCACCTACCGCTGGGGCGGCCACTCCTGCTGGGATCTGCCGCTCTCGGTCGCCCAGCACTCGCTGCTCGTCCTGCACATCCGCGAGCGGCTGCGCGAGCTGGCGCACGACATGGACGAGGGCCTGCTGGGGTATGACGCCCTGACACCGCTGAAGCCGCACCTCGGCGACGGCTACGCCCGGCTGGTGCAGTGCCTACGGGGTGCGATCAGCGCGCGTTACGACCTGCCGGCATGGGACCGTGCGGGCTACGAGGCCCACAAGCACGCCGACCGGCTCGCCGCGGCCAGTGAGGCCTACCACGTCGTCGGCTGGCCGGCGGCCGACATCCGCAGCAGCCTCGGCATCACCCTGGCGCCGTTGACAGCGGACCCCGTGCCGGTGCCGCCGGGCCTGCGGCCCTGGGAACCCTGGCCGCCAACGCTGGCCGCACGGCTGTTCCTCGGCCTGCTGGACCGGCTGCAGCACGAGGCGGCTGGCGCCGTCGATGACGCCCGCCTCCATGTCGTCGCACCCGGCGCCCGGGAGGAGAACCCGGCGGACCGGCCGTGGGAAGGACCGACCCACGTCCTGGTCGAGGGCGGAGGCCAGACGATCGAGGGCCAGATCGTCAAGGGCGTGCGAGACCCGGACGGTGCTTGGGACCTGGATGGCGTGTTCACGGTGCAGACCGAGGACGGTGAACTGCTCAAAGTGCATGGCTGGAATTGTGTCACGGAGGTGCAGTGATGGACGGGGACATCCAGATCCTGGGCGGCCTGACGCCGCAGCAGCACGCCGCAGCGATCCAACCTGGCGCAGTGCTGGTGCTAGCAAGGGCAGGAACCGGCAAGACCAAGACGCTCTCCCATGCCGTCGGGCACCGCATCCAGGTGCGCGGCATCGCACCCGGCCGCATCCTCGTCGTCACCTTCACCAACAAGGCGGCGGCGGAGATGGGCGCGCGCATCCGTGTCGCCCTGGGTGACGAGGCGGCCCCGCGCTGGATCGGCACCTTCCACGGCCTAGGCGCCCGCCAGCTGCGGATCGAGCCGGAGGTGGCCGGGCTGCGGCAGGGCTTCGACATCATCGACGCCGACGACAGCCGTCGCATCGTCAAGCGCGTGATGAAGGCCCTCAACCTGTCCGATGGCGACGAG
>CAXTFY010000517.1:0-3186 GCA_964243265.1 uncultured Acetobacteraceae bacterium | reverse complement strand
GCGGGCCTGTCGCAGGCCGAGCAGGCGGCGCGTGCGGCCCGCGAGGCGGTCGAGGAGCGGGAGGCGGCGATGGCCGGGCTGCGCGCCGAGCTGCAGCGTGTCGCGACCAGGCTGGAGGCTGCGCTGGCCGACAACTCGGCTGCCCAAGCGCGGGGCAGGGGACGGCCGGCCAACACGGCACCGGCCAAGCTGAAGCAGGTCCAGGAGCCCTCCGCCGCTGCAGCGCCGCAGGCGGTCAAGTGGTGGCTTCCCCTTCTGCAGACACGCCGCTGAAGCCGCTGGCGAGCCGTCAAGGGATGACCTGAGCTGAACGAGAACCAGCCGGGACGACGACGCCCGAACTCGGGCGCCGTGATGCAATGACCGGGACAACCCTTCCCGGGCCGTCACGCCCAGCCGTACGGAGGTGATTCAACGTGAGCGCAGCAGCTCCGCCCGGGGCAAGCCCGATGGTGTCGGCCTACGCGGCAGCGCGTCTGGCAGCGCCGGATCACCTCGTGCTCTACCGGGTCGGCGAGTTCTACGAGGTGCTGCACGGGGACGCCGCAGTCGTGTCCCGCCTGCTCGGCATCCAGCTGACACGGCGGCCGCAGAAGAACTCAGCCGACATCCCGATGTGCGGCATACCCGCAGGGTCGGCCGACGCCGCCATAGCCAGGCTCCTTGCCGCCGGGCGCAAGGTCGCCCTGTCCGAACAGCCCACCGAGCCTGCTGGCCAGCGCCCGCTCCGGCTGCTGACGCCCGGCACCTCCGTGAACGCCGCCGTCCTCGCCCATGACAGGCCAAACAACCTGGCCGTCGCCCATGCCGAAGGACAGGTAGTTGCCTTCGCCTGGACCGACCTGTCCACCGGGGAGGCTGGGACCAGCATGGCGTCCCTCGACGGGTGCGGCGCAGCCCTGGCGCGGATCACGCCGACGGAGATCCTGGTGTCCAGGTGGCCCGACGGATCGGACGCGCTTGCCGTGGCCATAGACGGGTCCAGGGTCGGGTTCTCCGACCTCCCCCGGGACGGGCTGGCGCAGGCAGAGATGGATGCCATCCTCGCGGAGGCACACGGGCCTGGCTACCGCGACCTGCTGCGGGGCTTCTCGCCTCCTGAGCTGACCGCCTATGCCACCCTTCTGGGCTACGTGCGCAACGTCGTCGGACACCTCCCGGCTGGCCTGGTCATCCCCCGGCGGGCGGCTGCCGGCGACACCATGGAGATCGACGGACCCACGCTGCGGGGCCTGGAGGTGCTCACCTCGGCCTCCGGCCGGGACGGGTCGCTGCTGTCCGTCATGGACCGGACCGTGACGGCTCCAGGCGCGAGGCTGCTGGTGCGGCAGCTGTCCGCCCCGCTGACCGACCCGCGGACCATCGAGCGGCGGCTTGCGATGGTCCGCCGCTTTGTGGACGAGCCGAGCCTACGCGCTGACTGCCGCGAGGCGCTCGGCGGCATGCCGGACGTGCTTCGCGCGTGCGGGCGCCTGTCGCTGGGCAAGGCTGGGCCTGGCGACCTTGCCGCGGTCCGCGACGGGCTGGACCGTGCGGCCGTGCTGGCCAGGAGGCTGGCTGCTTCCGCCGGCCTGCCGCAGGGACTGCTGACGGCCGGACGCGACCTGGCCGCCGCGTCGGCGGACGCGCCGGGCGCGCTCGCGGTCACGCTGCGACGGGCGCTGGCGCCGAACCCGCCTCCGACCACACGGGAACCCGGCTTCATCGCGGACAGGTATTCGAAGCGGCTAGACGCTGCCCGGGCCGACCTGGCCCGGGCCAAGCAGGCCATCGAGGCGTTGCAGGCGCGCTACGTCCAGGACACCGGCGTCAAGGCGCTCAGGATCAGGACCAACCTCGTGGTCGGCTACCACGTCGAGGTGCCATCATCGAGCGCCAAGGCGCTCGGCGCCGGGTTCACGCTGCGCCAGGGCCTGGCCTCGTCCACCCGCTTCAGCACGCCCGAGCTGGATGCCCTCGCGGCGGCGCTGGAGGATGCCTCCAGCCGGGCCAATGCTGCCGAGCAGATCGCCTTTGCGGAGCTGTCAGCGGCCGTCCTGGCCGTGCGCGAGGTGCTGACCAGGGTCGCGCACACGGCGGCGGCCCTGGACCTCGTGTCGGGACTTGCACAGGCCGCGGCCGAAGGCCACTGGGCCGAGCCGGAGCTGGCCGGCGACACGGGGCTGGATATCCGGGAGGGCCGGCACCCGGTGGCGGAGGCGCTGCTGGAGGCCGAGGGCCGCGCCTTCGTCGCCAACGATTGCCGGATGGGCGAGGCGGACCGTTTCTGGCTGCTGACCGGCCCGAACATGGCGGGCAAGTCCACCTTCCTGCGGCAGGTCGCGGTCATCGTGCTCATGGCCCAGGTCGGATCGTTCGTCCCGGCTGCCCGGGCCCGGATCGGCGTGGTGGACAAGCTGTTCAGCCGCATCGGCGCGTCGGACGACCTGGCCGCCGGGCGGAGCACGTTCATGGTCGAGATGCTGGAGACCTCGGCCATCCTGAACCAGGCCACGAGCCGCTCGCTTGTCATCCTCGACGAGGTCGGGCGGGGCACGTCCACCCACGATGGTCTGGCCATAGCGCAGGCCTCTCTTGAGCACCTCCACGACGTCGTGGGCTGCCGGACGCTGTTCGCCACCCACTTCCACGAGCTGGCCGACGCGGCGGATATGATGCCGCATGCGACCTGCATGGCAATGGAAGCCACAGCCGGGCGGCACGGCGACATCTTCACCTACCGGATCGGCCCTGGCCGGGCAGGACGGTCGCACGGACTGCGGGTGGCGGCGTTGGCCGGGATGCCTGCATCTGTGCTTGCAAGAGCGGCTGAACTCCTCACGGGCTATGTTGGTGAGGATCCCACCTCCAGCGCCACAGGTTCTCTCGACGGATGAACTGCCGGTTCGCGCCGGCTGCCAGCACCAAGCTGGGGCGATTGGGAAGGACATCCAAAGGATGCCTCACTTCCTGAAATCATCGAGGGGACGAATGCCACTCGGCTTCTCTGAAACCCCACGTCGAGGTACTACGAAACAAGTAGGGCTGAGAGCGAAACGATGGTCTGCGATGGGTTGGCCGAGAGGCCCAGAACCACGGCGGTGGCTGCGCCGCAAGGGGCACTGGACACGATGAGCCTAGGGCCTTTGCTCCTGCCCATCCAACATTGCCGCGCCCGCTTCCCAGGCTTCGGCCGACGTGCGGAAC
>CAXTFY010000516.1:0-3212 GCA_964243265.1 uncultured Acetobacteraceae bacterium | reverse complement strand
GTGGACAGCCGCTCGCCCAGCAGGCCGCGCGGGCGGAAGATCAGCACCATGACCAGCATGGTGTAGGCGATGGCGTCGCGGAGCTGATAGGGCGAGTTGACCCCAAGCCCCTCCAGGAACGCGGCCGGCCCCAGGCTCTCGACCAGGCCCAGCGCATAGCCGCCCAGCATGGCGCCGGGGATGTTGCCGATGCCGCCGAGCACCGCCGCGCCAAACCCCTTCACGCCCAGGAAGAAGCCCATGAAGAACGAAACCTGCTTGAACACCAGGCCATAAAGCAGCCCGGCAATCCCGGCCAACGCGCCGCCGAGCGCAAAGGTGAACACGATCACCCGGTCCACGTTGATGCCCATCAGCGTCGCCGCATCCTTGTCCTCCGCCACGGCGCGCATCGCGGTGCCGATGCGCGACCGCATGACGATCAGCGTCAGCACCACCATCGTCAGCACCGCCACGACGACCACGACGATCTGCGCCCGCGGCACCTGAAAGCCGGCGACCTCGACGATGCCGTCCACCGACGGCATCGAGGGGAATGACTTGTTCTGCGCGCCGAACATGCCGCGCGCCGAGTACTCCAGCACGAACGACACCCCGAGCGTGCTGATCAGCGGCGCCAGCGACCGCCCGCGGCGGAACGGGCGGTAGGCGATGCGCTCAACCAGCACCGCGACCCCGGCTGAGACGGCGATGCAGACGGTGGTGGCGATCAAAAAGCTAAGCGCCGGATCAGGCCCCAGGATGCCGGCGCGGTTGCAGGCCAGCAGCGAGAAGCAGGCCGCATAGGAGCCGAACATGAACACGTCGCCATGCGCGAAATTGACCATGCGCAAGATGCCGTAAACCATGGTGTAGCCGAGCGCGATCAGCGCATAGATCGCCCCGATCGTCAGCCCGAACGCCAGGAAGGAGAACCACTCCGCCCGGTTGTAACGCGGGTGCAGCAGCCCGGCGACGAACCCGGTCCCGACCACCGCCACGACCAACAGGCGCAACGCCAGCAGGAACCAATCGACGGCGGTCGCCCGCCGCAGCCAATCCCTGACCAGGCCGGCCTGCGCCGCAGTAGCCGCGGCCACTACGGGAACACCTCCTTCGGATTTGCGCCGACCTTGAAGGTCGAGGGATCGCCGCTGACGTACTCATACACGGCGAAGTGCGAGGAGCCACAGTCGCCGTTCTTGTCGCAGGTCAGCTTGCCGGTGATGCCGTCGAGGTCCTTGGTCTGCATCAGGGCGTCGCGCAGCGCCTTTCGGCCGATGTAGGTGTCGCCGGCGGCGTCGGTCTTGGCGACCTTCTCGATGGCGGTCATCATCGCCAGCGCCGCATCGTAGCCGTTGCCGTGGAAGCCGGCGATCGGGTCCTCGCCGAACTTCTCCTTATACTTCGCCAGGAAGTCGCCATAGCGCGCGCCCATGAGCTTCGGGTCGTTATCAATGCCCGTCAGCCGGTAGCCAATGGCGGCATCCCCGGCTGCCTCCAGGAACGCCGGGGCGAGCACGGCGTCCGTGCCAAGCACGGGGATGTTGGCCATCGTCGGCACCTCCTTATCCTGCCGCACGAGGTAGGCGGAGGCGCCGGTGAAGATGGGCGCGAACAACATCTCGGGCTTGGCGGTGCCGATCCGCGTCAGCACGGGGCGCAGGTCGGTGTCGGACGAGGAGATCGCCTCCGCCGCGACGATGGTGCCGCCGGTGGACTTGAACTGCTTGGCGAAGGCGTTGACCAGCTCCTCGGCATACAGGCTGCCGTCGTGCATCGTCGCGACCTTGGTGGCGTGGATGCTTTGCGCGTACTTCACCGCGGCGCCGGCGCCGTTGATGTCGTTGTAAACGAACCGCACGATGCCCTGCAGGCCCACCGGCCGGTCGGCCGCGGTCAGCGGCGGGGCAGTGGCGCTGGTCACCGCCTGCGGCATCCCGGCGTTCCACAGGATCGGCGAGCCGCCGCGCGACTCGGAGGAGCACGCCGTGCCGATCACCCCCACGATCTGCTTGTTGGCCGCGAGCCGGGTGGCGCCGGTCTGGCCGCCCTCCACGCTGCACTGTCCGTCCTCCGGGAGGTACTTGATGGGATGGCCGAGCAGCGTGTTCTTGTGATCGTCGAACGCGATCTCCGCCCCGCGGGACGCATCGACGCCGAGCGAGAGGTCCGGCCCCGACAGCACCAGCAGGGCGCCGATCAGGATGGGCTGGCCCTTGGCGATCTTGACGACGCCGACGTCGTCCGTCACCGGCCCCAGGGTTTCCGCCTGCACGGCACCGGCCAGCACGGTTGCGAGGCAGCTTACGGCCAATCCGCCTATTATCGTGCGTCGAATCGTAGGGGCCATGCCAGAACTCCCGAGGAGAACCCGGAGCGGGTTCGATCCCTGGAACGTTGCAAAGCATGTGCCAGGGTTCGCGGGCACCAACCTAGCCCAGCCATCGTTCGCCCGAGGCGCCGCCATTGCGAGGAGCGTTTGCGACGCGGCAACCCGACGGCGGTAAGCGCGGTCCTGGCCGGCCCGGGATCGCCGCGCCTCAAGCGCCGCCCGCAACGACGACGCCTGCATACCCGGTCACGGCGATCCATGCCTGGCCGGGATCAGCGCATACGATGCCTGGGTCCTCGCCTCACGACCGCAGGTTCTCGCGCAGCGTCCGGCCGGTGTACTCCGTCCGGAACACGCCGCGCTTCTGCAACAGCGGCACCACGGCGCGGCTGAACTGCTCGAACATGCCGGGGAACGTCGTGGGGGTGAGCACGAAGCCGTCGCAGGCCCGGTCGGTGAACAGGTCGGTCAACTGGTCGGCGATCATCTCGGCGGTGCCCACCAGTTGCGGGCACAATTCGCTGGTGGCGAAGCGCCGGGCGGCCTCGCCCAGGGTCAGCCCCTCCGCCTGCGTCCCCTGCAGGATGACGTCGAACGACCCGCGCGAGCCTTCCTCGATGGCGATGTCGGTCAGCGGCTGATCGGGGTCGAAGCGCGCGAGGTCGATGCCGATGTGGCCCGACATCTGCGCCATTCCGAGCTGCGTATCGACCAGGCTGTTGACGTATTCGGCCTGTTCGCGGGCGATCGCCTCGGTGTCGCCGATCACCACGTCGACCGACGGCAGCACCACGCACTCCTCCGGCGCCCGGCCGCGTGCCGCCATGCGCGCCTTGAAGTCGTTGTAGAACGCCTGCATGTCGGCCTTCTGGTGCTGCAGGGTGAAGATCACCTCGCC
>CAXTFY010000515.1:0-3215 GCA_964243265.1 uncultured Acetobacteraceae bacterium | reverse complement strand
TACAGGCTGACGTTGCCGCTCACGACCGGGAAGTCCAGCGCCGTGCAGGCCGCCGCCATGCCGCGGATGCTGGCGGCGAACTGCCCCATGATCTCGGGCTTCTCGGGGTTGCCGAAGTTCATGTTGTCGGTGATCGCCAGCGGGCGGGCGCCGACGGCGGTCAGGTTGCGCCAGGCCTCGGCGACGGCCTGCATCCCACCCGCCTCCGCATCGGCGGCGCAGTAGCGCGGCGTGCAGTCGGTGGTGAGCGCCAGCCCGCGGTCCAGGCCCTCGATCCGCACCACGGCGGCATCGGCGCCGCCGGGGCGCTGCACGGTCTGGCCGCCGATGGTGCTGTCATACTGGTTCCAAACCCAGGCGCGGGAGCAAAGGTCGGGGCAGCCGATCAGCGTTTCCAACGCGGAAGCCAGGCCGACCGGGTCCGGCACGTCGCCCAGTGGCGGACGCTTCGGCATCTCGGCGGTGGGGCGGTGATATAGCGGCGCCTGCTCCGCCAGCGGGTCCAGCGGAATGTCGGCCATCACCTCCCCGCCGTGGCGGATGACGATATGGCCGGTGTCGGTCAGATGGCCGATCACCGCGAAATCCAACTCCCATTTCTCGAAGATCGCCCGGGCCACATCCTGCCGGTCCGGGCGCAGGACCATCAGCATGCGTTCCTGGCTCTCGGACAGCATCATCTCATAGGCGGTCATCGCCGCCTCGCGCTGCGGCACCGCATCCAGGTCCAGGTCGATGCCGACGCCGCCCTTCCCCGCCATCTCCACGCTGCTGCTCGTAAGCCCGGCGGCGCCCATGTCCTGGATGGCGATGATGGCGTCGGTCGCCATCAGCTCCAGGCAGGCTTCAATGAGCAGCTTCTCGGTAAAGGGATCGCCGACCTGCACCGTGGGCCGCTTGTCCTCCGCGTCCTTGCCGAACTCCGCGCTGGCCATGGTCGCGCCGTGGATGCCGTCGCGCCCGGTCTTGGAGCCGACATACACCACGGGGTTGCCGATCCCCGCGGCGGCGCTGAGGAAGATGCGGTCCGCCGGGGCGATGCCGACCGTCATGGCGTTCACCAGCGGGTTGCCGTTGTAGGCGGGGTGGAAATTCACTTCGCCCCCCACGGTCGGCACGCCGACGCAGTTGCCATAGCCGCCGATGCCGCGCACCACGCCGTCCACCACGCGCCGGGTGCGCGGGTCGTCGGGGCTGCCGAAGCGCAGCGCGTTCAGGTTGGCGATGGGCCGCGCGCCCATGGTGAACACGTCGCGCAGGATGCCGCCGACGCCGGTCGCCGCGCCCTGGTAGGGTTCGATGAAGCTCGGGTGGTTGTGGCTCTCCATCTTGAAGATGGCGGCCAGGCCATCGCCGATGGCGACGACCCCCGCGTTCTCGCCGGGGCCATGGATCACCCAGGGGGCGGTGGTGGGCAACTGCCGCAGCCAGACGCGGCTGCTTTTGTAGCTGCAGTGCTCGGACCACATCACGCTGAAGATGCCCAGCTCGGTCAGGCTGGGGGTCCGGCCCATGATGGCCAGCACGCGGCCGTACTCGTCGGCAGACAGGCCGAACTCGCGGGCCAGCGACTGGTTGACGTCACGCGCGGTCATGGTGAGGGCATCCTCCCAGAGCAGCAAGACAGCGTCATTGCGAGCCGCTTGCGCCGTGGTAATCCAGGGTCTGACAGCGCGGTCCCTGCGGCCCTGGATTGCCGCGTCGCTCCGCTCCTCGCAATGGCTGCTGGATCAGCAGCGCAGGACTTAGAAGATTTCTTGCAGCCATCATGCCGCCAGGGCCTCGGCCATGCCGGTGAACAGCGGCAAGCCGTCCACGCCCATCAGCGGGTCCACCAGGTCCTCGGGGTGCGGCATCAGGCCCATCACCCGCAGGTTGGGGCTGAGGATGCCGGCAATGGCGCGGGCGGACCCGTTCGGCGCCGGGTCAAGCACGGTGCCGTCCCGCGCGGCGTAGCGTAGCAGCACCAGGCCGTCGCCCTCCAGCCGGTCCAGCGTTGCCTCATCGGCGAAGTAGTTGCCGTCGCCATGCGCCATCGGCGCGCGGAACACCTGGCCCGGCGCGTAGTGCCGGCTGTAAGCGGTGTCCGCCCGCTCCACCCGCAAGTGGCAGTCCCCGGACAGGAACCGCAGCCCGGCATTCCGCAGCAGGGCGCCCGGCAGCAGCCCGGCCTCCGTCAGGATCTGAAAGCCGTTGCACACCCCGAGCACATGCCCGCCCGCCGCCGCGAACGCGCGTATGGCGTCCATCACCGGCGACCGCGCCGCCATGGCGCCGCAGCGCAGGTAATCGCCGTGGCTGAACCCGCCGGGCAGCACCACCAGGTCCAGGCCCGACACGCTGGTCTCGCCGTGCCACACCATGCGCGGGCGCTGCCCGGTGACGCGGTGCAGCGCGATGGCCATGTCACGCTCCCGGTTGGTGCCGGGGAACACCACGACGCCGGCCTTCATCGGGCAGGCATTACTGGCAGGCGTAGGCCGTGCGCAGGGCATCGGCGACGACGCCCGCAGCCTGGCGGTTGGCGCTCTCCGGGTGCCCCTTTAGGAAGCTGACCACGGTATCGCGCTGGCGCACGCCGGTGACCTCGCTCGGCACGCACACGTAGGCCGGCAGGGCGGCACCCTTGCTGCCATCCTGCGGCCGCAGCTCCTGGTAAAGGCTGATGGAGTCGCTGATGCCCTCGATGTAGGCCGTGCAGCTCGTGGTCGTCTTGGGGTTGGTGCAAATTTGCAGCAGCTTGTTGCCATTCACGGCGGAGAACCGGGCGGCATGGGCGCCGCCGGCCAGGGCAATGGTGGCAACGCAGGCGAGAAGGGCGATTTTCATGGGCTGATCTCCACGTTGAAGCTCTCGATAACGGTGTTGGCCAGCAGGCGCCGGGCCATTGCCTCGGCCTCGGAACGGGCGCGGGCCGGGTCGGGTTCGTTCAATTCGACTTCGATGACCTTGCCCGCCCGTACCTCGCCCACCCCGGCGAACCCCAAGGAGTGCAGCGCGTGGCCAATCGCCTTGCCCTGCGGATCCAGCACGCCCTGCTTGAGCATGACGGTGACAACGGCCTTCACTGCACCGCCTCCGGCCCTTTCAGGTCGTTGTTCCCGGCCTCGGGGAGGATGCCTAGGCGGCGGGCGACCTCCTGGTAGGCTTCCTCGACCCGGCCCATGTCGCGGCGGAACCGGTCCTTGTCCATCTTCTCGTTGGTCTTGCTGTCC
>CAXTFY010000514.1:0-3223 GCA_964243265.1 uncultured Acetobacteraceae bacterium | reverse complement strand
CAGCCGGGGCTGGGATAGCTGCGCCTACACGTCAGCACCGTGCAACACGGCTGCAATGGCGCCCGGCCCGATCGGTTCAAGACAGCCTCAGGATGCGAGAGCACTTCGAATGTGACGAAGTCGCATCGAGCAAAACGGCGGGTCTTTGAAGCCGCAATTCATGCCCTGGATAGGCCAACTACACCGACCCTGCCTCCTGCAAACGGCCCATCTCGACGATTGGCCGGTGCGCATATTGCGCCTTGAGGTGGTCCGCCAGACGCAGCGCAAGTGCGACAATCGTGATCGTCGGAAAGTCGGAGCCGCAGGTCGGGAACACCGAGCTGCCAGCTATGAAAAGATTCTCCATGCCATGCACGCGGCACTGTGCATCGACCACACCCTGGCTCGGATCGTCGGCCATCCGAGCGGTCCCCATGTGATGCCAACAGCCGAGCAACGTGTCAGGCCATTCCTGATCATCATCCATTGCTTCTACGACCACGGTTCCTGCACCAGCGCGGACCATGTCTTCACCCAAGATCTGCTGCGTGCGCCGGATGGTGCGCTTCTCCATCTCGCCCAGCCGCCAATCGACCTTGACCTGCGGCATGCCCAGCCGGTCGCGCGTAGGCCCCAGGGTAACCCGGCTGTCAGGCAACGGCGTTGGTTCGACGATAGTCTCCAGCGCGAAACCGCGCGCCAAGAACGGCAGCCTGAGCTTCAGTCCGGCCGCCAGCACCGTTACCTTCGGTAGGTGCGTGATGATATTGACAATATCGGAGCGGGACCGTTCCAGCACCGACCCGGCACCATGCACCGCCTGGCGGAGGTGGCTGATGGCGGTGTAGGTGGCGGGATCGTCAGCGACATAACTCGACTTCGCATAGCACCGCGTGTTGCCGAGGCGCTCGGCGCGTTGCACCTCCGGCGTCAGGCCGAAGTAGGCGGCGATCTTAACGCCGCGGGCGGTGACGTTCCCTTGGAACGCATTGTGTAGATCGTAAATCCCGCTGCTGGCGCGCGAGTCGCGGAACCGGATCGAACCAGAGAGCAGCCGCGGATGGTCCATGAAGTAGCGGCCTACAAGGCCGTTCTGATTGCCAACGCCAGCCGGCTGATGCCGGTTCGAGGCCAGCAGCAGGCGCGGGGTTTCGATCCCGCCGGTGGCGAGAATGTAGGTCCGGGCGGCAACTCTGAACGAATTGCCTGCCAGGGTATGCACCCGCACCGAAGTTACCCGGGCGCCGGCCTCTGGAGAGTCGATTTCCGTCACGTTGGCGCCGAGATAGGTTTTGACGTTGGAAGAACCGGCTATGTCGTCGCGATATTGGCGGCCAAAGCGCGTCGGCGGGCTGATCTGGGAGACGATGTTGACCACCCGGTCGCCGGCCAGCGCCAGCAGACGCGCATCCTTCTTATCGATCCAGTTCTCCCATGTCGGCGGGTCATACTCGAACGGTCCCAGCTGCAGCAGTCCATGAGCCCGCTGGTAGTACGGCATCAAATCCATTCGCGTGATCGGCCACCCGCTGTTCGGCACCCACTCCCGCCGTTCAAAATCATGAGTGTCTAGCGGGCGACAGAACCCGCCCCAGCAATTCGAACTGCCGCCGAAGTAGCGCGAACGGCCCTGGTCAAGATCTTCATAGTGCAAGCCAACGCTTTCACCCTTGTAGAGCGCCTGATCCGCCCGGTGGCGTTTTAATTTGCCAGCCTCGAGCAGGATCACGCGGAATAGCTGGCCATTGAACTCCCGCGCAAGGCTTATGCCCGCTGGACCCGCACCGATGATGCAGATATCCGCTTCCAACACAGCATGTCGTGGCACGTTATTTGCATTTATGAACATGCGCATTATCCCTGAACAGTCACTAAACCTGAACCCTACAATGGCGATGGTTCAAGCATAATCAAACACGGTACCATTTAAGTCATAGCGTTATTGCCGGCAATCGCGTTACATGAAGATCGCTGATTTAGTCTGTGAACCATGCAGAGGCTCGTGTGATACGATACTCAAGCCGTGCTCTGTGTTGTTGTGTTGACGACGTCAAAGCCATTGGTGAAGGTCGCGTCTTGGACGACTCTGGACAGCTAGCTCTCCCCGTTCTGACGGTGCCGGGTCATCGTGGTGGCAGCGACCAGCTTGAAAACTATCGGCCAGGCGACCTCCTGCGACAGCACGCGCTTGATTCGGCTCCTACAAAATCAAACAGAAAACCTCTCCCCGCTTCGATCTGCTGCCTTGCTCGATCCGCCATTGCCCAGATTACACCGTCACTCCAAGCAGTTCTGCGTCCAACCCGTCCATGACGCTATCTTTGCTCAGCGCAAACATATCGTCGAGTGCGTTTGCTGCCCTATTATCTAAACTGCAAAGCTGACTGTTGTTTATCGCCCAGATGGCAGCCTGCGTGCGGTTGGCGGCCTTTAGCTTACGCAACAGACTTTTCACGTGAACCTTAACCGTCGTCTCCGCTACCCCTAGCTCGTTAGCGATCGCCTTATTTGGCTGGCCTATGACTAGACACCGCAACGTCTGACGCTCCCGTTGCGACAACCGTGGCAAACAGGGCTCAAGCACCAACATCGCCGGCTTAGTGCCGAGATGTGGCGGAGATTTCCAAACGGAGCTGGGAAGCACCGATGCGACAGCAGCCTGCTTTGCTCTCAACTGATGCCAGGCCTGGTTCGTTGACTTCGAGTTAGCTTCCGTCGGCGTCGTGCCCGTCGTCGCTAGTGCAGCGCCTACGTCATGATCGTTGACGGGCGGCGCTTTGGCGGGCGACGGGAGGTTCCTTAAGGGCGGGCGGGCGAAAATCCGATGGCCGGCCATGATCAACTCGAGGGCATTGACCAGCATCTTGCAGGAAAGCGTTGAAGATAGGATAGCGTCGATGTCGGGGCCGAGCATGGCTTGATCTTCTAGCGTCCAGTTTGTATCGGACACAACAACCTCAACCGTTCCCGGTCCTATCTGCCGTGTCTTCCTCAACGCAGCGGCTGAGGCTGCCGTGCTTTCGAGTCTGTAATCAACGAAAAGCACGACGTCTGGCACGTAGTCCCGCTCGCAGCCGCGAAACGCACTTGGCACGTCATGGCCTTCGCCAACTACGGCTAGCTTCAACTCGTGTAGAGCCGGCTCCAGACCCCGGCGGAACAACCAGTTATCACCAACTATGACGACGCTACTGCTACTCACAATTGCATTCCCACCAGTATTCTTTACTTTCGGTTTGAA
>CAXTFY010000513.1:0-3234 GCA_964243265.1 uncultured Acetobacteraceae bacterium | reverse complement strand
TCGGCCTCGCTGGCGCCGGTTGCCCTGCCGAGCACCTCGCGCCGTCCGTCGGTGTACTAGTGCGAGCGCGGGACCCAGGGGAGACTTGCCTTTTCAACGTCTTGGCGCGCTGATCAGCGCCGAAACCCACCGCTGATTTACACCGGCACGGTTGTCTCGTCGGCGAACACCCGCGCCGAGCCCAGCAGGATCTCCCTCAGGCGGCTGACCACGGGCGTGATCTCGGCTGCGGCATAGCCGACCCAGAACGCCAGGGTGGAGTGCTCCAACTCCACGCCTTGCCGGGTCATGATCCCTGCCTGGCGATACAGCGGCAGATGGTCAGCGTAGCGCGCGACCAGCACATGCGCGACCAGCGCCTCGGTGGGCAGCCCGCCCTCGATCAGCCGCGCCGGGGCGGGCGCCTGCACGACGACGCCCTCGCAGGACCAGTAGGCCAGCTTCGGCCGGCGCGCCACCAGCTACCCGGAACTGCGCGGGGATCACGTCCAGCCGCTCGGCGCTGTCGTGGCTGATGACGGCCATCGCACCCCTGGCTCTGCCATCGCACCACCCTCCATCCCGCTGTTGCGACGACCGCTTGAAACCACCCAATATACGTCCCTGGCGTTCAGCAAGCGCTGCAAAGAGGCCAGCGTGCGCCCGTCCATGGGCTCGGTAGGCGACGCCTACGACAACGCCATGTGCGAGGGCGTCTTCGCCACCTTGGAATGCGAGCTGCTGGAGCAGCGCCGGTTCGCGCCCCAAGCCGAAGTCCGCATGGCCTGTTTCAGCTTCATCGAAGGCTGGTGCAACCCGGTCCGCCTCCATTCCAGCCTGGGCTGCCGCTCGCCCATGGCCTACGAAGCAGCCATGCAGTTGGCCCAGCCGAACCGTAGCCATCCAAGCCCATCAACACTCCATGAGGGTGGGCCAACTTCAACCTTAAGGGGCAGGTCACCCGCTTGAAGCTGGTCAAGCGCCAGGGCTACGGACAAGCAAAGCTCGACCTGCTCAGGGCACGCCTGGTCCGTGCAGTATGACAACGACCTGCACCGAGGCTGCGGATGAGCCCCTGCTCCATGCCTATCCACAATCAGCGCTCACAGCCAGACGCCGCGCGCTTTCTCAATGGGACAGGCCATGAGAACGCTGGCCAATCAGCAGCGCCGGAAACAAGACCTACTCAGGCCGTTGAACAGGACTGTGGCATACCGCTGAAGTCGACTTTGACAAATGACAAGGTTCCACCGTGACCGCCAAACCCATGCGCAAACGACCGTTTGCAAAAGACCTCGAGCCAGCTAAGCAGGTTTTCCCTGCCCGGCACGCGGATAGCAGGATTGGGACAGTGTTGGCCTGTGGCGGATGATTGTGATGACGGGTCGGTCTTCTTTGGTTGCGCCGGCTGAGCAGAAAGCGGCGTTGCAGGCGTTGTCGCGGTCTGACGTGCGCGGTAAGGCGGATCGTGCGCGTGCGATCCTGCTGACCCTGGAGGGCTGGACGAGTCCGCAGGTGGCCCAGGCGTTTAGCGTGACTGCTGACGCGGTTCGGCACTGGCGGGGATGGTTTCAGCGAGCGCGGGGTGGACGCGCTGCGCTCGACGCTGGCGCCCGGCCCGCTCCGGCCAAAGGGGAGCGTGCCTTGGAGGTTGCGAGCCTGCTGCTCCGCCAGCCCGTCGAGGACCGCACCAACCGAACCCTGCCGCGGTTGCGGGCTGAGATCGAGCGGCAGACCGGGGCTGCGATCTCCACGTCCCACCTGAGCGCGATGCTCAAAGGGGGGGCTTCGGCTGGCGTCGGCCCCGGCACAGCCTAGTGGACGACAGGACAAGACCGCGGTCGAGCGCATGGGCGTGCGCCTGGCGATCCGTCAGGCCCGGGCGCAGGCCGGCAATATCGCCCGGCTCTACGCCGATGAGGGCGAGGCGCTGACCCATTCTTACCTGGCCCACGTCTGGGCAGAAAAAGGGGCTGACCTGCGGGTCCATGCGCCTGGCTCGGCGCGCAAGATCGCCATGTCCGGCGAACCTCTCGGTTCGATGATGGGAGTGCTCGATGCAGCCACGCATGAACTGCTCGTCCACACTTCGCCCACCAAGGTCAGCGCCGACTTCATCGGCTTGCTTGGCTCTGCTGGACTGGCAGTATGACCCCAAGCCCGGCTGCCCGCGCCGGCCCGTGGTGCTAGTGCTCGACAACGGTCCCATCCACACCAGCCGCGCCTCCTTGGCGGCTTTGGCGGCCCGGCCTTGGATCGCCGTCGAGTGGCTGCCGCGGTATGCCCCTGAGCTGAACCGCATTGAGCGGACCTGGCGCGACCTCAAGCGACATCACCTCGCCCACAAGACGTTCAAGGCCGCCGCCGACCTCGAATGTGCCATCCGCGCCGCCGTGAGGGATCTCAACCAGGAACGTAAAATGCCGTGTCCGTGTGACAAGCTAAAAAGGGCTGCTTAGGATCGCTCCAGCGCGATGCTCGAATGCTTTCTTCTACCCGATCCGAAGATCACCCACCCCTGGACGATGAGCGTGGCATGACACGGGTCACCCTCGGGAAGAGCCGGGTGCGGGAAAGCCGCATGCCCGGATCTGTGAGGGCGAAGCCGAATGGCCTAGCCACTCGACCACCATCGGCGTAGCTCGGGAAGGTCGGTGTCGTCATCCCGCCCGGCTACCTAGCCACGCCGCAAGCCGCCAAGTTGACGGTGCCATTGCAAGACCACAACAAAAACCTCCAATACCGCGCGTGACGGATCGCGCACCACACGTAATAATATGCTCGACGGATTGCGCACCAGGCGCGCGCGAAACACATCGAGCGAGGCCATGGTCAGAACTACACAGAACCTGGGCAAAGCCGCTTTCAAACGCGGAAGGACGCTGGAGGCTGCGGCTGGAGTGGCCGATGAGCTGCAAGCGGGCAAGGACTACGTCCGCACTTATCGTTGTCAGGTGCTCTACCTCGGTATGGGAATGGCGGCACTTGGCATGGGCGCCCAGGTCGTTGCCGGATACGCCACCTCAGCGCCGCCGTGGCATGTGTTCGCCATTAATGCCGCCTCGATGTTCTGGCTGCTGGTCACGTTCAGGCTAACCTGGCCCGGAAAGCCGGGAGCAGCCGTAGTCGGCGCGACTGTGTGCACGTATCTCACGGTATGTCTCGGCCTGCTGTACCTCAACGGTGGCTATGACGGGACTCATCTCTACCCGGCGCTATGGGTCTACTCCGTGGTCGGCATCGTTGGCCTGTATG
>CAXTFY010000512.1:0-3279 GCA_964243265.1 uncultured Acetobacteraceae bacterium | reverse complement strand
GCGCCGCCCGGCGTGCCGGGACCGGGAGCTTGCCCAGACTGGGGCTTGCCCAGACCGGGGGCTTGCCCAGACTGGCGTTTCCGCCAATGCTGCGAAGGCCCGGCGTTTGGCGGCAACCGTGTATTCGACAGATAGGCAGCGAATTGGCCCGCAAAGCACTCACCAGGCCGCAGGACAGGCTGCATGTGGTGCCGCCGGCTGAGCAGCCTGCCCCCGCCCGCCTGTTGCCACCCACGGGTGACGCCGGCAGGGACGGCGCGGCTCCCTTGCCGCTCCGGCTCGCCGCGATTGAGGACCTGTTGCAGGCTCACCGGCTCGATGCCGCCGCCAAGCTTGCGCTCGGCACCCTGGACCGCCGGGCGGCGGACGGCGAGGAGGCAGCGGCGGCCATCGCTGCTGTGCTGCGTGCTTACCAGGGCCAGGTTGCGGCATTGCCGCCCCTGAGCTGCGTGCTGCCCCGGCCAATCCGCCCGGATGAGCGGGCTGCCCAGGCCCTGGTAGAGGTCTGCTCGCTGCTGGCCCTGCAGAACGCCCAGTTGGATGAGCTGAAGGCCACCATCGCCGAGCTGCTTTAACCGTGCCGCGGCGGCCAGGAGGGCGGCGGCTGTGAAACGCGCGCATGTGTTCGCCATCGACTGGCTGCCCACCCTGGACGAGGTCGCATCCGGCGGCGGCCTTCGCAGCCAGCAGGCCGTGTCGGCGCTGCAGGCCGGCGGCTACGACGTGTCGGTCTCGGTCCCGCGCAACAGCGTCCGCGTGAAGGCGCTGCGGACCGAGGACCCCGGCCGGCTGCGCCCGCTGCTGTTCCATGACCACCTCGACCACACGACGCTGCTGCGTGAGCTGCGGCCGGATGTGGTGCTGTGGCTGTGGCCATCGCTGCGCAACGCGCCGTTTCCTCCGGGTCCGCTGCACGTCTGCGACTTGAACGGCCTGCAGCACTTCGAGATTGCCAATGGCGTCCAAGCGCAGGTCGAGCCGGCGCGGCAGCAGTTGATCCGCCGGTGCGCCGGGGCCGACCTGGTGCTGACCGGCTCGGTCGAGCAGAACGGCTTCTGGTCGGCGGAGCTGGCGCGGGAGGGCATTGCCACGCCGACGGCCCTGGTGCCCTATGCGCTGCCAGCTGCGCTGCGCCTGCCGCCTGCCTCCGGTGCGCCCTCCGCGCTGCGGCGGCTGCAGTTCGTCGGCAACCTGTACTCCTGGAACCGTGCGGCGGCCTGGCTGGAGCAGGTGGCGGACTGGTGCGGGCGGCATCGCGGCGTCGAGCTGCAAGTGGTCGCCGGCCTCGACCCCGGCAACGCCACCGGCCTGGACGCCATCGGGACCCTGCAGCGGATCGAGGCGCGCCCCGGCGTGCATGTGCTGGGTGAGCTGACGCTGCGGGCCATCCTGCGGATGTATCAGCCCGGCAGCGTCGCGCTCGACCTGTATGACGACTCCCTGGAGCGCCGGCTGGCGGTGCCGGTCCGCTCCGTCAACGCCCTGACGCATGGCGTGCCGCTGCTGACCAACATCCATGGGACGTTCACCGGCGCCCTGGCGCGGGCGGGCGCTGCGGTCATCATGGCAGACGATGGCCTGGACAGCCCGCCTTCCTTGGATGCGGCGCCCCCCTTGGATGCGGCGCTGGACCGCCTGGCCGGGCTGGCGCCGGAAGCGCTGGCCGGGATGTCGTCCGCCGCTGCGCGGTTCGCGGCGGATACGTTCGACGAGGGGCTGGCCAGGGATGCGCTGCTGGAGGGCATCGACCGGGCCGTGCACGCCCGGACGCGCAGCCGGGCCGCCTGGCTGGCAACCCGGGCAGACCGGGCGGACCGGCCGCATGTCCTGGTGCTGTCGGAGCAGGTTTCCTACCTGCGCGAGCTTCGCGTGCATATCCCGTTCGGCGCGATGCACCGCGACGGGCGGATCGCCGGCTACTCGGTCTGGAGCCGCGGCGCCGTCGAATTCAGCACCCGCTCGCCCGAGCCGGACCCGGCCTTCGACGTCGTGTGGGTGCAGCGCGAACTGCCGCCCGACCTGGTGCTGGCGATGACCGGGCTGGACCGGCCCTATCTGCTGGACATCGACGACAACCTGATGGTGTCGCCGGCCTACCGCAACCGGTTCGCGCCCGAGCAGGTGCAGGGCGCCCGCGCCCTGGTGCGCGGCTGCGCGGTGCTGACGACATCCACCGACCGGCTGGCTGGGCTGCTGCAACGCGAGGCGCACACGCTGCTGCTGGACCGGGCCGTGACGTGCCGCAACCTCGCCGCCGAGCAGCCGCCGGAGGTGGCGCCGGGGGAGCCGCGCTGCGTCATGTGGTCGCAGAGCGACACGCCGGCGCTGGCTGGGGACTACCTTGAGGTGGTCCGGGCGGTGCGCGACTTCTGTGCCGCCAACCGGCTGCGGCTGGTCTGCATCGGCGCGCCGCCGCCGCCGCTGATCGCGGAGTCCGGGGTCGAGGTCGAGCATATCGGCCTGTTGCCCTACCCCGCCTACTTGGCGCAGTTGCGGGCGTTGGCGCCGGGCATCCTGGTGGCGCCGCTGGAGACCAACGCCGACCCGGCGACGATGGCCTTCGTCGAGGGCAAGAGCGACATCAAGATGCTGGAGGCGCTGGTGACGGGGCTGGTCGGCGTGTTCAGCGATGCGGCGGCCTATCGCGACAGCGACCTGCCGCCGCCGATCCTATGCCGCAACGAGTATGCCGCGTGGTTCAAGGGCCTGGACCGCGCGCGGCGCCTGTGCCGCGAGGGCCAGCCCCGCCAGCGCCTGCCGGACTACCGGATCGCCGCCGGCCTGGGCCTGCAAAGCTGGTCCCAGGCGGTCATGCGGGCACGGCTGCGCTATCCGCTGCGGCTGAGTGAGCTGTGCAACGCGATGGCCATGACCCGGTCCCGCCTGCAGCGCCGGCTGCTGTCACCGGAGGAGT
The DNA here is from genome assembly GCA_964243265.1 of uncultured Acetobacteraceae bacterium. Lineage (GTDB taxonomy): Bacteria > Pseudomonadota > Alphaproteobacteria > Acetobacterales > Acetobacteraceae > DASWOJ01. The sequence continues at coordinate 365 of CAXTFY010000512.1, read as the reverse complement.
TCGATGCCGAGTGGTATTTGAATGCCTATCCCGACGTGCAGAAGGGGGTGCGGGCCGGGACGATCACGGCCTATGAGCACTATGCCTCGCACGGTTTCCGCGAGCGGCGGCAGGGCCATATCGACGACAGGGCACAACCGGAGGCGGACCAGCTCTGGGCCAGCATCAACACGACGCTGTCCGATGTCCGGACCTCCATCGACAACCGTGCGGCCGAGATGGAAGGCCTGCGCGCACGCCGTACCCTGCGCCGGAAGCGGTAGCCGTTGCTGTTTGAGAAGAACTGGGCTGTTTGGGAAGAATTGGGCAGGTATGCGGTCGAGAAGACTCGAACTTCCACAGGGTTTCCCCCACAAGCACCTCAA
>CAXTFY010000511.1:0-3290 GCA_964243265.1 uncultured Acetobacteraceae bacterium | reverse complement strand
CGCTTGGGCGGTCGTTGGGGATGCGGGTGACGGCGGAAGGGATCGAGACGGCGGCACAGTTGGCGCACCTTGAAGAGCTTGGGTGCGACGAGGGGCAAGGCTACTTCTTGGGACGGCCCTTAGCGGGAGCGTGCTTGGCTAGCCTCATAGCTGCACATCGTCACTTTCCCGAGTCGCAGCTTAGATTTCGGAAGGTAGGCTGACGCTTCCGGCAAAAGCATTGCGGATCGATGGTGGGCGGCAGCAACGCTGAGCGCGCATCCTGGGATCGGATTGGCATCGGGCAGGGCGACCTAATCAGCAGGCCGTCTCAGCTTTCGGACACCGCAGCCTTGATTAGGGCCGCAATCCGCTACTCGCCCTCGTCCCGCACCGGCCGGCTGGCATCCAGCGCCGCCTGCAGGGTGTAGGCTGCCGCCATGCTGTCCACCACGGCGGCGCGCTTGCCCCGGGTCATGTCCAGCTCGCTAATCAGAAAGCGGTTCACGGCGGAGGAGGACAGCCGCTCGTCCCACAGCGCCGCCGGCAGCCCGGTCTGCCCGGACAGCGCCCGCGCCCAGTCCCGCACCGCCTGCGCCGCCGGCCCCATGGTGCCGTCCATCGACAGCGGCCAGCCGATCACCAGGCCGCCTGCGCCCTCCCGCCGGGCGATGGCCGTCACATCCGCCGCCGCCTGTGCCAGCTTGCCCCGGCGTAGGCTGCCATAGGGGCTGGCCAGCATCAGCCCGACATCGGACAGCGCGACGCCGACCACCTTGGCCCCCGGGTCCAGCCCGATCAGCCGCTGGCCCGGCGGCACCGCAGCCCGCAGCGCCGCCATGTTGAACAGGGGCTTGTCGGCCAGTATGGTCCCCCACGTCGCAGCCCGGCTTGGGCCGTGCCACCCCTTTACCATAGGACACGCCCACCATGTCGCTCGATCCCGCGACCATCCGCCGCGTCGCCAAGCTCGCCCGCATTCGCGTGACTGAGGCCGAGGTGACGCAACTGGGCCAGGAACTCGGCGGCATCCTGGGCTGGATCGAGCAGCTGAACGAGGTGGACGTGGACGGCATCGAGCCGCTGACCGGCGCGGCGCAGATGGCGCTGCGGCTGCGGCCGGACGAGGTGACAGATGGCGGCATCAGGGAGCAGGTGCTGAGCAACGCGCCGGACCGCGTGGGTCCGTTCTATGCGGTGCCGAAGGTGGTCGAGTGATGCTGACCGACCTGACCCTGGTGCAGGCCCGCGACGGGCTGCGCCGCCGCGAGTTCTCGGCCGTGGAGTTGACGAACGCCCACCTGGCCGCCGTTGACGCGCTGAACCCGCGGCTGAACGCCCTGATTACCATCATGGCCGAGACCGCCCGCGAAGGAGCCGCAGCGGCCGACACCGCCCTGGCTGCCGGGGAAACGCGCCCGCTGCTCGGCCTGCCGCTGGCGATCAAGGACCTGTTCTGCACCGCCGGCACCCGCACCACCGCCGGCAGCCGCATCCTGTCGCCGTTCGTGCCGCCCTATGAGAGCACCGTCACAGCCAACCTGCTGCGCGACGGCGCGGTGTTCCTGGGGAAGGCCAACCTGGACGAGTTCGCCATGGGGTCATCCAACATGACCAGCGCCTATGGCCCGGTGCAGAACCCCTGGACCCGGGCGGACGGCAAGGCCCTGGTGCCCGGCGGCTCCTCCGGCGGCTCGGTGGCGGCGGTGGCAGCGCGGATGGCGCTGGGGGCGACGGCGACCGACACGGGGGGGTCGATCCGCCAGCCGGCGTCGTTCTGCGGCATCGTCGGGGTGAAGCCGACGTATGGCCGCTGCTCGCGCTGGGGCATCGTCGCCTTCGCGTCGTCGCTGGACCAGGCCGGGCCGGTGGCGCGCACGGTGGAGGACTGCGCGGTCATGCTGGGCAGCATGGCCGGGTTCGATCCCAAGGACAGCACCTCCGCCGACCGCCAGGTGCCGGATTTCGCCGCCGCCTGCCGCCGGGGCGTGCGCGGCCTGCGGATCGGCGTGCCGCGGGAATACCGCGCGGACGGGATGCCGGCGGAGGTGGACGCGCTGTGGCGCCAGGGCCTGGACTGGCTGCGGGGGGAAGGGGCGGAGATCGTGGACGTCAGCCTGCCGCACACGAAATACGGCTTGGCGACCTACTACATCGTCGCCCCGGCCGAGGCGTCGAGCAACCTGGCGCGATACGACGGCGTCCGCTTTGGCACCCGCGTGGCTGGGGGCGACCTGACCGAGCTATACGAGAACACCCGCGCCGAGGGGTTCGGCACCGAGGTGAAGCGCCGCATCATGATCGGCACCTACGTGCTGTCGGCCGGCTACTACGACGCCTACTACCTGCGTGCCCAGAAGGTCCGCGCCCTGATCCTGCGCGACTTCACCGAGGCGTTTGCAAAAGTGGACGCGCTGCTGACGCCCACCGCGCCCAGCGCGGCCTTCGCCCAGGGGGAGAACATGGACGATCCCGTGAAGATGTACCTGAACGACGTGTTCACCGTGCCCGCCAGCATGGCCGGGGTGCCGGGCCTGTCGGTGCCGGCTGGGCTGGACGGGCAGGGGCTGCCGCTCGGCCTGCAGGTGATCGGCCGGCCGTTCGACGAGGAGATGGTGTTCGCCGTGGGCGCGGCATTGGAGCGTGCGGCGGGCTTCTCGGCGCTGCCGGCGATCCGGGCGGGGGTGGCGGCATGAGCTACACCATCGAGGGCCGCACCGGCACGTGGGAGCTGGTGATCGGACTGGAAGTGCACGCCCAGGTGGTCAGCCGGTCCAAGCTGTTCAGCGGCGCCTCCGCCGAATACGGCGCCGAGCCGAACAGCCAGGTCAGCCTGGTCGATGCGGCGTTTCCCGGCATGCTGCCCGTCATCAACCAGGAGTGCGTGGCGCAGGCCGTCCGCACCGGGCTGGGCCTGGACGCGCAGATCAACCTGGTCAGCCGGTTCGACCGCAAGAACTACTTCTACGCCGACCTGCCCGCGGGCTACCAGATCAGCCAGTTCGCCCATCCCGTCGTCGGCGCTGGGACCATCGAGATCGAGCTGGTGGACGGCGCCACCAAGCGCATCGGCGTCACCCGCCTGCACCTGGAGCAGGACGCGGGCAAGTCGCTGCACGACCAGGACCCTAACCGCAGCTTCATCGACCTCAACCGCTCCGGCGTGGCGCTGATGGAGATCGTCAGCGAGCCGGACCTGCGCACGCCCGAGGAGGCTGGGGCATACTTGCGTAAGCTGCGGACCATCCTGCGCTACCTCGGCACCTGCGACGGCAACATGGAGGAGGGGTCGATGCGCGCCGACGTGAACG
>CAXTFY010000510.1:0-3310 GCA_964243265.1 uncultured Acetobacteraceae bacterium | reverse complement strand
GGGCAAGATCAGCATCGGCTCGCCCGTGGCGCTGGCGTTGCTTGGCGCACGGGTGGGCCAAGAGGTGCAGATGCGGACGCCGCGCGGGCCGGAGGTGATCGAGGTCACCGCCATCCGCTAACTGCGCCTACACGTCTGCTCCATGCACCACGGCTGCTCACGTGCCGAATGAGGTGCGTCGGATGGTGTAGCCGCTAGATTGGATCGGACAGCACCGGGCCGCTACGACGCCAGACCAAGCTCCCGGGCCAGTACGCCTAGCGCTGCCTCCGCCTTGGCCTTCGCCTCGGGCAAGCTGTCCGCCAGGCCAAACCGCTGCTGACCACGGCCAGACCGCTCCCACACATGCCAGTCCCAGCCATGCTCACCCAGGCTCTCCACCTGGACATGCAAGCCATGCCTCCCGCCAAGCGATCGCTCGGCATGATGCACCTCGCCCTCCTCCGTCTCCCACTCAACCAGCATCCCGCACCCTTTCGTCCTCATCCATGGATGCGAGCCTATGTCACCCTTCCCGTGTCGGGCATGTGACCCCGCCGTGTCGGCGTTGTGGCAATCGCCACCACGCCTTTGACACCGCATCCGCCCTTGCTATCGTTCTTGTCCGCCCGCACTGCCAGTAAGGAAACGTCATGGCCAGGAAGCCATGCGACTTCGACGCCGGACTCCAGGCTCTCATGAACAAGGCCGAGAAGGTCAAAGGGCAGGAGACCTTCCAGCTCGGCGATCTCGTCCAGGTCGCCGGCGCCGATATCCTGCCCATGGAAGCCCTCGCTTGGGCGCTCCTTGCTGCCGTCGAGCAATCCAAGAAATCACCCGAGGCTGTCGCGAGGTGGACCGAACGCGGACAGGTCGTTTTTCAGCAAGGGGGCAAGCGGGGGAAGAAGGCCAAACCCGGTGGTGCTACTTCGGAATCTGCAAGCAGCAACGGCGAAGCTTAGCCGCATCTGCATCAGGCGAAACTGCCTCGAACGCGACCAGGCCCCGCACGACACCCGCGATTGGGTTTAGAAACGTCGCGCACGCACCCGCTAGCTCATCGAACTCGGCAGCCTCATCCAGAAAGTCGCCTTCGTCGAACTCACCGGCGATGACCGCGCCACCCTGCTCGGCGCCATGATGAAGCTGGCAGACCAGCTCAGGGGCGAACGGGAGGAAGGCAGCAGCACTGACGCACGTACGCTAGCACAGCGTGCCGCCACCTGGCGAAACCGCGGTGTGCGTGCCTTCGAAGCGCACAAGGAGGCCAGCGCCGCCGAAGCTGAGCAGGAACGAATGTCATGGCATGCTTGCGCTATGCTGCTGAGCGCAACGCCGGCTCTGGCCAAGCAGCCTATCGTGCGCCGCTTCCGCAGAGCACGACGCGTATGGTTGCGAGAAGAATCCTGAGATCGAGCGACAGGCTGCGGTGCTGAATGTAGTAGAGATCATAGGCCAGCTTCTGCCGCGCATCTTCGACTGAGGCGCCGTATGGATAGTTCACCTGTGCCCAGCCGGTGAGGCCGGGCTTCACCGCAATGCGGTCGGTGAAGTGCGGGATGACCTGTGTGAGTTGCCCGACGAAGTGCGGTCGCTCCGGGCGGGGACCGACCAGGCTCATACTGCCAGCAAGCACGTTGAGCAGTTGGGGCAACTCGTCAATCCGGGTCAGCCGTAGCAGCCGTCCCAACCGGGTCACGCGCGGGTCACGTTCGCTGGCCCAGCACGGCCCGGCGACCTCGGCGTCCACGCGCATGCTGCGGAACTTGATCAGGGAGAACGTGCGCCCGCTCAGGCCGACCCGCTCCTGCCGATAGAAGGCCGGCCCTGGGCTGTCGAGCTTGACCAACACGACCACGAGGAGCAGCAGCGGCAGGGTCAGTACCAGGCCGGCCAAGCTCAGCACAAGGTCGAAGCTCCGCTGCGTTGCCTGTGCGCTGGTGCTTGGCGCCGTAACGGCGGATGCCCGCCAATCCGACGCAAGCGCATCAAGGTCAAGCTGACCAGGGTGGCGGTTGCACTGCAAAAGCCCAAGCGGGGATTGAGGAGCGGTGCCTATGGCGAAGGGCATAGCGGATGCTGCGGTCAACGGCTTGGATGACAGAAACGACACGGATAAGTTCCTTGTGAGGTTACTGGTTTTTGGGGCTGGAAAAGGTGTTTGGACTGGCATCAAGAGCAGGCGTGTTATGGCTCGGACCGCGACAGAGTCAGGCGGCGAGCGGCGCCTACGCTAATCAAGGCTCATGCGCCAAAGGCCGTCCGGCAGTTCGACAGGATTGGCTCCGCGCCCAATTCCGTGCCGGCCTGGATCAAGGTGTCCATGTTGAACGGCTTGCTCAGGAACTGATCGCCTGGATGGGTGGCGAGCTTGGCTATGTCGTTACCACTCATGAGCACGGCATAAAACTCGGGCCACCGGAGCCGGGCCGCGGAGTCAATGCAGGGCCACTCATCCCAGGACCGAACATCATGTATGTCGGTCACCAGCACGTCGGAGTCTTCATCTGCGATCATCCGGTCCAGGACCTCGACGGCGTTGGTTGCCTCGGCAACCTGCAAGCCGGCGTCGCCCGGCATTTTGCACAGGTATTCGCGCAACAGCTCGTCATCCCTAACCAGCAGCACGCTTTTAGATGGCGTAATGGGCATAATTTATGGCCTCTCGATGCGGTAGCTTATGCTGCCGGGTTCAGTTTAGAAGCGAGCTAAGTCTCGGTATTCTTGACAACTGCCTTTGACCTTGCAGCCGCACGCAATCATCACGGCCCTATTTTCCCGGCAGCCCTGATGGGTTTGCGGGTGACAACTGAACTTCACACCTAAACCCAAATCCCACTTGGCTTTGAAAGCTGTGGATTGAGCTTTGGTTACGGTTTGGAGGAGGGCGTTCAACCTTCGCCGGGTATTCTGAGACTTAGCTCGGGAACAGGCTTCATCAGGGCATAAGGAAATCCGAGGCCAACCTACTTAAGCGTTTTTCCTATCGGCGCGGCGCCGGATCAGGCCGGTGCCGGCAAGGCCCGTGCCGAGGAGTGCGAGCGACATGGGTTCGGGAACGCTGCTGACCGACGCATCCAGGCTCAGCCTGGTGCTGCCCTGCGTCGTGATGGTGACCACCTCGGTCAGGGCGAACGAGCCGTCGGTGACGGCGGATGCCGTGGCGCTGCTGCCCAGGCCGACGCTGCTCAGCGGCGTGCAGCCAATCGAGCAGCCTGGGTTGTTCAGGGTGTCGGAGTTGTCGAGGTAGGACTGGGCGGTCACGGTGGCGGTCCCGTTGGCGACGTTGCCGGTGAACTGCGTGAGCCAGCTCGACGCCCCGAACGGCGAG
>CAXTFY010000509.1:0-3311 GCA_964243265.1 uncultured Acetobacteraceae bacterium | reverse complement strand
AGCATGAACAGGCGGACGGGAAGGCCGGTGTTGCGCCACATGGCGGGGCTCCTTGGGACGGGCGGATGGGACGGGCCGGACGTGCGGGTGGGAGAGGCCTGGCCAACCGCCGCATGACCAGCGGCACGTCCGCAGCAGAGATCGACGTGCTGACAGGGTGGCCGGTCATGGCGACATGCAGGACGTCACAGAGCCGCATGGCAAACCTCCAGGGGTGGGGCGGATGGCAGGGGCGGGATCATCCGATGTTCCGCCGCTGGTCATGGGCGACCTCCTCGGAAATGCGGCCCTGGTGCAGGGCCAGGTCGATCGCCTTGGCATAGGACTGTCCCTGCTCCTCGACGGCACGCCGGGTCATGGCCGGCCACTCGGTGGGGTCGGCCTGCATGAAGCGGTTGCGCAGGCCGGCGTCGAACGCCAGGAACTCCCGCAGCGCGGTGCGGCGCCCGTCCAGCGAGGGCACCAGGCGCTGGTTGACCACGAGGCGCAGGGATTGCGCGACGGCGGAGATCAGGCTGTCGCGCTCACCGGCCGGGCAGAGGCTGGCGATGCGCTGCATGGTCAGTGCCACGTCGTTGGCGTGGGTCGTCGTGGTGAGGACATGGCCGGAGATGGCAGCCTGGATCGAGGCGATCATGGTCTCGCTGTCCCGGCACTCGCCGACGATGATGTCGGTCGGCTCGCGGCGCATGCAGCCGCGGATGAAGGCCGGAAAGGTCTCGACGTTCTGCGGGATCTCGGTCTGGTTGATGGTGGAGTTGACCCCGCGCACCTGCTCCAGCAGGAACTCCACGGGGGCAGCACCCTCGACGATGTCGTAGTGGCAGTGCGGGTCCTTGAGCTTCGCCACCGTCATGCCCGCGATCAGGGTGCTCTTGCCGGACCCCGTCGGTCCCGAGACGACGACCATGCCCTGGTGCGGGCGGTAGGCGTCCAGGATGCCTGCCTCGACCAGCTGCTGCTCCAGCGTCGGCGGCATGTCGGAGATCGGGCGCAGCACGATGTTGCCGCCATCGCGGCGCGAGGTGCGGGTGGGCGTCGCATTGAGCCGGAACCGCAGCCGCGTGGAACGGTCCACCGCAATCGAGTAGGCGGTGTCGAAGTCGCTGCCGCCCTGCAGGCGCGCCATCCCGTCGGCGGCGTAGAGGTGGTTGACGATCTGCGAGAACTCGTACTCGTCCAGGTCGGCACGGGTCGCGCGGTAGTTGCGGCCATGCACCCTGACCCACACGGGATGGCCCGTCTGGAAGGCGATGCGCGACGCCCCGGCCCGGAACGCCCAGGTCAGGAGTGAGTCCAGTCCAGGCGCGCTCCTGCGAGCGTCCTGCACCCAGCGCTGGCCATCATCCGGCCAGGTGAAGGCCGAGGGAGTGGCGCCGGCAAGGAGCGGAACTACGCTGTCAAGCATCGTGCGCCAGGCCAAGGGAGCCGACGAGATCGTTCAGCCGTTCTTGGATGACGATGCCGATCTCGATCAGCGTGCCGCCGGTCTCCATTTGCACGATCACTGCGGGCACCCCGCGGCCGGCGTCCAGCGGCGCGGGTTGCCCTGCAGGCCCGGCTGATCGGTGATGCGGATCGTCCGGTCGCCGACATGCACGCTGTCCCGCCCGCCGTCCACGATGCGGTTCTGGAACGCCACCCGGGGCTGCTCCACCAGGCGCGCCCGCAGCAGCACCCGGTAGCGGGCCATGCCCACGATGTCGCGTTCCAGCCGGCCCAGGTCGGAAAGGTAGATCTGCACGGCCTGCGTCTCGCCGCGCGCCCAGCCCTCGGCCACCCACTTGTTCCAGTAGGCCACCTCCTGCTTGGTGCGGGGCAGCGCGCCATCAGTCGGCCGGCGCGGCTCGGACCAGGTGCGGACCAGGTAGGCCCGCCAGTTCGGCGGCGCCGAGGACAGCTGCGCCTGCCGGGTGATCTGGTAGATGCAGGAGGTCTCGCGGGCGACCTGGCCGTTGTCGCCCAGTGCGAAAGCCATCTGGGCCGCCGAGACCACCGGGGGGCGCATCAGGGTCTGGCCGTTGCTGACCGGCAGCACGAGGGTATGGAAGTCGTAGCTGGTGTCGAGCTGCGACTGGTAGCGGCGCAGCATCTCGTTCAGCGCGAAGGAGCGCCCGGCCAGGCCGCCCTGGGCGCCGTAGGTGAGCGCGGCCGTCCGCACCATGTCGGAACGGCCGGGCTCCAACCCGTTGCCCGTCTCGTCGCCGGGCCGTGTGGCCTGCAGCGCCTCCAGCGACGGCGGTGCCCGGGTGCCGGTCACGAGTGGGTCCACCTGCGCGCCGGTGATCGGCTTGTTGAGCGGGTTGGCGAGGTCGGGAACGGCCTGCTCAACCAGATCAGGTGTCGGGTCGGGCGGCAGGCGCGGGGAGGTCAACGCTGGATCAGCGGCCCAGCTTGGGGTGCCAAGCGCCAGGCTGGACAGGACCGTGGCTGCTGCAAGCAAGGTTTGCCGTGCGTTCATAGCTCACCTCCGGGGATGGGCCGATCGGCTGGGACCTCTGGGGCCGTGTCGGGAAGTGCAGCACAGGCCACGTTGAGGAACACCGTCTTGCCGCCGCCTGGAGGGGCCATGATCAGGTCGAGGCCAAGATCATCGCCGAAAGCGCCGCTGGGGGCGTATGGCCAAGGCCGCGTGCTTTCCGTTCGGAAGAGGGCGGCACCGGCAACGCTGGCGAGGATGGCAGGATCGAGGGGCGGGATCGGGTCAGACATGATGGATGACCTGCACCGAGTGGCGGATGGGATCGACCTCGACGGTCGCGTTGGCGCCGGCCTGCTCGCCCAAGGCCTGGAACACCTGGAGGACCGGCACGGACTGGATCTGCACCGCAACCGGCAACTCTTGGGCGCCAGCCGGGCCGGTGATGAAGAAGGTGTAGCCGATGCTGGCCGCCAGCTTGGCCACGCCCTTGTCGAGCGGGCCGGACCAGTTGAACGACACGGTGCGCTGCAGGTCCTCGGGCACCAGCGGCCCCACGGCCCGCTCGCCCCGCGGGGAGAGCTGGCCCAACTGGGACATTTCGGCGTCCACATGCTGCATGCTCTGCCGCAGCGCATTCTCTGGGTTCGGCATCCCGGCCGTCTCGACCGTGGTCGGCACCGGGACCGTGCTGGCGCAGCCGCCGAGCAGCAGCCCCGCCAGGGCTGCCGGGAGGAGGGTGCGGTTCATCGGGCGTCCCCGTCCCGTCCTCGTGGCGGGAGCCGGTTGGCCGGATCGCTCACGTCGGTCTGGCAGCGGCCACCGGGCTTGCCGGCGGGAGCGGCCAGGCCCGCCTCGCGCAGGGCGCGCTGGCGGAGGTTGACGACCCAGC
>CAXTFY010000508.1:0-3317 GCA_964243265.1 uncultured Acetobacteraceae bacterium | reverse complement strand
GCTTTGCCAGTCGGATGCCCAGTTGTGCGGCTGGCTGGGCGACGGTGGCGTGGAACAGCCATCCGAGCGCCACGGCGGCGGGCGGGATAGACAGCAGGACGGGCAGCATGGCGACGCGCCCCTGCAGCAGCATCACGGCGGCCAGCAGCAGCGGCACATGCACCAGGTAGACGCTGTAGGAGATGCGGCCGAGGAAGCGCGGCAGCGGGTGCATCAGGCCGCGCTCGATGGCGCCGGGCGAGAGGGCGGCGGCGATCACCAGCGCCGAGCCGAGCGCCACCATGACCTCCTGCAGCGGATGGATGCGCGTCCAGTGCGCCTGGAACACCAGCAGCCCGGCGAGCAGCACCGCCCAGCGCGCGACCGGCGGCAACCGCGCCAGCAGGCGGCGGATCGCGCCCAGGTGCATCGCCATGGTGGCGCCGAGCACGAAGAAGCAGGCGTAGTAGGCGGTCCACTGCAGCTCCAGCAGGAGTTTTCCAACCGTGCCCAGGGTTGGGCTGACCTCGAGCAGTGCCACGCCGCCGCCGGGCGGCGCGAAGCCGGCCTGCACCAGGACGATGAACGCCAGCAGGACGGCGCAGGCGCCGAGCGCGCCACGGGCCTTCCAGCGCACCAGCGGCAGCGCCAGGAGCGGGAACAGCAGCGACACCCGCATCTCCCAGATCAGCGAATGGATCACGCCGTTGAGCGTGTTGTAGTGGCCGATCATCAGGCCGTGGTCGACCAGCATGGCCGGCGTGACCGGGTTGCTCCACGTCATGTGGTTCACCCAGTCGCTCGCCCCCGGCACGTTCGCCGAGCCGGCCAGCAGCACGGCCAGCAGCGCGGCTCCGGCGACGGCGGCGCAGTAGGGCAGGTAGATGCGGCAGATGCGCTTGACGCAGTAGGCGAGGTAGCCTGGCGGGCGACCCTCCACCCAGGGCAGCATCAGCACCAGGCCGCTCAGCACGTAGAACAGCGTGACCGCCTCGTAGCCATCCCAGACGATGCGCAGCGGCGTGTGGAACAGCAGGTATTGCGGCCAGGTCGTGGCGGCGGTGCGCCAGGTGGAGAAGAAGTAGTCGCTGAAGGCCGGCTGCGTGAGCAGGCAGTGGTGGACCACCACGACCATGGCCGCGATGCCGCGCACGGAGTCGAGCACGGTCAGGCGCTGGGCCTGGCCGCGCCCGATGGCGGCCAGGCTTTGTCCCGTGCTTGCGCCCATAATTGCGCCCGTGCTTGCGCCGGTCCGGAGGTGCGGCGTTGTCACGGGAAATCCAGCCTGGCTAGTCGTGCATGGCCACAAGCGGCCGGGCCGGCTCGAGCGGCAGTGCGGCGGCGGCGAAGGCGAGGTCGGAGGCATCCGGCAGGCCGTGGCGGAACGGCAGCAACTGCCGCTCCCGCACCAGGCCCATCTGCCGCTTCAGCGACGCTGCGACCGCCGCCACGTCGCGCGGCCGCATCGCGTCGTATAGCGGCAGGCTCAGCATGCGGCCGGCGACCGACTCCGTCACCGGCAGCGCGCCGCACACCGCGTGCTTGATGAAGTAGTCCTGCTCGGCGAGGTGCGGGCTGAAGTAGGTGGCGGTGCCGATGCCGTCCTCGGTCATGCCGGCCTGGATCGCGGCGCGGTGCACGGCGAGGTCGGGCGGCAGCAGGGCGGAGGCGAACTGCTGCGCCTGGCGCGCCGGGCCTTCGAGCTGGAAGCTCATCTCCGGCAGCGCCTTGCGGTACAGCTGCACCAGTTCGGCGCGATGGGTCATCACCCGGTCGTAGTCGGTCAGCCGCAACTGGCCGAGCAGGGCGCCGACCTCGCTCAGCTTGGCGTTGAGGCCGGGCATGGTGGCGGTGCGCGGCAGGCCGAAGCCGAAGTTGGCCATGGCGCGCAGCTGGCGCATGGTCGCCAGGTCGGCGCTGTAGATCAGGCCGCCCTCGCCGGTGGCGAACGACTTGGTGGCGTGCATGGAGAACACCACGGTGCCGGAAAAGCCGGTGCCAAAGCCGTGCCCGTCGGCCTGGATGGTGCCCAGCGAGGCGGCGGCGTCCACCACCACCGGCACGCCATGCCGGCGGCTCAGCGCCTCGTAGCGCGGCAGGTCGATGTCGTGGCCGAAGGTGGCATACGGCACGACGACCGCGATCTCCTTGCCGTATTGCAGGAGCATCTGCTCGACCACCGCCGAGGAGGCGCACCAGTCATCCGGGTCGATGTCGCACAGCAGCGGCGTCAGCCCGCACCACATCGCCGCGTGGGCGGTGGCGGCGAAGGTGAACGAGGGCATCAGCGCGTAGCGGCGCTGCGTCGGGCGTTCGCCGATGGCGTTCTGGATCGCCAGCATCAGGCCGATGGTGGCGTTGCAGACGGTCATGCAGGCGCCCTGGCCGGCGAACATCAACGCCAGCATCCGGCTCTCGAACTCGGTGTTCACCGGGCCGAAGTTGCTGAAGACGCCGCGGTCCTCAATGGCGCCCAGCAACGCCGTGGCCTGGCTGAGCTTGGGCGGGTTGGGCCGGGTGAGCGGGACGCGCATGATCAGACCCTTTCGACGGCGGCAGCGGTGGCATCCCAGGCGAGGGTCGCGTGGGGCCATGCGGTGCCCGGATCGGGCATCGCAGCGGACAGCTCGAACGCCGGCATCTCGAATGCCGGCATGGTGGGTGCTCGCACGGCGGGTGGGCGCACGGCATCGACGATCAGGGCGCCGACGTCGTTCTGCCACAGCCACAACCCGTTCGCCTGGCCGCGGAAGCTGGGCTCGCCGCCAAGCCGGCCACGCGGCACGAAGCCGGCGGCCAGGCCGATGCCGAACAAGCCGGGCAGCGGCGCGCTGTCCGCGTCGAGCACCCGGCACAGGCCGTCCACCAGCGGCTGCTGCGGGCCGGTGCGGGCCAGCAGGCTGATCGGCGCGCTGTCCTCGTCCAGCACCGGCAGCACGTTCGGGCGGTAGCCGATGGCGGCGATCACCACGTCGGCCGCCTCGATGATGCGCCACGCCGCGGGGTCGGCCGGCTGGCTCAGCATGTGCAGCGCCAGGCGTGGCTCGGGGGCGCGCCCGCCGATGCCGCGCGCCTGCATCACCAGTTCGCGGGAGTCGAGGCGGAAGCCGGCGAAGCGGAACACGCGCCCGCTGATCGGGCAGATGTCGTCGTCGGTGAACTCGGTGTAGCCCTCCGCCGTGGCGCTGGCCGCGTCGGGGTAGTAGATGCGCAGCTCGCGCCGGTGCATCAGCGTGATGCTGCCGGCGGCGAACCTCACCTGCGGCATGCGGTTGAGCAGCGCGTGGCAGACCGCCGCGGCACTGGTGGAGCCGCCCACCACCACCACGCGCGGCGAG
>CAXTFY010000507.1:0-3318 GCA_964243265.1 uncultured Acetobacteraceae bacterium | reverse complement strand
AGTCGTCGGCGTCCACGGGGAACAGGCCGCACCAGACGACGGGGATGCTGGGCTTGAAGCCGGCCAGGGCCTGCGTCGCGGGCAGGCGGTCGTCGGTGATGGTGTCGCCCACGTTGCAGTCGGCGACGGTTTTGATGGAGGCGGTGATGAAGCCCATTTCGCCGGGGCCAAGGTCCCCGGTGGGGATCATCTTCGGGGTGAAGACGCCGACCTGCTCGACGTTGAAGGTGGCGCTGTTGGACATCATGCGGATCTTTTGGCCGCGCTTCAGGCGGCCGTCCTTGATGCGGACCAGGATGACGACGCCCAGGTACTGGTCGTACCAGCTATCGACCAGCAGGGCCTTCAGGGGGGCGTTGGCGTCGCCGACGGGGGGGGGCAGGCGGGTGACCAGCGCCTCCAGCACGCCCTCGATGTTGAGGCCGGTCTTGGCGCTGATCATCACGGCGTCGGAGGCGTCGAGGCCGATCACGTCCTCGATCTGCTGCTTCACCTTGTCGGGTTCGGCGGCCGGGAGATCGATCTTGTTCAGCACGGGGACGATCTCGTGCTTGGCGTCGATGGCTTGGTACACGTTGGCGAGCGTCTGCGCCTCCACCCCTTGGCTGGCGTCCACCACCAGCAGGCTGCCCTCGCAGGCGGCCAGGCTGCGGCTGACCTCGTAGGCGAAGTCCACGTGGCCCGGCGTGTCCATCAGGTTGAGCTGGTAGGTCAGGCCATCATGCGCCTTGTAGGCGAGGCGGACGGTCTGCGCCTTGATGGTGATGCCGCGCTCCTTCTCCAGGTCCATGTTGTCCAGGACCTGCGCCGTCATCTCGCGGTCGGTCAGCCCGCCGCATGCCTGAATCAGGCGGTCGGCCAGGGTGGACTTCCCGTGGTCGATGTGGGCGATGATCGAGAAGTTGCGGATCAGGTGCAGGGGGGTGTCGGTCATTGCACCGATGTAGGCGTTATCCGGCAAAAAGTCAGCCATTCCCGGCAGCGCCCGGCTGTCCTGTTTTCTCGTTCCAAAGGCGCGGGCGAAGGGTGCAGGACAGTCGCGGCCTCAACGGGCGGACGCTGCGGGGCTTCAGTGGCCTGCCCGGGCCGCGAAACCGGTGATCGCGCTTTGCCCGAGAGGGTCCGCGCGCACGGTCCGTCCTGCGCCAAGGGACAGGGCCGCGGCCGGCCCTAGCGGCAGTCGTTGCCGCTGCGGTTGAATGCCGCCACGCGCCCGTTCCGGATCACCACCTCCGTCGTGCACCGGAAGGAGTAGGTGCGGGGATAGGGGCCGACGCCAACCGAGTCGCCGGCGCGGGTGCTCTGTCCGCTTCTCTCGCCGAGCTGCCCGGCGTCGAGCGTTTCATACAGCAGCCGCTCGCCGTCGATGGTCGTGATCGCATCCGACGAGGGGCCAAGCCGCTGGACCAGCTCGGCCTTGCTGCGGCCGACCAGTCCGGACAACGTCGTGCGGGCGTCGTCATGCGCGGCAGGAGGCGACGCTGCCAACAGGAACAGCGCCAGCGGGATTGAAAGCGGGGAAAAGCCGCCATCGCTGGGAGTGATCAACCTTCGCCAAGCCTCTACCGGAGGACGCCGCCCGTCGCCTTTGCCACGGCGGCCACTACCTTGGCACTGGCCGCCTCGATCTCGGCATCGGTCAGGGTGTGCTCGCGCGGTTGCAGGACGACGTCCACTGCGACCGATTTTTGGCCCTGTGGGACGTTGTCGCCCTCGTACACGTCGAACAGGCTAGCGCCAGACACCAGCGCGCGGTCCGCCCCGCGGGCGGCCCGCAGGACGGCGTCGGCGGGTGTTTCAGCCGCCACCAGGAAGGCGAAGTCGCGCCGGACCGGCTGGAACTGCGGCAGGTCCGGCGCGGCGCGGCGGCGGCGCTTCGGCTCCGGGATGCGGTCTAGGAAGACCTCGAACGCTGCCGCCGGGCCAGCCAGGTCCAGGGCTTGCAGCACGCCCGGGTGCAGCTCGCCGAACGTCGCCAGCACCAGCTTCGGCCCCTGCCGCACCACGCCGGAGCGGCCCGGGTGGTAGAAGCCTGGCGCATCTACTGTCACCCCCAGGCTGTCCATCGGCAGTCCGAGCGCCGCCAGTACATCGAGCACCATCGCCTTCGCGTCCATTGCGCCCATCGGCCGCGCGGGCGCCAGCGGATGCCGCAGCGTATGGCCGGCCAGCACGCCCGCGGCTACCACTTGCTGCCCGTCCGGTGCGAAGGCCGGGCCGACCTCGAACAGCCGGGCGTCGGGCCAGCCGCGGGCGGCGTTGCGCTGGGCGGCCTGCGCCAGGGTGGCGACGGGGGTGGAGCGCAATTGGTCCAGGTCGGACGCTATGGGGTTCAGCAGCCGCAGGGACTCCGGCGCGTCGCCGAACGCCGCCGCGGCCCGGCTGTCCATGAAGCTGAATGAGACGCACTCCAGCAGCCCGGCGGCGGCCAGGGTGCGGCGGGCCAGCGCCGTGCGGGCCTGACGCGGCGTCAGCACGGCGGGCGGGACGGCGGACAGGCGGGGGAGGGACACGGGGGGGATGTTGTCCAGGCCGTGTAGGCGCAGCACTTCTTCCACCAAGTCGCACTCGGCCTCCACGGCGGCGCAGCCCTCGACGGCGGCGGCGGCCTGGGCGGGGGGCAGGCTGAGCGCCTGGTCCAGCACGATGGGTGCGGCGATGTCGTTGCGCCAGGACGGGACGGCGACTGTCACCGTGGCCTGGGTGCGGGATTGGACGGTGAAGCCCAGCCCTTCCAGTGATGCCATTGCGGCGTTGGGTGCGAGGGCCAGGCCGCCCAGGGTCTCCAGGCGCTCGAACCGCAGCGTGGCACTGCGCTGCCAGGCCGGCTCGGCCCCGGCGGATACGACCACGCTGGCGGTGCCGCCGCATATTTCCAGGATCATGCGGGTGGCTGCCTGCAGGGCGTCGGGCAGCAGGGCCGGGTCGATGCCGCGCTCGAAGCGCTGGCGGGCGTCGGAGGTGATGGCGTGGCGGCGGCCGGTCAGGGCCACGCGCACCGGGTCGAACAGGGCGCATTCGATGAACACGCCCGTGGTTGCGTCGGTGCAGCCGGTGGCCTCGCCGCCGATCACGCCGGCCAGGGACTGCACCCCGGCGCTGTCGGCGATGACGCAATCCGCTGGGTCCGCGATGTAGTCCTTGCCGTTCAGCGCCCGGAAGGTCTCGCCCGCGCCGGGGCGGAGGCGCAGGACGCCACCCTGCACCTTGTCGGCGTCAAAGACGTGCAGCGGACGGCCGAGGTCGAAGGTGAAGAAGTTGGTGATGTCCACCAGCGCCGAGATCGGGCGCAAGCCGATCGCCACCAGCCGCTCGCGC
>CAXTFY010000506.1:0-3321 GCA_964243265.1 uncultured Acetobacteraceae bacterium | reverse complement strand
GGAGCTGCTCGCGCCCTCTGGGCCTGCGCGTAAGGCTCGTCACGCACCTTCAAGACTTCCTAGAGGTTGCAGAGGTCTTCCGCCGTCATCCTGCCGCCGTTCTCTACCTCATGAACCCGACGGACTGTGGCACTGTGTTCCTGGTCCGGCCGTTGGGCGGGGCGTGGGAACTGGCCACGCTGGAGTTGGCACTGGCAAAGGTGCTGACCTTGGAAGAAACAAGGCTGGCCACCTAGCAGCGGTGGCCCGTGCGATCCTCGCAGCCGCTGCCGAACCGTGTGCATACTCGGACCCGGGACAGCGTGATGCAGGGATCAGGGGTGTGAACCGGCTCGCAACCGCGAGCCCGCCCAAGTTGCTGCCTAATGTATTGACTATACCAGTAAAATGAACTTTGGGTAGGGTCACTACCGGCGCCGGTTGTGACCCTACCCATCACGGGTTTCTACTATGTGGATCAACCACTCGAAACGTTTCGGAACGGGGGCATCGGCCGGCGCTGGTCTACAACCACGCTCCTGGGTGCAGCCATGATGGCAGGGACTTCTCGCGCGAGCGGATCAGCTACTTCCGCTTTCGCCCCCGCAAGAGACCTCCTCGGCCCCACGCCCCAGTCCTAACCTCACCACCCCGGAACCGAACATGACTGATGACCAACGGTGAGGGAAGCTCAGCACACAGCTCTGGAAACGTCCAAATTATAATACTTTGGGAACGAAAGTAGCGCATCTGCGTTGATTGTAAGTCGGCTCGTCATTGGGGCAGCCGCGCAGTCCGGAGATCGTCGCTATGAAGAGGTTGTCCATGTTGGTGCTGCTCGGCGGCGTTGCCGTTGTCGGGTTCGGAGTGCCTGCGCAGGCGGGCTGCCTGACCGGCGCTGCCATCGGCGGGGTCGCCGGCCATGTCGCCGGGCACCACGGCTTGCTTGGTGCCGCTGCCGGCTGCGCGATCGGTCATCACCGAGCTGAGGGCCGCCGCGAACAGTATGACGACCGCGGCAACCAGCAGGGAGGCTACCAGCGCGAGGGGGCCTACCGCACCGGCGCCGACCGACAGACATACGGTCGCGACGCATACCGGTCCGACGAGCAAAGGTAGCGACAGACCCGCCGGAGCAGGTTCCATGTAAAGCGGCACCGGGCCAGGCTCCCCTGTCACGCTCAGTCCTGTATAGGGGAGTTTGGCCCGGTGCCGACTTACACGCACGGTGCCGAAGGTCATCGACCTCAGGACCCAGCTCCGCCGTATGGCCGCAACCTGAACGGCTCTGGCACATACTGCGTTCATCGTTGTAGCGGAGCAGCGGTTCATCCGTGGTCGCAGGCTTGGATACGCCGGTAACGATGCAGCCCCCATGCAAGCACGCAGACCCTGGCCGAGGTGGGCACCTTCAAGGGCACCGTGTCGATGCTGGTACCCGGGGCGGACCAGTCCTCGTCCCATGTCAGGACTGCGGCGGCCCAACCGGGAAGCCAGATCGGACCGGAGCCTGGGTCATAGTGCGTCCCGTATGGCGGATCGAGTTTGCGGTCCACTTGAATGTGTCGGCCAGCGCAGAAGAGGAGGACCCGTTCCGCCGGCTCAAAATTTCCCAAAGGCATGAAGAACGAGGATGACCATGGACGGCTCCCACAGCGAGGCAGCCCGCCCGAGGCAGCAGTCTACCAGGCTGCACGGGGCAGTGGGCCTGTCGAAGGGGCCGCGGTGCGCGGCGATCATCGCGGCAAACCCGGCAACCCGGGTCGCCGGGCTTGAGGCCGCTGCCATCGCAATGGCAAATGGAGGCTTAATGTCGGTGCGGGTCGATAACCCGCTCAACTCGCCCCTGACGCTGCAGCGCATCCTGGTCCAGATCGATCTTGATGGGGGTGAGAACGATGCCGACGTGGATGCCGAGGCACACCTCGCCTGCCTCCTGGAACAGCGCCGGGGTACGCGGGATCGCATCGTCCTGATGGTGGAATGCGCCGAAACGCTCGATCCGGCGGCGCTGCCCGCGCTGCAGCGGATCGCAAGCACGCCTGGGGGTGTGCAAATCCTGTTCGTCGGCGGTCCCGCGTTCTGGGCACTGCTGGACGACGCCGAGCTCACCCCACTCCGCCGGACGCTGACCGGGCAGGAGACGGAACCGGCAGCGGTTGCGCCGCCTACCGCGGCCATCCCAGTCATCACCGCCCCAGTTGCACCGGTTCGGCCCCCGGCCAGCGCTGCCCCGGACCGCCCCGTTGACCGCAGGGCCGAGCTGCGACCTGCGGTTTCGGCGCGACCCGGTCGGCGATGGTGGATCTTTGGGGCCGCCGGGGTGGCCGCCTGCATTACCATGGGTGCGGCTGCTGTATTTGCGCCGGGAGGCCTGTTCTACTACGCTGTCCCGCAACGCGACATGCCGACGCCTCCGGGCAGGGCGGCTGGTCTTGCGCAGCCACCTGCTCCCTTGCGGCTGGCGTCCCCTGCGTTACCGGGAACGGCATCAGCACCGGCGCCACCGTTACGGCAGGTAGCGACGCCCGCGCTGCCTACGACTGCGCAGGCCGACTCCCTGGCGCCGCTATTACCGCCAGCCCTGTCGGTGACGGCTCATGCTGAAACCCAGCAGGCCCATCCGCAACCAGAGTCTGCTCACCCCCTGGATGTCCCAGGCTACGGGACTGACCTCCTGACCGACGCGCAACGGGCTGCCCAGTGGCACGCTCAGTCCGAGCAGTCCCCGTCCTGGCAGCCCCGCGACGCGACGCTCCTGTCCCCGCCGTCGTCTTCGGAGAGCCGGGTCGTCATCCACTACCGCACCGGCTCGGAAGCCGGAGAAGCCGAGGCCGCCCGCCTGGCAGCCGTGGTCGCCCCGCTCGCCGCCAAGGTGCAGACCCGCGTGGTGGCGGACACGCCGTCCGCGCCCGTGATCCGCTTCTTCCATCCTGAGGACGCGGAGCGGGCGCGCCAGTTGGCCGATGTGCTGGGCGGCGCCGGACCGAGGTGGGATGTCAGGAACTTCAGCAGCTTCCGCCCAAGCCCGTCACTAGGCACGATAGAGGTTTGGACACCGGAGCGCTGACCGAAGGTGGGTTGCCCACGATGGGCGGGGCCGGCGAACCGACCAGGGCGCAGGGATGCGCTCCGGCTCTGCTCTCAGCTTACCGCAGGACAATCTCGACGCGACGGTTCTGCGGCTCGCGTATGCCTGCCGACGTGGGTACGAGCGGACGGGTGTCGCCGAAGCCCTGGATGTCGATCGCGGCCTGCGGCCGCCTCGGGGCGTGGTTTAAAACCGAGTCACATGTGCAGCCGGGTTGGCGCTGCCGGGATGGGTGATGGCACCCTCGGGCT
>CAXTFY010000505.1:0-3321 GCA_964243265.1 uncultured Acetobacteraceae bacterium | reverse complement strand
GCCTTCGTGCCCGGACCCTGCTAACCCAGAATACCGAAACCAAGGCCGCCTGCTCGGTGCTGAACCGGATGACCCGTCTCGGCATGCCGATGTCGCAACGGATTGCTTGAAACGGCACTCAGCTACCATCGCACGTCTACAATCTGATTTACGCACCAAAGCCCTTATACGCCGCTGCTGCCGCATCCGATAGCGGCCAAGCCGTCCGGAGCTGGGACAAGAAGATGGCCGGCGGAGCAGACCTTGTCACGTCCGGCCCGTTTAGCTTCATACAGGGCGTTGTCCGCCTGCTGCAGCAGAGATTCACTACCTGTCCCGCGCCGAGGGTGCGCGACCGCGACGCCTATGCTTACGGTGATCTGTCCGTTTGGGCTGGCATCATGCAGGATACTAAGTTCTGCAATGGTGCTCCGCAGCCGCTCGGCTACCCCGACGGCGGACTGCAGGCCGACGCCGGGCAGCAACGCCGCGAACTCCTCGCCGCCATAGCGAGCGCCGAAGTCTCCGGGGCACCGCGTGTTGACCTGAATGCAATCGGCGATGCGCTGCAGCACCAAGTCGCCCGCCTGGTGGCCATAATGATCGTTATAGCTCTTGAAGCGATCGGCATCGATCATGAGCAGGGCGAGCAGGGTCCCGTTCTCCGCGGCTGTCTGCCACGCTCCGGCCAGCGCCGCATCGAACGCACGGCGGTTCGAAAGGCCGGTCAGCCCGTCAGTTGCCGCCAAAATCGACAGCCTGCCAGCTGCCTCGACCAGGTCGGCCTCCGTAGCCAGTCGGCGCAGCACCTCATGGCGAAACAGGATACAGAGCGCGACCGTGGCAACGCAGAGTACCGCGAGGATCAGCCCGATCCCCGAGGCTTTGTGCCACCATGCCGCGTAAAGATTATCGAGGGATACCGCCACACTCAGGACCAGCGGCAGGCTGCCGATGTGGCGGAAGGTGTAGGCGCGTTGAACTCCATCAAGGCTTGACGTTCCCACGAAGCGGCCGGAGCCGGCAGCATTATACTGGCGGAACCCATCGGTGGCGCTAAGGTCACGGCCTATGTCGGCTTCACGGAACGGCCGGCGTGCGATCAACAGGCCGTCGGTGCGCAGCAGGAGCACCGCCCCGCCAGTTCCCAGGTTGAGCTGCTCGAACAGGCTCTGGAAGTAGGCCAGCCGCATCGTGCCGACAACGATGCCGGCGAACCGGCCGTCCACGTCGGGGAGACGGCGGCTGATCGCGACGCTTGGGTCGCCGCCGCGCAGGCGGCTGTGGAAAGGGCGGCTGAGATAAAGTCCAGCATCGGTCTGCCCCTGGTGGACCTGGAAGTAGTCGCGGTCGGCGAAGTTCAATGGATGTGGCTGCACGGCAGTGGAGTCGGCCATCACCGTGCCCTTGGCATCCAGCACCAGTAACGAGCCGAGGTACTCGGCATTCGCCGCACGGTCGAAGATCGCCGCCTGTCGCAGGTCAGGGCTGACGTCGTCTATGCCGGGCAGATGCAGTGCCTCTGTGGCGCCCTGCAGCGAGAGGTCATAAACCTGGATGTTGCGGGCAATGTCCCGTTCCAGTGCTATTGCGAGATTGTCCGCGGCCTGCTCCGACTGCCTCCAAGCGTCCCGGCGAGCATCGAGCAGCACCATGGCGCCGAGCGCCACCATGCCAACTGCGACTGTCATACCAAGGGCAGTCAGCCATCTCACGGCACCAGCGGCTGACGAATTACTGCCACGCGATGGCCTGAACCGGCTGCCGGCATGCAAACTCCAGATCGCGCCCATGACGCTTGCCCTCCTCAACGACTAAGTAGGTCATTCAGACGATTGCAGGAAGCGCTCTACAACCATTCATGAAGCTTTGGACAAATCCTAAGAGCCGCGGCCGGTCCAGGCGG
This sequence comes from uncultured Acetobacteraceae bacterium, assembly GCA_964243265.1. GTDB lineage: Bacteria > Pseudomonadota > Alphaproteobacteria > Acetobacterales > Acetobacteraceae > DASWOJ01. Next base: position 1,436 of record CAXTFY010000505.1, on the reverse strand, counting down.
TCCTGGCAATGCCTTGTGTTCGAGCCGATGTATCTATAGCTAAATCCCCGTCTCACGCTTTTCACTAAACACCAGCCTTGTCGTGAAGCCGTGCTGAGCTTTCCTCAATAATGGCCTCTGGCCACGGACGTCATGGGATCAGAGGCGCAGTACCATGCTGACCCAGGCATCGTGCCTCGTCGCCATCAACCTGGCCTCGCTTTTCCAAGGGGGCGGTATCGAGCCTTACCCTGAAGGAATGACGTCTCCATCCCCGCAGCACTCGTAGTTGAACAACGTCCCCGGTTTGATACCTGGAAAACCTGTCCTCGATGTCATTCCGCCTTCGCGTGGCATGACCATCGATGTCGAGGAGCACGTCTCCAACTCGGAGACCCGCTCGACTTGCCGGACTATCCTCGGCAACACGCCTTATCATGCGTCCAGGTCCTAAATTCCAGAGCAGGCGGCCAGATCCCTCCGTCCGTATGCCAATCCAAAGTGCAGGTGCGCTCAGCACGGTGGTCTGAACCTCCGGCCGCTCGGTCACTCCTCCAACATGCTTCGCGACCGGACCCACTTTGGAGACGAGCCCGGCTCGCCCTGCCTGAAGGCTAGCTAAGGTACATGCAGAAGCACGGACCAGGTCATCAACGGGAAGATCAGCTGTGGCAAGTGGGCTGGTATGAAGAACTCCGACTGCCCCAAGCGCATACCCTTGGTCGTCAACCAGTGCGATCCCAGCATATGATCGGATTCTTGGCGCGCCACGGACCAGCGGGGACATGTGGAACCGGGCGTCAAGAGCGGTGTCGCGAACGACAAGCGAGCCATTCGGCTCTGCTATGACATGGTGACAGAAGGCGCCGAACCGCGAGGTCGGCTCGCTTGATAAGCCAACCTGCGCTGCGACATGCACTGTGTTTGCATCTATCAGGGAGATGAGGGCGAAGGCAGCACTATAGGACTTGGCTAACGAGACGGCGATCTCGCCTAGGGTAGCTTGCAAACCAGGAACCGTGAGATCGTAAGAGCGGACGGCTGCCAGCCGGGCGGTCTCGATCACAACAGCTAACGGCAGGATATCAGCCAACTGCAACTTCCTTTTGAGAGCATATTTGAGAAGACTCCACAGGCTCGCACAAATGCTGCATTATTTAACACCAGCTTGGGGGAGCCCCGATCTGGGGAGACGGCAGTTTGTTCCGTGCTGAATATTTGTTTGCTTGGGGTTTGGCCGCCGTTCCAGCAAACTCCCACATGCAACTCACTAAAAATCTGAAGTGTAATCTAATCAAACAGGCTCTCTGGCGAACCAAGCCTGACCACCTGTCCGAGACGGGGACTACCTCAGAGCGATCAAGCAGGGCTGCCTACCCTGCGGTTGAGTTCGTTGCAGGGTTGCCATTCCGGGCGGCAACGCAGCAGCAGCTTGGTGGCCGCGTCGGCGGGGACGG
>CAXTFY010000504.1:0-3381 GCA_964243265.1 uncultured Acetobacteraceae bacterium | reverse complement strand
GCGCCGGCGCCGCAGTTGGGGGTGGTAGAGGTGGGGGAGCTGGACGGGACGGTGCGGGGGGAGCAGGGGTTTGGTTCTACGGGGGTGGCCTGATGGATGGGGCTGGGTATATCCAACCCAACCTGTGGAACTGCCGCATCGCAGCGGGCATCCGGCTCCATACGATCGGCCGCCCACCGCCCGCAATGCCAAGCTCCTGCCCTGTCCCAGGTGACCGGCCTAGCTCAGCAGGGACAACCCGGCGCAGGGGGTCCGGCCGTTAGGTTGCGAGTAGGGTCGCCCGGCTGGGATGCTGGCCGGAAACTTGCTGCTGCGCCGTTCCAAGCAGTATGCCGGCCTGCTGGCTATCGAGCGGCTTGCTGTAAAGGTAGCCCTGGCCCTGGTCGCACCCCCAGTCGCCCAGTTGCGCCGCTTGCTCAATGGTTTCGATGCCCTCGCCCGTCACCTTAAGGTTCAGCGACTTGGCGAGCGCCATGATCGCATGGATGATCGCCGCGTCTTCCTGACCCTGTCCGAGGCCGCTCACGAAGGAGCGGTCTATCTTGAGCACGTCGATCGGCAGCCGCTTGAGATAGGACAGGGAGGAATACCCGGTCCCGAAGTCGTCGATGGCGAGCTTGAGGCCGAGGTCCTTCAGCGTCCACAACGTCCGGATCGTGGCTTCCACATCCCGCATGATTACGCTTTCGGTGATCTCCAGCTTGAGGCAACTGGCAGGAAGACCTGAGTCCCGCAACGCGCGGGCTATGTCGGCGACCAGGGAAGGCTGCTGGAACTGCCGGGGCGACAGATTGACGCTGAGCGTCAACGCGGGCTGGCTGGGACGCTGCAGGTGCCAGGCGGCGACCTGCCGGCACGCTTCCTCAAGCACCCACAGGCCGAGCGGAACGATCAGGCCGGTTTCCTCGGCGATCGGGATGAACTCCCCGGGCGCTATGAGGCCGCGTGTGGGATGTTGCCAGCGAACCAGGGCCTCGACCTCGCTGAATGCCCCGGAGTCCAGCATGACGATGGGCTGGTAGTAAACGCGCAGCTCGCTGCGGACGAGGGCGCCCCGCAGGTCGTTCTCAAGCTCAAGCCGCGCCAGCGAGTCGGCGTGCATGCTCGGGTGGAACACGACGTGGTGGGCGCGGCCATCGCCCTTGGCGCGGTACATCGCGACATCGGCGTCGCGCAGCAGGTTGTCGGCGTCCTCGCGGCCGGGGCCGCTGATGGCGATGCCGATGCTGGCGGTGACGACGACATCGCGGCCGTCGAGCTTGAACGGCCGGCTGAATTGGTGCGTGATGGCCCTTGCCACGGGCAGGGCGTCCTCCTCGCCGGTCAGCAGCTCCAGGATGATGACGAACTCATCCCCGCCCAGGCGGGCGACCGTATCCTGGGCGCGGATGCAGGACCGGAGCCGCGCGGCGGCCTCGGTCAGCAGGCAGTCGCCGATCTGGTGGCCAAGGCCGTCGTTGACCAGCTTGAAGTTGTCCAGGTCGAGGAACAGCAACCCGACCACGTTGCCCTGCCGGGCGGCACGGACCAGCGCCTGTTCGAAGCGGTCCCGGAACAGCACCCGGTTGGGCAGCCCGGTGAGCCCGTCGTAGAACGCCTGCTGCGTGAGCTGCTGCTCGAACGCCTTTCGTTCCGTGACGTCGCGGATGGTGACGACCAGGCCGTCCATGGCCGGGTCGTGCAGGAGGTTGGTGACGACCAGCTCAGCCTGGCGCCATGTGCCGCCCTGGTCGCGCAGGCGCAGCCCGGTGCTGCGGACGGCCCCCTCGTCGCCATCCGGCGGTGACTGCCGCAACTGCTCCCAGACCTCCTGTGCCGCGGGCTGGTCGTCGGGGTGGATCAGGGCGATCAGGGAGATGCCCAGCAATCCGTCGGCTGGGTAGCCCCAGGTGCTTCCTGCCGCCGGGCTTTGATACGTGATGGCGCCCGGGGCCGCGCAGATCAGGATCATGTCGGAGGTGTACTGCACCAGGCCGCGGAAGCGGCGCTCACTGGCGCGGATGCTGGACGCCTCGCGGGCGGCGAGGGCATCGACGCGGATCATGCTGTCCTTGAAGACCTGGACGGCGCGGGCCATGCCGCCCACCTCGTCTCCCCGGGCCATGCCGTCGATCTCGACGGCCAGGTTGCGGGCTGCAAGCTCGCTCATCGTGGTCGTGAGGGCGCGCAGCGGCCTGATCGCGCCGCGCTGCACGACGACGAGCACGTAAAGGACGGCGGCGAGAAACAGCGCGACCGCGACGCCGCTGCTGGTCATCTCGGCCCGGCGGAAGCCTGTGATGCGGGCGTTCAGCAGGTGTTCCAGCTCGTCGGCATCGGCGGCGCCGGCTGCCGTGAGGGCATCGAGCAGCGGCAGGACCACCTGATCGGCGCCGGCTGCCGCCGCCTGGTCGGCAAGCGAGGCAAGCGACGTCTTCGCGGCTTCGGCGATCTCGGCGATGCGGGGCGTCAGGGCGGCATCGACCGTGTCGTCGGGATTGCCCTGCACGGCGTTGTCTATGTCGGACGCCAGGCCGTCCAGCGCCGGCTGCAGCCCGCCGACCTGCACGCCGATGCTGACCCGTTCGGCGACCGAGGGGGTGTGGCCCGCCGTGTTCGCGACCGCCCGTGCCCAGGATGCGGCGCTTGCCACGGCGGCCGGCACCTTCACCGTCAGCGCGTCCTGGGTATAGAAGCTGTCGAGATCGGGATCGAGCGTCAGGTTGGAGCCGTCGGCTGCCTTGCCGATGAGGTCCGCAGCGGCCTGGGCCGCGGCGCCCCGGTCGGTGGCCGCAAGCGCGGCCAGCAGGATCTCCGTGTAGGCCGCGGTTTTCAGGTCGGCGCCGAGGGCTTTGTCGTTGGCCCTGGTCCTTCCGGCCAAGTCCGGCATGCCGCCCCCGCGGACTACCACGTCCTGCACGCCGCGGACGACCGCGATGTAGCGGATGCCGGTGATTTCCTTTAGGGCGAATTCAATGTTTGTTTGCTTGTCGGACACCATTTGGTAGCCGAGGTAGGCGATCGGCGCCAGGAACATGCCGTATGCGATCGCCAGCTTTGCAGCGATGGTCAGGCTTATCCGCATGGCGGTGAGCCCATGCACATCATAGGTGGCCTTTTGTTGGTGACATGTGGCTGGTCCGCCGGTTGTTCGGCGGCCTGCCTGGTATAGGGCTGAGACCTTAAAGATTTGCTTATGCCGGCTGCCCTCCGCTCTTACCTTTACGATGCTGCGTTGAAATAGCCGCTGTCATTGCGAGCCGGCTTCGGCGCGGCAATCCAGGGGGGCATGAACTGCGCTACGGTCCGGCGGCCCCTGGATTGCCGCGTCGCAAGCGCTCCTCGTGATGCCAGATGGGGCAATGCCAGATGGGGCAATGACAAACGGGGCAATGACTGGCG
>CAXTFY010000503.1:0-3392 GCA_964243265.1 uncultured Acetobacteraceae bacterium | reverse complement strand
TTCCGCAAGACCACGGACAGCAAGCATGCCCTCCCCCTGCCCCGACTTGCTGGACCGGCAGTCCGCGCCCGCGCCGAACCAGGCCAGGGCAAAGCAAGGGGCCGACATCCGCGTGTGTGGGCGTGTGGTGACTGTAGGAGGTGTTCCCGTTATCGATCAGATGCCGGATCGGACAAGCTGGCCCATAGACGGGGCAGGAACCCGGCGGTTTGTGACTGCTCCACCACTGCTACCAGTGATGGATACCCTATGGAGTAGCACTCACCTGCGGCCGGCAGGCGACCTTGCAAAACTTAGCCTGTCACTCCCGCTGGGCTGGCAGTCGACGGCTACGCTCCCCGGCGTGCCCGGTCCAAACCGGACAAATTGGCGTCTTTGTCCGGTCAGACCTGCAATTATCCCGCGCCGACCGACGCCAGATACCGTAGATCAACGTTGTTTTAAAACGAATTAGGGATGGTGGGCGCCGTTGGGTTCGAACCAACGACCCGCTGATTAAGAGTCAGCTGCTCTACCAACTGAGCTAGGCGCCCATCGTGCCCGCGAGATAGCAGCGCCTCCCTGGCTTTGCAAGACAGCCCAACCCCGCCCAAGCAACGCCGCTTGCGTGGCAGCCCAGCCCCGTGTTCTCTGCATGGACACGACAACCCCCAGGGAGGCGCCTTGGCCTACGCGCTGCAGCAGCTCATCAACGGCGTCACCCTGGGCATGATCTACGGCCTGATCGCCGTCGGCTACACTATGGTCTATGGCATCATCGGCATGATCAACTTCGCCCATGGCGACGTGTTCATGATCGGCGCCTTCCTGTCGCTGATCGCCCTAACCGCCCTGTCCGGCCTGGGCATCACCTCCGTCCCCCTAGCCCTGGCGCTGACCCTGATATTCGCCGCCGGAATAGCCGCCCTGTACGGCTGGACCATCGAGCGCATCGCCTACCGCCCCTTGCGCGGCAGCTTCCGCCTGGCGCCGCTGATCAGCGCCATCGGCATGTCCATCGTGCTGCAAAACTTCGCCCAGGTCAGCCAGGGTGCCCGCGTCAAGGTGATCGCCCCCGTCATCCCCGGCGGCGTGCAGATCCTGAACATGGACGGCTTCCAGGTGCAGATGTCCTGGATGCAGATGGTGATCGTCGTGGTGACGCTGGTCGTGCTCGGCATCTTCACCTACCTGGTCACGGCGACGCCGCTCGGCCGCTCAATGCGCGCCTGCGAGCAGGACCAGAAGATGGCCGGCCTGCTCGGCATCGACACCGACCGCACCATCAGCCTCACCTTCGTCATCGGCGCGGCGCTGGCCGCGGTCGCCGGGCTGCTGTTCCTGCTGTATTATGGGGTCATCGACTTCTTCATCGGCTTCGTCGCCGGGGTGAAGGCGTTCACCGCCGCCGTCCTGGGCGGCATCGGCTCGTTGCCCGGCGCCGTGCTGGGCGGCCTCGCCATCGGCCTGATCGAGACCTTCTGGTCCGCCTACTTCAGCGTGCAATACAAGGACGTGGCAGCGTTCAGCGTGCTCATCATCGTACTGATCTTCATGCCGACGGGCCTGCTGGGCCGCGCCGACGTGGAAAAGGTATGACCCGCCCAGTCGCAGCCCTGCGCGACGCCGGGCTGACGGCGCTGGTGGCGCTGGGCCTGTTTGCGGCAATGATCGGCGTGAAGACCGATGCCGAGCCGACCGGCATGGTCCTGATCCCGCGGCCGGGCTTGCTGGCCTCCATCGTGGGCGGCATCTTCCTCGCCCGGCTGATCTGGCTGCTGACCCGGCGCGACCGCCCAGCCGGGTACAGCGCCAACCGCCACCTGGCCGAGACCCTGACGCGCTACGGCCACTTCGTCGCCCCGGTGCTACTGGCCTTCGCGGTGCTGCTACCCCTGCTGTTCGGGCGCTATGTGATCGACCTCGGCATCCTGGTGCTGACCTACGTGATGCTGGGCTGGGGGCTGAACATCGTCGTTGGGCTCGCCGGGCTGCTGGACCTTGGCTACGTCGCCTTCTACGCGGTCGGCGCCTACTCCTACGCCCTGCTGGCGCAGACGTTCGGGTTGGGGTTCTGGACCTGCCTGCCCCTGGCCGGGCTGCTGGCGGCGCTATGGGGCATGATGCTCGGCTTCCCCGTGCTGCGGCTGCGCGGCGACTACCTGGCCATCGTCACCCTCGCGTTCGGCGAGATCATCCGCATCGTGCTGCTGAATGCGGTCAGCATCACCGGCGGACCGAACGGCATCAGCGGCATCCCGCGCCCGACCCTGTTCGGCCTGCAGTTCTCCATGGCCGGCGGACCCGGAACCTTTGCCGGCACCTTCGGCCTGGAACCCAGCCCGACGCACCGGGTGGCGTTCCTATACTACGTCATCCTCGGCCTGGCATTGCTGACCAACTGGGTTGCCCTGCGGCTGCGGCGCGTGGCGCTCGGCCGCGCCTGGGAGGCACTACGAGAAGACGAGGTCGCCTGCCGCAGCCTGGGCATCAACGTCACGGTGACCAAGCTGACGGCGTTTGCCATCGGCGCCGGGTTCGGCGGCCTGGCCGGGGCGTTCTTCGCCACCCGCGCGGCGTTCATCAGCCCGGAGAGCTTCACCTTCATCGAGAGCGCCATCGTGCTGGCCATCGTCGTGCTGGGCGGCCTGGGCAGCCAGTTGGGCACTGCGCTCGCGGCCGTGGTGATGATCGGCGGGTTCGAGATCTTCCGCGACCTGCAGGACTACCGGATGCTGATGTTCGGCTCGGCGCTGGTGCTGATCATGGTGCTGCGCCCGCGCGGCCTGGTGTCGGGCCGCAAACCCAGCGTCGCCCTGGGCCAACGGCGGGAAATCGCGGCCGAACTGGTGGCCGAAGGCCGTGGCTAACCCGCTCCTGCAGGTCACCGACCTCACCATGCGCTTCGGCGGCCTCACCGCGGTGAACGCCCTGTCGTTCGAGGCACGGCGCGGCGAGATCACGTCGGTAATCGGCCCGAACGGCGCGGGCAAGACGACGGTGTTCAACTGCATCACCGGCTTCTACCGCCCGACCTCCGGCGGCATCGTGCTGACCCACCCGGACGGCGCCGCCTTCGCGTTGCAGACCCTGCCCGGCCACCGCATCGCCCGCCGCGCCCGCGTCGCCCGCACGTTCCAGAACATCCGCCTGTTCGCCGGCATGACGGTGCTGGAGAACCTGCTGGTGGCCCAGCACAACACCCTGATGCCCAATGTCGGATCGGGCCTGCTGGCGGTGTTCGGCCTGGGCGGGCACCACCGGGCGGAGCTGCTGGCCATCGACCGCGCCCGCGGCTGGCTGGACCGCATCCGCCTGCTGCACCGCGCCGACGACCCGGCCGGCGCGCTGCCCTATGGCGACCAGCGCCGGCTGGAGATCGCCCGCGCCATGTGCACCGGCCCGGTGCTGCT
>CAXTFY010000502.1:0-3408 GCA_964243265.1 uncultured Acetobacteraceae bacterium | reverse complement strand
ACATCGGGATCGGCACCTGCTGGTTGGCCCACTGCACCGTCGGCTGCACGCCCACATGACTGATGCCGGTGACGATCACGTCGGGATGCTTGCCCTCGATGCCGTTGAAGATCGGCGTGAAGTCCGTGGTGTCCGGCGACATGCGGATGTGATCGACCACCTGCAGCCCGGCCTTTGGCAGGCACGCCTCATACCCGGCGTCCAGCGGCCCCGTCCACGCCGCGTCCTCGGACATGATGACGGCGGTTTTCATCCCCAGCTTGCTGCTGGTCAGCAGGTCCTTGGCGGCGTCGCACACCGACTGTGCCAGGAACGCCGAGGCTAGATAGCCGTGGAAGTTGTACTTCAGGTGCTCGTAGTCGCCATGGATGCGCTTGCTGATGTCGTCGCTGGCCGCGCCCGGCGTGATGGTCGGCAGGTGCAGCCGCCCGGCCCACGGCTCCAGCGCCAGCGCGACCTCGCTGGTGTAGGTGGCGATCACCGCATGCACCTTGTCCTGGTTGGCCGCGCGCTGGAAGGCGCGGACCGCGTCGGCGGCGCTGTTGTGGTCGTCGTAGGCGACGATCTCGATCATGCGGCCATCGACGCCGCCTTTGGCGTTGATCTCATCGGCCGCGACCATCGCCGCATTCGGGATGGCAATGCCGCTGATGGCGGAGTTCTCGGCGATCACGCCGATGCGGATCGGGTCCGCCGCCTGTGCCGCCATCGGATATGCCGCGAGGGGCAGCGCGGCGGCTAGGGCGAGTGTGGGTCGCAGGCGGGATGGGATGGCCATGACGCGTTCCTCCGGGCGGCTGGCGTTCACCGCCGTTGCTTTCAGGCTAGGGCCAGCGGGCGGCGGAGTAAACCGGCACGGCCCTGCCGCTCGCGGGCGAACCCCGGGGTACGAGAAGAAATGTCCAAGTCGGGATGCCCGTGGTCAGGCAGGCTGCCGGGTCAACAGCCGGGACAGGCTGACCACGCTCGCGGTGCCGGCGAAGCCCGCCCCCAGCGCCAGCGCCAGCGAGGGGCCGTGCTGCGCCGACAGCCCGAAGCACAGTGCCACCAGCGCCGCCCCGGTCGATTGCCCCAGCAGGCGCGAGGTGGCGACGGTGCCGCTAGCGCCGCCGCTGCGGGACGCCGGGGCGCTGGACATGATCGCCCGCAGGTTCGGCGACTGGAAAAAGCCGAACCCGGCGCCGCACACCATCATCCGCCACACGATCCCCCATGTCGTGGGATTGGCCGGCAGCATGGCCATCAGCGCAAGGCCCGTGCAAAGGATCGCCATCCCCGCCCCGCCCAGGATCGCCGGCGGGAAGCGGTCCGACAGCGGCCCGGCAATCGGCGCCGCCAGCGCGGTCATCACCGGCCATGGCGTCAGCAGCAGCCCCGTCTCCACCGCGCTATGCCCCAGGTTCGTTTGGAACAGGAAGGGCAACGACACGAACGCCAGCCCCTGCGCCGCGAACGAGCACACCGACGTCAGCGACGACAGCGCGAACATCGGCCGCCGATACAGGTCCAGCGGCAGCATCGGCACCGTGAACCGCCGCTGCCGCCGCACCAGCGCCGCCCCGGCCGCCACCGCCCCGGCCAGCGCCAGCAGCACCGCCACGCGGGATGCGCTGTGCGCGACCTCGCCGATGCCGAACACTAGCAGCCCGAAGGCCAATGCGTTCAGCAGGCCGCTCGGCCAGTCGAACCGGTGCATCGCCCGCGGCGTGTCCGGCAGCATCTGCGTCGCGAGCGCCACAGCCACCAGCCCCAGCGGCACGTTGACGGCGAACAGCAGCGGCCAGGTGGCGACATGCAGGATACCAGCGGCAACGGTGGGTCCCAGGGCCGTGCAGACCGCGACGGTCATGGCGTTGAAGCCGACGCCGCGGCCCAGCATCCGCCGGGGATAGATGAACCGCACCAGCGCGGTGTTCACGCTCATCATGCCGCTGGCGCCCAGTCCCTGCAGCACCCGCGCCGCCGTCAGCGTCGGCAGCGACCAGCTCAACGCGCAGACCAGCGACGCCACCGTGAACACCGCCAGCCCCACCGCATACACTCGGCGGTAGCCCAGGATTTCCCCCAACGCCCCGAACGGCAGCAAGGTCGCCACCAAGGCAAGCTGGTAGGAGTTGACCACCCAGATCGATCCGGCCGGTGTCGCATGCAGATCGACGGCAATGGTGGGCAGCGCAGTGTTGGCGATGCTGGTGTCCAGCGACGCCAGGCCGACGCCGATCATGGTCGTCAGGATTGCCCACCCGCGTCTGCCCGCGGGGAGGCCGTCGTCCGATGCTGCTGGGGTCATGACCGCACCTTCCGCCGCCTTACCGGGCGGTGGCAACCCGCGCGAAGGTCGTCACGATCTTGCTGGACGCCCGCAACGTGCCGCGCAGCGACCCCGCCACCTTCGACACGCCTCCGGTCCGGCACCGGTACGGCACCGGTAGCTCCAGGATGCGGAGCCGGCTGCGCGCCGCCTTCATCTGCATCTCGATGTTCCAGCCATAGGTCAGCTCGGCCATGCCCAGCCCCGCCAGGGCGTCGCGGCGGATCACGCGAAAGGCGCACATGTCGGTGTAGCGGACGCCATACAGCGCGCCCATCAGCCGCCCCGCCACCGCACCGGCCACCACCTGATGCCAATTCATCGACCCCGGCGCCCTGACGCCCCGGATGCGCGACGCGATCACGAAGTCCTGCGCGCCGTCCAGCACCGGTCCGGCCAGCCGAGGCAACTGGTCCGCGCAGTCGGCGCCGTCGCCGTCCATGTAGGCGATCACGTCGCATCCGGGCCGGGCCGCGGCAGCCCCGGCGGCGCAGGCCCGGCCATACCCCCGGCCAGCGTCGAGCACCGTCGCCCCCGCCGCACGGGCCACCCCAGGCGTGCCGTCTGTGCTGCCGCCGTCGGCCACGATCACCTCTCCGACGCCCTCCCGCAGCACCTCGGCCACCACGGGTCCGATAGCCTCGGCCTCGTTCCAGGCCGGGATGACGACGGCGACGCGCGCCAGGTCCAACCTTACAGGCTCCAGCGCAGCCCGCAGCCTTGGCAGGGCTTGGGCGGGGCGTCGCCCACCAGGTCGGTGCGGAAGTTGCGATACGCCGGGCTGTTCCAGATTTCTCTCAATGTCTGCTGCGTCGCGTCGCCGAGGGTGTAGTTCTCATAGCCACGGGCGGAGAACGGCGCGATGCAGCAGGGCAGCGCCTTGCCGTGCGCGGTGAAGTACATCAGCGACCACGGCCGCCGGCAGGTCGCCCAGGGCTTGTCGTCGGCGGCCTTCTTTAGGCTCAGCCCCGGCTCGGTTGCGCCCGAGGCGTCCAGGCTCACTCCCAGCTCGCGCCCGATCGACGCCGCCTCGGCGATCACCGCCTCCTCGTCGGCCCGCGTCTGCTCGAACAGGCTGCTGTCGGGCCGCGCCATGC
>CAXTFY010000501.1:0-3409 GCA_964243265.1 uncultured Acetobacteraceae bacterium | reverse complement strand
GCTCGCCCGTCTGACGGTCTTGCTGCGCGACCGCGCCATAGCCTGACCCCGATTCGAGTGCTGGTCCCGGCAATTATCCAGGCCACGCCCGCAAACCGTCAAAACCTCCGACGGCGCGGCCGCCTGCGGCCATGCCCCCCAGATCCCATCCTCAACCCAGCGGCACAAATCCGCGCGGATCGTGCGTGCACACCACCTCCACGTCAGCTCCAGCGTCCCGCACCAGCGCCCGCAACGCTTTCAGCGACCGCCGGCGCTGCACCTGGCTGGTCTCCATGAACCACTGATAACCGCGGGCGGCCATCGGCATCGCCGGCTGCGCGTCCAGCTCGCTACGGAAGAACACGGCATCCCCGGCATGCAGCAGCCAACGGTCCCCCGTCCGGATCGCCACTCCCCGATGCCCAAGTGTATGGCCCGGCAAATCCACCAGCAGGATTTCCGCCCCCAACACCTCCACCGCCGGCAGCCCGAACCAGGTGCGGTCCGCATTATACATGCGCCAGCGCCCAACGCTGCCCCACTGCTCCTGGCGATACCGCGCGGCAGCCTTGGCGCCCTTGGGCTCGGTCGCCGCCACCGCCTCCGCCTCCGACAGGTGGACAGCCGCATCCGGGAAATCCACCAACCCCGCCGCGTGATCAAAGTCCAGGTGGGTCATGACGATGTGCGCCACATCCTCTGGCCGGTGCCCCAACGCACGCACCCGGCTGGCGGCGCTCTCGGCCGGGTCCAGGCGTAGGCGGTCCACGGCGCGGAACACCGGGTTGTGCGCCGCCTCCGACTGCCGGGCATCCTGGCCGACGACCCCGGTATCCACCAGCACCAGCCCGTCCGAAGCCTCCAGCAACAGGCAGTGGCAGGCCAGGGTGGCCGCACCGAGGCCCGTCGTCACCCCGTCGAACAGTGCGCCGCCATACGGCTGCATCGCGCCGCAATTGATATGGTGGACCTGCATGGGGGGTGCTCCGGCGGGTTCATGGGGTTGTTCAGGCCCGATGAACGGGGCGGCGGCAGGGTGGTTCCCATGGGGATCAGCGGCCCGGCCCGTCGGGGCCAGGCTCGTCGGGGCCAGGCTCGTCGAAAAAGGGGGGGGGGAAGTGCGGTCGAGCAGGTCGTCCACGGCACCAACGGCCTCGCAGCCAAAGCGGTCGTGGTAGGCCGCGCATATGGCTCGGCATACGGCGCCGCACGGACCGGGATGACCGTCGCGGCGACATCGCCAGGGCCACGCCCGGACCCCGGCGCACCAAGGACCGGCACTATGAAAGATGGCGCAACAAGGACCGGGGCGTCCAGCGCCCGGGCAGCGACCTGCACTTGCGGCACGAGCTGCCAACCATCCGCTGCCATGCACAGGTCCGACTTGTGACGCTGCTGCAAGCCAGTGGCGATGCCGTCCACCAGGCCGCGGCAAGGGTCGCGCCAAGCTTGTTCGGATGCGGGATCGTGTGCTCCGGCGTCGCGTCCTCCGCATAGAACTGGAAACGCGCCTGATCCTGCACGAACTCCGCCGGCGTCGCGCCTGACTTCAACCAGGTCCCTTGGGCGCAGCCGCCCAACGCCACCATGCCCGCAATCGCCCCTGCTCCCGCCACTGCCTCTGCCATGCTCATGAAGCGGCGCATCGCTGTCCCGTCCCCGAACGCTGCGATGACGCTACGGGCAGGTGCGGCGCCGGGGGGTCGCGAGGCAATGCGGAAAATCCGGCAACGCGGAAAAATCCACGGCTGCGGGTGTGGCATGCCGCCGCCTTGCTGCTAGGTTGCCGTCGGCGCAACTTACCGGCAACAGGGGCAATGCATGGTCATCTGGAGTGGATGGGGCATTCTCACAGTCCTCATCGCCGCCCTCATCAGCGGGGTATTCGCCGTCGGCGGCGTCCCGCTGTTCGACATGGCGGGGCTGCACCGCTGGTCGGGCGTGCCGTTCGGCCTGGGGCTGATGGCGGCGGCGGCGGTCAACTGGTGGATCGGACGACGGCTGAACAGCAAGCCCGGGCGCGTGCTGACCGACCAGGCAACCGGACGGACCGTGGTGCTGCGGCGGCGGCACAGCCTGTTCTTCATTCCGATGCAGTGGTGGTCGGTGCCGCTTGCCATTGCCGGGGTATTGATGCTGCTGGCCGTCGTGGCCGTGCCGCCCGACCCAGGCGACCCTACCGATGGCACGGTGCGGCTGTAACACCGCGTCGCCATCCTGCAGGGCAGAGGCGGCGGCCCCCTTCCACCGCCAAGCCGTGTCCGGGAATGCTTCATCGCAGGCGCGGAGAGCGTTGCTGCCGCAGCCGGGCTGGGCCTGGCCAGCCTTTTCGCGACCGGACCAGGCGGCGCGGCGAAGCGCGGCCGTCGCCAACCCGGAACTCGACGCGTGGCTGGTAGAGCCATGGTGAACCGGCGGACCCCCGTGGTCCGCCGGATGGAGCGTTGCCCCTAGACGGCGCGGCTGCGCCGGAAGCAGCGCAGTCCCGCCAGGCCGGCCAGCAGGAGGCCAGCCGTGGCAGGCTCGGGCACCGGGTTGACCGGCACGTCGGCGCTGGCGAAGTCGTAGCCGACCGCCTCAAGCAGCGTGACCTCTGGCGAGGCAAGGGTCAGGAACGCGGTGGACGTCCCATCGCCGAAGGCGTCCTGGACCTGGACGGTGGGGTTGTTGGCCCAGTCGCCATAGTCTCCGCCATTGGCGCAGTTGTTGTAGTTGCTCAGGTTCGTGGCGCCGCCGTCCACCGAGAAGTAGGCGTTCGGCGTCGAGCAAGACCCGTCGGTGCTGGGGTTGGTGGACCAGCTCCGCACCCCGGTGGCGCTGTAGCGGAACAGGTCGGCGGCAGAAGGGGTGGTCGGCTGGGTCGTGGACGGCCCGTTCGGCAGGGCAGACGAGGTTCCCAGCACCTCGTTGAACTCGTGCTCGACGAGCGAGAGCAGGTCAGCCCCAGGGTTGCCGTCGTTCCCTACGGACAAGGCGTTCGAGTTGATGGTGATGCAGGCGGTGCCCGACAGGCCCCCGCACTGGGAATAGATATTGGTCGTCTGGCCGGCGAGGCCCAGCATTTTGGCCAGCGTCGTTGTCATCGAGACTGCCTCCGTGCCGTTGACGGGATTGGTGGAACCCCCGCCGCCCAGGCTCGCGATGGCGCTTGCATTGGCGCTGTTCTGATTCGCTACAAGAGCGTTATAGTAGCTTGAGTAGTCCAGGCCAGTATAGACGTCCTTGATCGAGGAGGCTCCGGTGCCCGCGGCTTGCGAGCCGAAATCGATTGTGAGTGCGAACGTGCTCGTCATGTTTTGCTGGTAAAAGTTAAGGGCATTGTTGACCGCAGCCATATCCGCCGCGCTGTAATCGTCGGTGAAGTCCGCAGTAATCACCGGGTTGGCCATCGCCGGCAGGGACGCAGAACCGAATGCCATCATCGCAG
>CAXTFY010000500.1:0-3415 GCA_964243265.1 uncultured Acetobacteraceae bacterium | reverse complement strand
GCCGCCGTCTCGATCCCTTCCGCCGTCACCCGCATCCCCAACGACCGCCCAAGCGTCGCGACCGCCCGCACGATGGCAGCGGCGCCGGCGTCCTCCACCACATGCGCCACGAACCCTTGGTCAATCTTCAGCTTGTCGAACGGGAAGCGCCGCAGGTAGCCCAGGCTGGAGTATCCTGTCCCAAAGTCGTCAAGCACGATGCCGACGCCCAAGTTGCGAATGCTGCCCAGAGTCTTCAGCGTGTGCTCGGTGTCGTGCAGCAATGTGCCCTCGGTGATCTCCAGCTCAAGCAAGCCTGCCACCATCCCGGTGTCACGCAATACGTCCGCCACCAGCGGCACCAGCCCCGGACGCCGGACCTGGACCGGAGACAGGTTCACCGCTAGCCGCATCCCCGGCCACCGCGCGGCCTGTTCGCATGCGGCCCGCAGCGCCCACTCGCCCACCGGCACGATCAGACCGGTCTCCTCGCACAGCGGGATGAACTCGGAGGGCGGGATCATGCCCTGGTCCGGATGGTGCCAACGCAGCAGCGCCTCAGCCCCCGTCATCCCGCCGGTGCCGAGGTCGAACTGCGGCTGGAATTGCAGCAGGAACTGGCCCTCCGCCAGCGCCCGCCGCAGGTCATGCTCCATCGAGTGCCGGCGGTGCAGCCGCGTGTTCATGCTGGGCTGGAAGAAGCGGTAGCTGTTCCGCCCCTCTGCCTTCGCACAGTACAGCGCCACGTCCGCGCAGCGCAGCACCCCATCCGGGTCTGGCCGTGCCTCGCCTGCGGCGACCGCGGTGCCGTCGCAAAGGTTGATGCCGATGCTGACTCCGATCGTCACCGCCTGGGCTGCCAGTTGGAACGGCGCGGACATGGCCCGGATCACCCGGTCAGCGAAGCTTGCGGCCTCCCCGGAGTGTCGCAAGCTGTTCAGGATGATCGCGAACTCGTCCCCGCCCAGCCGGGACAGGGTATCAATCGGGCGTACCTGCTCCTGTAGCCGCGCTGCCACGTGCCGCAACAGGTCATCCCCGGCCGGGTGGCCCAGGGTGTCGTTGACCTCCTTGAACCTGTCCAGGTCCAGGCAAAGCACGGCTACCACCTCCGCCTTGCCGCCCAGTCCTTCCACCATGGCGGCCAGGCGGTCAGTAAACAGCACGCGGTTGGACAGGCCGGTCAGCGCGTCGTGGTGCGCCATGTGCTGGATGCGCCGCTCGACCCGGCGCCGCTCGGTGATATCGTCGAAGGTGGCGACCCAGCCGCCATCCGCCGTCGGCTCATCATGGATCTCGTGCATGTCGCCGTTGCGCAGCGTCACAACGGTTTCCGTGATCCGGCCCGACACCTGGATGAGGTTGCGCCAGGCCAGAAACTCCGTTTTCGGCATGTCCGGTCCGGTGCCGGCGGCGTAGCGCAGGTCAGCGACCTGCTCCAGCGTCATGCCGATCCACAGGTCCTCGGGCCGGAGGTCGTACATCTCCGCGTAGCGCCGGTTAAACAGCAGCAGCCGACGCTGCCCATCGAACACGCATAGGCCCTGGCGCAGCTTGTCCAGCGCACGGTCGCGAAGCCGAACCTGCGCCTGCAGGTCGTCCGCGCGTCCCCAAACTCCGAGCCCCTGATCGACGAGCGTGCCCATGCCGCGTTCATATCGTTTTATCACGATGTGTCTGCATCATGATGTGCCTGAAAAGGTTAGGAAGTCATCTACGCTCCAACACTGATCGCAGCTTGCGGCAGACTGCAGCATGGAGCCGAGCGGTCCTGGGGTCCGGTCACTCGGGCGTTCGGCAAGCCGTTGCAGGATATCGATCTGCTGCAATCATGCCATCGCCGAGTTTCCCGAACAGAAACGTCGTCACGTCCACAGCCGCTGCATCGCCGTGATCGGGCAAGAACGCGCCCTTTACTGAGCGGCTTGCTCGCGGGGAACGGCCCTGTCCACCAAGCGCGGCGCTACAACCATCCGCAACCCGCCCTGCGGGCGCAGGGTGATGCGCTGGCGGGGCACCGGCCCCGGCCCCGGCGCTATCGTCAGCCGGAACGACTGCACCATGGTGGCCAGGATCGCCACGGCTTCCAGCATGGCGAACGCCGCGCCGATGCATATCCTCGGCCCCGCCCCAAACGGCAGGTAGGCATAGCGGTGCCGATCCGCGACGGCCTCCGGCAGAAACCGGTCGGGGTCGAACGCATCGGGCTCCCGCCACAGCGTAGCGTGCCGATGCACGGCATAGACGGGCACGTAGGTCGGCGTCCCCGCCGGGATCAGCAGTTCTCCAAGCCGAACATCCTCGGCAGCCATGCGGGCGACCAGCGGCGCCGGGGGATACAGCCGCATCGCCTCCTGCACGACCTGCCGCGTGTAGGCGAGGCCGGCGATATGCTCCGCACCAAGGCCGCCGCCGCCGGCCACGCGTCCGATCTCCTCCACGACCCGGGCCTCCACCTCGGGATGCCTATCCAGCAGGTACAGGCTCCAGGTCAGCGCCACCGCGGTCGTCTCGTGTCCGGCGACGATGCAGGTCAGCAGGTTGTCGGCGATCTCCTGGTCGTCCATCGCCCGGCCGTCCTCCGGATCGTGCGCGTCCAGCAGCAGCGTCAGCAAATCCGGGCGGACCGTGCCGCCGCCGGCGCGCTCCCCGCGGCGTTGACCGACAATGCCGAGCAACGCGCCGCGCACGTAGTCCCGCGCCTGGCGCCCTTGCCGCTTCCGCGGCAGCGGCAGCCAGCCCGGCAGGCCGAGCAGGCCGGCCATCACGGCCCAGGGCGTCGATCCAAGGTAGGCGGCGATGCCGTCCTCGATCCGCGCCTGGTCCAGCCCCGGCGCGCCGGACAGCATCGTCTCCACGATAACGTCGTAGGCGGTCCGCATCATCTCATGCGCGACCTCGACCGTGCCGCCGGACGGCAGAACGAGCCAGCGGTCGCGGGTCCGGCCCGCGGCGGCAAGCATGGCGGGGATGAAGCTCAGCAGGCGGTCATGCCGGAAGGCGGGGGCCGCGGCCCGGCGCTGCCATCGCCAATGTGCGCCCTCGGCGGTCAGCAACCCCTGGCCGAGCGCCGGGACCAGGGCGCGCTGCATCGAGGCCGCCTTCACGAACGACGCCTCCTGCTCGACCAGCACCTGCCGGATCAGCTCGGGGTCGCAAACATAGACGACGTCCCGCCCCAGGAAGCGGCGCCGCGCATACGGCTGCGTGTAGGCGCCGGCCGGCGTAGCCTCCAGCGAGTTCCGCAGCAATGCCCGGAACAGTTGGAGTTGGCCGACCGGCTCACTCAAGGGACGGACCGAGACAGGACGGGTGGACGGGGGTGTGAAGTTCATAATGTCCTCCCCACTACGGCCGGGGCCGCGATGATCGCCAAGCCGGTCCGAAGTGCTGCAGGGGCGCCAGGTCGTCCCTGCGACACGCTTGCAGGCGTGCA
>CAXTFY010000499.1:0-3445 GCA_964243265.1 uncultured Acetobacteraceae bacterium | reverse complement strand
GGTGGAAAGCGGTCATAGGTCGATCAGAGGTGCTTGCTCATGTAGACGAACACACCGAGGTGCGGAGAAGCCTCCTCCCGGTCCACCTTGTAGCCTACCCGTTCGTAAAGTCTGACGTTCTCCGTCAGATGGATGCTGGTGTAGAGGCGCAACTCCTTTAGCCCGAGCGAAAGGGCAAATTCCTCGGCGTGCGCCAGGAGGGCGCGGCCATACCCCTGGCCCTGATGATTGGGGGACACCGCGACATTCACGACAAGCAGGTGATCATTCTCGGGTTCCATCTCGATCAGAGCCGCCGCTTCCCCGTCCAGGCGCAGCACGTCCACCACATGTTGTCGGACCGCCGCGTCATAATCGGCCGTCATCGGCTTCGGCTCGCGGCTGAGGAGTGGCACCCACTTGGCATAGGCCGCCCGCACAAGATTGCGGACCGTCGAGGCATCCGCCGAGGTCGCCCGGCATAATCCAGCACGGATTGCACCCGTGAGGGGGGATTGCGAGGCCGAGGCATCCTGGAAAGTGGTTTGCTTCTGCATGATGGGGTCTCCAGAGAGGTAGAGACGATCATGGCATGAAGGACGAGCGGCCGCTTTGGGTCGAAAGCTGACCTTCAGACGTCGGCTCTGGTGACTTCTGGATTGCCACGCCGAAGCCGGCTCGCAATGACGGTGCATCCCTTGAAGGCAAAGGCTCAGTTGTTGGCCTAACCCGCCCGAAACGCGTCCGCAATACGCCGAACTTGCCCGGCCGCATCCACCAGCAGCAGATCGAATCGCACCCCGGCGCTGCCCCAAGCCGGATGCTCCGCCAGCACGATTTCGGCCGCCGCCAGAAGTCGTGCTTGCTGTCGGGTGCCCAGCGCCACAGCAGCGCCAGCCAAGGTCGGGCGCTGCTTCACCTCGATGAATGCCAGCAGCCCCGCCCGGTCCGCCACCAGGTCGATCTCGCCAGCCGCAGTCCGCAACCGCCGGGCCAGGATCAGCCAGCCATCTCGCACCAGCGCCGCTTCAGCCGCAGCCTCCGCCGCTACGCCGCTGCGCTGAGATGCAGCGCCCCGTGCCGCCCTAGGCCCGGCGGCCACGGCCATCATGCCGCATATGGCGAGCGTTGGTAGCCATCCCGCCCTTCCTCCACCGCGTGGCAGGCCACCAGCACCCCACCCATCGGCGTGTATCCCGGCCGCTCGACCCGGCACCGCTCATTGGCCAGCGGGCAGCGCGGATGGAACGGGCAGCCTGGCGGCGGGTTGATCGGGCTAGGCACCTCGCCGCCCACCGCCGCACGGGCACGGCCGGACATCGACAGGTCCGGGATCGCCTCCAGCAGCAGCCGCGTATAGGGGTGCCGAGGCGTGCTGAAGATTGCCTCGCCGGGGCCGTACTCGACGATGCGGCCCAGGTACATCACCCCTAACTGGTCCGACATGTGCCGCACGACCGACAGGTTGTGGCTAATGAACAGGTAGGATAGGCGCAGCCGCTGTTGTAGGTCGCGCATCAGGTTCAGGATTTGCGCCTGCACCGACACGTCCAGCGCGCTTGTTGGCTCGTCGCACACCAGGAACTCCGGTTCGCTGGACAGGGCGCGGGCGATGCTGATGCGCTGGCGCTGGCCGCCGCTGAACTCGTGCGGGAACTTCTCGCCGTCGCGCGGGGAGAGGCCGACCTGGGTCAGAAGCTGGCCGACGCGGTCCAAAACGTCGCGCCGGCCCTGCAACAGGCGAAAGGCGCGGACCGGCTCGGCCACGATGTCGCGCACCCGCCAGCGCGGGTTCAGCGACGCATAGGGGTCCTGGAAGATCATGTTGATCCGGCGGCGCAGCGCCGGCTGCGCACGGGCGGCGGACAGGTTGACGCCCTCGAACAAGATCGACCCGGCGGAGGGCGTGTAAAGCCCGACCGCCAGCCGGGCGACCGTGCTCTTGCCGCAGCCGCTTTCGCCCACCAGCGACAGGGTGGTGCCGCGCGGGATGCTGAACGACACCTCGTCCACGGCGCGCAGCGTCTGGCGCGGCTCCCGCGCCAGGGTGCGGGTCAGCCAGGGGCGGGACACGTCGAAGTACTGGCTGACCTTGTCGGCGGTCATGACGGCTTGGCCGACAGGCCGGGCCGGGCCGCTGCCGTCAAGCATGATCCGCCTCCACCCGTCTCGCTTCCGCATGGGCCGGGTCATGCAGCCAGCAAGCCGCCTGGGTGCCGCGGGCGGGCATCAGGCCCGGGCGGTCCTGCACGCAGCGGGCGAACACCTTGGGGCAGCGCGGGTTGTACGGGCAGCCCGGCGGGATCGCGCTCAGCCGCGGCATCGCCCCGTCGATCTGCCGCAGCCGGTCCACCCGCACGTCCAGCGCCGGGATGCTGGCCATCAGGCCCTCGGTATAGGGGTGCGACGGCCGCTGGATCACCTCGCGCACCGGGCCGATCTCGACGATGCGGCCGGCGTACATCACCGCCACCCGGTCCGCCGTCTCCGCGATCACGCCCATGTCGTGCGTTACCAGCATCACCGCTGTGCCATGCTCCCGCGTCAGCCCCTTCAGCAGGGCGATGATCCCAGCCTGGATCGACACGTCCAGCGCCGTCGTCGGCTCGTCGGCGATCACCAGCCGCGGTTCCGCGCACAGCGCCAGGGCGATCACCACCCGTTGCCGCATGCCGCCGCTGAACTCGTGCGGGTAGGAGTCGATCCGCCGGGCAGCCGCGGGGATGCCCACCCGCTCCAGCCAGCCGACCGCCCGCTGCCGCGCCTCGGCGTCGGACAGGCGCAGGTGGGTCTGCATGGTCTCAGTCAGTTGCCGGCCCACGGTGTAGAGCGGGTCCAGCGTCGTCAGCGGGTCCTGGAAGATCGCCCCGACCTGGCGCCCGCGGATGCGCCGCAACTGCTCGTAGGGCAGGCGGTCGATCCGCACGCCATCCAGCAGCACCTGGCCGCCACTGATCCGGCCGGGCCGCTCCAGCAGGCCGATGATCGCCGCCCCGGTCAGCGACTTGCCCGCGCCGCTCTCGCCCACCACGCCCAGCACCTCTCCTGGCGCAATGCTGAACGTCACGCCGTCCAGCGCCCGCAGGGTGCCGCGGCGGCCCGGGAACTCGACGGACAGGTTATCGACCTCAAGCAGCGGGGCATTGGGCAGCGGGGCGTCGGGCGGGGCCATCAGCGCAGCCTCGGGTTCAGGGCGTCGCGCACCCAGTCGCCGAGCAGGTTGATCGACAGCACCATCAGCACCAGAGCCACACCGGGGAAGATGGTAATCCACCACTCGCCGCTGAACAGGAAGTTGTTGCCGATGCGGATCAGCGTTCCGACCGAGGGCTGCGTGGGCGGCAAACCCACACCCAGGAAGGACAGCGTCGCCTCGGTGATGATCGCCAGCCCCACCGTGAGGGTGCCGATGACGAAAACCGGGCCGAGCACGTTGGGCAGGATGTGCGTCATCATGATGCGGACG
>CAXTFY010000498.1:0-3449 GCA_964243265.1 uncultured Acetobacteraceae bacterium | reverse complement strand
GCGCTTTGAGGTGGCCAGCGGATTACGCCCAGGCGGCCCTCCCCGGGTAGATACGGTGCAGCGTCATGGCCTCGCTGCTAACCCAGGGCATGACGATAGCAGCGCTCACGGCTCGATCCGGGCAGATGGCGCCGAACAGGTAGGCGCTCTCGTGCCGGCAGTCGCGCACCCGGGCCGGGCGCGCGCCGATGGGTGCCCAAACGTAGGACAAAGTGCCCTGCTGACCGACCCTGGCTTCATCCTGGCACCAAACCTCCAGCGTCTTGCCGGCCGCCTCGGGCGGCAGCGCGTCGGCTACGAGGCGGGCGAAGTTTTTTATATGCCTCCTACACTGCCACGTCCCGCTTGGGATGGTGCGGCCGCAGCTGCAGGCGCGTCATTCGCGGCCGGCGCAGTAGCGTGCCCACCGTGCGCTCATGCACCTTAACCTCGAACCGGGCTTTGATCTGCCCCTGCAGGTCCACGCAGCGCCAGCGTACGACGCCGTCGCGCGCAAGGTCCGGCCCGGCCAGCATCAAGTCGCCCAACTCCTGCATCTGCCCGGCCGTCAGTGCCGGCGGACGGCCGCTGCGGGACGCATCGCGCAAGCCCTTAACCCCTCGCGCGTTGTAGCGATGCACCCAGTCGCGCAGGGTCTGCCGATCCATCCCGGCGTCCTGGGCCGCAAGCTGCCGCGGGTGCCCGTCCAGGATTATCGCCACCGCCAGCAGCCGGGCTTGCCTTGCATCCCGCGTGCCGGACGCCGCCGCCCGCAACTCCGCACTGCTCAGGTCGTCGCGCATGATCACAACCAATGCCATGCCGCTCACCCCGAATTGAACACAGGGCATTGGACTCACATCCAAAGCAACTTGGGCGTCTTACCTGGAGTCGAAACTTTCAGCCGTTGCTATTACACCTCCGATTGGCACCGCTTCGCTCAGTGGTGCGCCGCGCGCGAGCTCGAGACTCTGCTGGCTGACACGCGCGCGGCAGCGAGTGACTAGGTCGGCAGGGCTGCTTTCTCGTGCTTGGCCGCAAGCTTGGCCGTCTTCTCGCCCATCTGACTGGTCATCTCGTCAGCGCCGTAGATGTCGGACACGATACCCTTGAGCTTCGCCACGTGATCCTTCATCCCCAGCGCCTGGGCAATCGCCGCTGCTGACCCGAAACCAGTGATGCCGTAGTGGCACATGCGCTGATACTGCCCGATGATGACGATGTCCCTGAGCTCGCCATCCTCCGGAGCTTCCTCCACGCCGTGCTTCAGCGCCTCGCGGCACAGGCCTTCCATGCCCTTGCAATGTTCCTTCTCGACCTCGGCACCTGCATCAGACAGCAAGCCCTTGAGGGTCTCGTTGTGCTTTGCGATGCCGGTCAGGGACTCGGTCATGTGGGTCTTCAGCTTCGGGTCGTGCACGCCCTCGCTCAGACGGGGGAGCACCTTGATCATCTGATCGTTTGCTGACCAGAGGTCCTTGATCTCGTCGGTGTAGACTTCCTTGAGGCTGGTCGGGGTCGGCATCGATCTGTCCTTCTTATGTCCGGGAGATGAACGCGAGACGGCTCCAAAAGACGCCAAGAAATGTACGGCATGCCTGGAATAGGGAGTGCACGAAGTGCAATTCTCGGACAGGAAAGAGGGTTGTAGATACGGCGACATGAACGACCCAGCCGACCCCAGCAGCGATCATGATAGCGAGCACTGCGAGGCAGTGCGGGTGCTGGACCCAGGAAGACCCTCCTTTGCCAATACCTTACTGCGCTGATCAGCGCCGAAATCTCCCGCTGACCCACAAGAGCCATTCCGCAGATAGGGTGGACGGTCCCTCGGCGGCACTGAAATGCCAAGGTGAGGATCGTGAAAACCAGCAGAAAGT
Source organism: uncultured Acetobacteraceae bacterium (assembly GCA_964243265.1). Lineage (GTDB taxonomy): Bacteria > Pseudomonadota > Alphaproteobacteria > Acetobacterales > Acetobacteraceae > DASWOJ01. The sequence continues at coordinate 1,590 of CAXTFY010000498.1, read as the reverse complement.
CCCACTCGGTGCCGTCCCTTGGTGACGCGATGCAGGCCATCGTAGGATGCTCGCCGCATCTAGCACGGCCGAGGGGTTTTCATGGCGATCGACATCGATCGGTTGACCGAGGCCGAGCTCATCGACCTCAACCACCGCATCGTCGAGCGGCTGCGCTTGCTGCAGCACATGCGCGCCCACGTGCACATGCTCGAGTTCAGGATCGGCGAGCGCGTCACGTTCCACCCCGACGGGCGCGGGCCGGTCCAAGGCATGCTGGTGCGCTACAACCGCAAGTCGGTCACGGTGGTCACCGACGATGGCTACCGCTGGAACGTCTCGCCGTCGCTCCTGTCCAGGGCGGCACAGCCGGACACGGCGAAACCCTCAGCCCGACCAGGCGTGAAACAGCTAAAGTAGAAGATGACTTGCAAAGCGTACGAACCGGCGGCGCGGCAATGCTGAACCAGCAACGACAAGGCCAACGACCTACAATCCCCGGCCCGCGAAGTGCGGCAGAGTGGTGTTTGTCACGCCTCTCCCTCTGATCCCTGCAAAGGTCCTGTATGCGCCTTGGCAGACCGTCAGCCTCTGAAGCAGCGGTGGGTCTCCGCGCTGATCAGCACCGTAACACACTGGATGCTTACATTTCCCCTGGGTCCACCATCTGCGCTGACCAACACCCCGTGCCCAGCGCCGTTGACACATGGCGGCAGGGCGGCGTCAACGAGCCTTGCCGGTCCGACACGGGCCCCGAGCGTGCGCCACCCAGCAGGCGTAACGGCAATCGGCCAACGATTGAAGGAAGTGACGCCGTGACTGCCAACCCCGTTTTGTGGGACCTCGACGAACGCGGCGTGGCCACCGTCACGCTGAACCGCCCAGCGGTGAACAACGCCTACGACGGTGCCCTCATCGGCGGCCTGCTCTCCGCGATGGACGAACTTGCATGGCAGCAAACGCTCCGCGACGTGGTGATCGCGGCGGAGAACAGCCTGTTCTCCATCACCGAGGTGCGGTGGGGGCTGACGGCGGCGATCATCGTCCCGCAGCTCTGCGATGCCATCGGCGTGCGCCAGGTCCGCCGCTATGCGCTGACTGGCGAGCGCTTCGGCGCCGAGGAGGCCCGGCGCATCGGCCTTGTGCACGAGGTTGTGCCGCTGGCCGAGCTGGAGGCAGCCGGGGCGAACGTGGTTGAGCATTTGCTGGCCAACGCGCCGGACGCGCTCGCCGAGACCAAGCATCTGGCACTGGAAAGCGCGTTTGATGGCATGGCTGCCGACGACCCCGCCTGGAGCCGTCTGGTGCAGATGCACGCGGCCAAGCGCCAGACGAATGAAGCGGCCGAGGGCCTTGCCTCCTTCGCCGAGAAGCGCGCGGCCCGATGGGACAGCTAGGTCCGGCGATCCCCGCGAACCGCGCCGCCCTCATCGGAGCAGGGCTTGAGAACGAGCTGCGGACATCAAGGGTGGGGCGCTGTCACCATGCACCTTCACTGGTTCAAAGGAAGTCCTTGCCGGCGTGGTCCTTGAGCAGGTCCGAGTTCCGGACGTAGTCGGACAGCACCTGCACGCTCTTGTGCCGGCTGACCTCGCGCATCTTCCAGATGCT
>CAXTFY010000497.1:0-3476 GCA_964243265.1 uncultured Acetobacteraceae bacterium | reverse complement strand
TGACCGCCTTCTTCCTGGAGGCCGGGTTCCTCGGCGTCATGCTGTTCGGCATGGAGCGCGTCGGCCGCAAGCTGCACATGTTCGCCACCTGCATGGTCGCCGGCGGCACCTTCCTGTCGGCGTTCTGGATCCTGTCGGTGAACAGCTGGATGCAGACCCCCGCAGGCTTCGGCATCGGCGCGGACGGACGCATGTTCCCGACCGATTATTGGAAAGTGGTCTTCAACCCCTCGGTGTTCGTGCGGGTGCCGCACATGGTGCTGGCGTCCTACCTGATTGTCGCCTTCATCGTCGCCGGCGTCGGTGCCTGGCACCTGCTGCACGGCCGCGCCACCCCGGCGGTGCGCAAGATGTTCTCGATGGCGATGTGGATGGCGGCAATCGTCACCCCGCTGCAGATCGGCATGGGCGACCTGCACGGGCTGAACACCCTCGAGCACCAGCCGATGAAGATCGCCGCAATGGAGGGCGACTGGGAGCCATCGGGCAAGGACGGCGCCCCCCTGATCCTGTTTGGCATCCCCAACATGGCCAAGGAGCGCACCGACTATAAGATCGAGATCCCGCATGCCTCCTCCCTGATCCTCACCCACACCTGGAACGGCCAGGTGCCGGGCCTCAAGGAGGTGCCCCCCGCCGACCGTCCCTACGCCCCCGTAGTGTTCTGGACCTTCCGCGTCATGGTCGGGCTGGGCTTCCTGATGTTCGGCCTCGGCTTGCTGAGCCTGCTGGCGCGCTGGCGCGGCACGCTGTTCACCAACAAGTGGCTGCACCGCCTGGCGCTGGTGATGTCGCCCGCGCCGATCGTCGCCATGCTGTGCGGCTGGATGACGACGGAGATCGGCCGTCAGCCCTACACGGTCTATGGCGTGCTGCGCACCATCGACAGCATGTCGCCCATCGCGCTGCCCGGCATCGCGACCTCCCTGGCGGTGTTCGCCGTGGTTTACTTCATCGTGTTCGGCGCCGGCATCATGGTTATCCTGCGCATGATGAGCCATCCGCCGGTCGTCGGCGAGACCAGCGTCGATCCCGGCAAGCCGACCCGCTCGGCTGGCATCCATCCGGGCCTGCCCGGCGCGGTGCCGCCGGGCATGGGCGGCCCCTCGCCGATCCCCGCGGAGTAGGGCGCATGAGCACGGAAACCATCGCCACCATCTGGGCCGGGCTGATCGCCTTTGCCGTGCTGGCCTACGTGGTGCTGGACGGCTTCGACCTTGGCGTCGGCATCCTGTTCGCCGCCGAGCGCGGGCCGGAGGACCGCGACACCATGGTCAACTCCATCGCCCCGATGTGGGACGGCAACGAGACCTGGCTGGTGCTGGGCGGCGGCGGCCTGTTCGGGGTGTTCCCGTTCGCCTACTCGGTGATCATGCCGGCGCTGTATCCGGCGATCCTGGGCATGCTGTTCGGCCTGATCTTCCGCGGCGTCGCGTTCGAGCTGCGCTTCCGCGCCCACACCGAGACCGGGCGCCGGCTGTGGGACCTGGCGTTCTTCGGCGGCTCGCTTGTCGCGGCCCTATGCCAGGGGCTGACCCTGGGCGGTCTGCTGCAGGGCATCCATGTCGTGGACCGCCAGTATGCCGGCGGCTGGTTCGACTGGCTGACGCCGTTCACCGTGCTGTGCGGCGTGGCCGTGGTGTTCGGCTATGCGTGGCTCGGCGCATGCTGGCTGGTGTGGCGCACCGACGCCTCGCTCCAGCGGCGGGCGCGCCGGCAGGCCACGGTGCTGGCCTGGATCGTGCTGGGCCTGATCGTGGCGGTGAGCCTATGGACGCCGTTCCTGAACCCGACCTTCATGCACCGCTGGTTCGGCTGGCCCGGCATCCTGCTCACCAGCCCCATCCCGGTCCTGGTCGCAGCGCTGGCGTTGGCGTTCGCCGCCGGCATCCGGCGCAAGCACCACCTGACGCCGTTCCTCTGCGCGTTGGGGATTTTCGTGCTGTGCTTCGCCGGATTGGGCATCAGCTTCTATCCCCTGATGGTGCCGCCCGACATCACCATCTGGCAGGCGGCGGCGCCGCGGGCGAGCCAGTTGTTCGTGCTGGTCGGCGCGTCGGTGCTGATCCCGGTGATCCTGATCTACTCGGGGTTTAGCTACTGGGTGTTCCGCGGAAAGGTGCAGGCCGGTGCCCATTATCACTGAGAGGCCAGAGACCGAGACGCAGCCGCTATGGCGGCGGCTGCTATGGATGGTGGGCCTGTGGGCCGCTGGCGTGCTGTCGGTAGGCGCGGTGGCTATGGTGCTCCGCTGGATTCTTAGCCAGCACTGATGCCGACAGCCACTTGCTACCAGCGCGCCAGCCGCGACAGCACTGCGCGGACCAACCCGGCGACGAGGCCGCACCCCACGGCATACCATACGGCGATATAGAGCGGGTCATCGAACGGGCAGGCGAACACGAACATGAACGCCCCCCACGCCGCCGCGGCGACGCCGGACGCCAGCGCCGTCCCGCCCGCATTCGTCGCCGCGCCGCGCCGCATCAGCAGGCCGAGGCCGATCACCGCCGGCGCCGACAGGGCCGCCATCTTGGCCACGCACCCCAGGCCCTCCCGCCAGCGCAGCCGCGCCGCCAAGGCAGGCAGCCCGGCGCCCGAGGCGTCGATGAACCAGCCCGCCGCCAGGCAAACCGCCACCAGCGCCACCAGCGCCACCAGCCAGCGCAGCCCCCGGCGCGGCGACCTCACGGGATCAAAGGACAGCACCGCGACAAGCCCGCTGACCCCGGCGATGATGCCAAGGCTCCCTAGCTTCCACCAGAATGACGGCTGCTGCATCGCCATCGGCATGTCGGGCCGCATCAAGCCCAGGCCCAGCACCAAGGCCAGCTCGACCGCGCCAGCCAGGCCGAGGATCGCCGCGTCGCCGCCCGCGCTGCGCCGGCGCACCGGCTTGAGGTTGCCGGCGCAGCGGTCCACCAGTTGGTCAGTCCGCATCGGACCGCCGCTCCGCCAGCGCCGTCAACTGGCCCAGCCCGCGATGGATGTTCACCTTGACCAGCGAGACCGACTGGCCCGTGCGGGCCGCCGCCTCCTCGATGCTCAGGCCCTGCAGCTTCACCAGGCGGATGACCTCGGCCCGCGCCGGCTTGATCTGCCGTAACAGGGCCTCGAGCGACCAGGCGCTGGTAACCGCGTCCCCATGGTCGGCGACGGCAATGTCCTCATCCAGCGCCTGCGTCGGCGCGGTCCTTAGCGCACGCAGCCGGTCGATCCACTTATGCCGAGCCACGGCGGCAAGCCAGGGCTCGAACGGCCGCAACGGGTCGTAGGTGTGGCGCTTCCGGTGGATGGCCAGCAGGGCGTCCTGCACGGCGTCATCGACGAAGGCTGGCGGCAGCCGGCGGGCGTAGTAGCGCTTCAGCCAGCCGCCGACCTCCGTCAGCAGGCGATGGTAGGCCGCGGCATCACCCGCCTAGGCGCTCGCCATCAGCGCGCTCCATCCGCTACTGGCCAAGCTGGCCGTGCGGCTG
>CAXTFY010000496.1:0-3476 GCA_964243265.1 uncultured Acetobacteraceae bacterium | reverse complement strand
TCTGGGCCTGCAAGAACTATGACGGCGACGTGCAGAGCGACATCGTGGCGCAGGGATTTGGCAGCCTGGGGCTGATGACCAGCGTGCTGATGAGCCCCGACGGCAAGACCGTCGAGAGCGAGGCGGCGCATGGCACCGTCACCCGGCACTACCGCGAGCATCAGAAGGGGCGGGAGACCAGCACCAACCCGATTGCCTCGATCTTTGCGTGGACGCGTGGGCTGGCGTATCGCGGGCGGTTCGACAATACGCCGGATGTGACGGCGTTTGCCGAGACGCTGGAGCGGGTTTGCGTGGAGACTGTGGAGGCCGGGTTCATGACCAAGGACCTGGCGAGCCTGGTGGGTAAGCAGCAGGCCTACCTGAATACGCAGGATTTCCTGAGCAAGATCGATGACAACCTGCAGGGCGCCATGGGGATTGCCAAGGCTGCCTGACACCCGTCGGACCTCCCAGGGGAGCATGCACATGGATGGTTTGGACGGGTTGAAGTCGTATCCGCTGGCGCGGCGCGGCATGATGATGACGGGGCTGATCAGCGGCTTCACCTTGGCGACGACGCGGGTGGAGGCGCAGGTGATCCATACCGACGCCGCCGGGCTGGATGCGGGGGAGATACGGATTCCGACCTCCGAGGGGGAGTTGCCGGGGTATTATGCCCGGCCCAGCGGGGCGGGGCCGTTTCCGACGGTGCTGGTGATCGAGGAGATCTTTGGGGTCCATGAATATATCAAGGACACCTGCCGGCGGCTGGCCAAGGTGGGGTACTTGGCCGTCGCGCCGGAGTTGTATGCGCGGATCGGCGACCTGTCGGAGATGACGGACGTGAGCGCCATCATCCGCGACGTGATCAACAAGGCGCCGGACGGGCGGCTGATGCAGGATTTAGACTCCACGGCGGCTTGGGCGGCCGGCAATCAGGGTGATCCGGCGCGGCTGGCGGTCACGGGGTTCTGCCGCGGCGGCCGGGATGTCTGGATGTACGACGCGCATAACCCGGCGTTGAAGGCGGCGGTGGCCTGGTACGGGCCGATCAAGGGCCAACCCTCGCCGATCCAGCCGACCAACCCCGGCGATATCGCTGACGACATCCATGCGCCGTTGCTGGGCATGTACGGCGGCCAGGATAGCGGCATCGCGGTGGCGGATGTGCAGGCTGCGGCGGCGAAGGCCAAGGCGGCGGGCAAGACCGTGGATATCGTGGTGTTCCCCGATGCGCCGCATGGGTTCCATGCCGATTACCGGCCGAGTTACCGCAAGGCGGATGCCGAGGATGGCTGGGGGCGGATGTTGGCGTGGTTCAAGAGGTTTGGGGTGTAGGTTTGCACTCCTCCGCGGGGTGGGGCGCAAGCCTTGCCGTTGCTTGAATTTCCAGTAGGATGGGCTTGATGCTTGCCCGCTCCCTCACCCCGGCCCTCTCCCGGAGGGAGAGGGGGAAGGGATTAGGAGGCTAGGGAACGGCGGACTGCTTCCAGCGCCTCGCCGGCCCGGGCTGCATCTGGCCCGCCGGCCTGCGCGAGATCCGGACGACCGCCGCCCCCGGCTCCGCCTGCCGCCGCGCTCGCCGCGCGCACCAGGTCGACCGCGTTCACCCGGCCTACCTGGTCGCCGAAGACGCCTACGACGATGCTCAGCTTGCCGTCCAGCGTGGATAGCACCGCCGCCACGCCGCTGCCGATCTGCTGGCCGATGGCTTCCGCCATGCCTTTCAGCTCCCGAGGCGGCACGTCGCCCAGGTTGCGGGCAGCCAAGGTCACGCCGGCCACGGTCTCGGTGTCGGTAGTTGCGGTGCCGGCGGCCAGCTTGCGTTGCAGGTCCGAGACCTGGCGTTCCAGCCGGCGGCGGTCCTCGACCAGTTGCGTGACGCGGTCCGCTACCTCGGCTGGACTGGCTTTCAGCAGGGAGGCTATCTGGTTCAAGCGGCGGTCGCCCTCCAGCACGGCAGTCAGCGCGGCGGCTCCGGTGACGGCCTCTACCCGGCGCACCCCGGCGCTTACCGCGCCCTCCCCCACCACACGGAACAAGCCGATGTCGCCGGTCCGGCGCACATGCGTGCCGCCGCATAGCTCGACGGAATAACGGTCGTCGCCCATCGAGACGACGCGGACCTCGTCGCCGTACTTTTCGCCGAATAGCGCCATCGCGCCCTCGGCGACCGCCGCCTCGGGGGTCATCAGCCGGGTCTGGACCTCGCTGTTTTCGCGGATGCGGGCGTTGACCTCAGCCTCCACGATGGCGAGGTCCTCGCGGGTGATCGGCACCGGCTGGCTCACGTCGAAGCGCAGGCGGTCGGGTGCGTTCAGGCTGCCCTTCTGCGCGACGTGGTTGCCGAGCCGGTGGCGCAGCGCGGCGTGCAACAGGTGGGTTGCGCTGTGATGCGCCCGAATGGCGCCGCGCCGGGCATGATCGACCTCTGCCACGACGGGGGTTCCGACACGGACGGTTCCGGCCTCGACAACGCCCATGTGCACGAACACGTCGCCAAGCCGCTTCTGCGTGTCATCTACGCGGATTATTAAGCCGTCGGCACCGGTCAGCCGACCGGCATCGCCGACCTGGCCGCCGCTCTCGGCGTAGAATGGAGTCTGGTTCAGGATCACCGAGACTGCCGTGCCAGTTGTGGCCTGGTCCACCGCGGCGCCATCGACCACCAGGGCCATGACCTGCCCCTCGGCGGCCTCGGTCGAGTAGCCCAGGAACTCCGTTGCCCCTAGCTGTTCCCGCAGGTCGAACCACACACGCTCGGTCGCGGCGTCGCCGGAGCCGGACCACGCGGCGCGTGCCCGGGTGCGCTGCTCCTGCATGGCGGCTTCGAAGCCGGCCACGTCAACGCCGCGGCCTTGTTCGCGCAAGGCGTCCTGCGTCAGGTCGAGCGGGAAGCCGAAGGTGTCGTATAACTTGAAGGCAACGGCGCCGGGCAGCGAGCCGCCTTCGCCCAGGCGCGCCGTCTCCTCCGACAGCAGGCCGAGGCCGCGGTCCAGCATGGCCTTGAAGCGGTCCTCCTCCAGACGCATCGTCTCGGTGATCAGCGGCTCGGCACGGGGCAGTTCGGGGTAGGCCGCGCCCATCTGCCGCACCAGGGCGGGGACCAGGCGGTGGAAGCTGGCCTCCTTGGTGCCCATCAGGTGCAGATGACGCATGGCCCGGCGCATGATCCGGCGCAGGACATAGCCGCGGCCGTCCTTGGACGGCAGCACGCCGTCAGCGATCATGAAGGACACGCTGCGCAGGTGGTCCGCCACCACGCGGTGGCTGGTCTGGAAGGGTCCATCGACCGCCTGGCCCGTCACCTCCGCGCTTGCGAGCACCAGGGCGCGCATCATGTCGATGTCGTAGTTGTTGTGCTTGCCCTGCATGACGGCGACGAAGCGCTCGAAGCCCATGCCGGTGTCGATGCTGGGGCGGGGCAGCGGCAGGCGGGTGCCGGGCGGCCCTTCCTCATACTGCATGAACACCAGGTTCCAGATCTCGATGAA
>CAXTFY010000495.1:0-3507 GCA_964243265.1 uncultured Acetobacteraceae bacterium | reverse complement strand
GCCCCCTGCCTCGCACCCTCACGATGCGGAGGCTGGCGCCAGCGCTGACAGAACCGTCGAACTTGCCACGTTCGTTGCGAAGTCTTTGGCGAGCCTGCGGCATCTCCCGAGCCATGCAAACGTCCGCTCGACGATCCAGCGTCGTGGTAACACTTCAAAGCCCCGCGTTGCTTCAGAGCGCTTGATGATCTGCACCGTTCACCGCCCGAAGGCGAGCAACCCGTGACGCAGCTTGTCGCCAGCGTAGCCGCCGTCAGCAAAGATGTGCCGCAACCAAGGGCAAAGTCTGCGGATAGAAGCCAGCACAGCCACGGCGCCATCGCGATCCTGTATGCTTGCAATGTGCACGATCAGTCCGACGAGATGACCGGCCGTATCGGTGACGATATGCCGCTTGCGGCCCATGATCTTCTTGCCTGCGTCAAAGCCACGAGGACCGCCGCTCTCCGTGGTTTTGACCGACTGGCTGTCGATGACGCCGGCGGTCGGACTGGCTTGCCGTCCGGCCTTTTCGCGCGACGCAATCACCAGGGCATGGTTGATCAACTCCCACCGTCCATCCAGAACCCACGCATAAAAATAGCCTTGCACGGTTGAGTATGGCGGAAAGTCCTTTGGCAACTGACGCCACTGGCATCCCGTTGAGGCGATGTAGAACATGGCCTCAACCACTGCCCGCAATTTGGTAGAGCGACGCCCGAAGCGGCGCCGCTCAGGCATGAAGGGCAGGATCATCGCCCACTCCGCATCCGTCAGGTCACTTGCATACCGTAGCCCAGCACGCCGATACTGCGGCCGAGTGATTTCAGTCCAGGCCATTGTGATTTCCGTCGTGACTCGCAACCCGATTGAATGACAACCCACTGAAATCACTCAACCCTTTCTCAGTCAGATACTGAGGCAAATCCCCTTCCAGGACACACCTCGCACTCGTAGTTTGTTAGTCAGCAAGTCGCGAAGCAGGCGTGATCTGATCGGGGTCCACGATAAGATCGAGGAGTGCCAGCCGGCCGGCACTCGCCGCACGTTTATAAGCAGCGTCGAACTCCGCAGTGGATTCAACACGCTCAGCATACGCACCAAATGCCTGCGCCAGAGCAACCATATCAGGACCTTTGATGGAAGTTGCGGATACTCGCCCGGGAAAACGTCGTGCCTGATGCATTCGGATGGTTCCATACAATCCGTTGTTGATCACCAAGACGATGATGGGCGCACCAAACTGCATGGCGGTGCCGAGTTCCTGCGGATACATGAGGAAATCCCCATCTCCCGCAAAGCAGACGACCGTTCGATCCGGATACCTCAATTTGGCGGCGATGGCGGCTGGGAAGCCATAGCCCATGGCACCGCTCGTCGGGGCCAACTCGGTCTTTGGCTTGCGGTAGCGATGGTATCGGTGAACCCAAACCGTAAAGTTTCCCGCCCCGTTGGTGATAATTGCATTGCTTGGGAGTTGATGGGTTAAGCTGGTGATGACGGAGACCATGTCGACCCCTTTGGGCGACGGCTTGACGGAGTTCGGAGACGTGAAGGCTAGAAATTCCTCATGTAGTTCGTGCGCCAGACCGTCCCAGGGAATGTTCGCCAAAGGCGGCAACGCCTTTAGCGACGCGGCGATCGCCTCCATCCCAGCCGCAATGGCCAGATTTGCCTGGTAGACCCGAGAAAGCTCGTTTGGGTCCTGATGAACATGGATAAGACGCTGCGCCGGCACTGGCGGTTCCGGAAGTGTGTAGCCATTGGTCGTCACCTCGCCCAGCCGCGACCCGACGACAATCAGAAGATCAGCCGCTCGAACACGCGCGGCCAGCTTCGGACTGACACCCAGGGTAAGGTGGCCAGCATAGTTTGGATGCTCGTTGTCAATCAAATCCTGCCTTCGAAACGACACTACGACAGGGAGTGAAAACACCTCTGCGAAGGCCGTCATGTTAGCGACAGCTTCTTCTGTCCAGCCACTGCCGCCTAGGAGAAGCATGGGTGCCCTGGACGCCTGCAGCTCTGCGTGAACGGCTGCAATATCAATATTTGTCGGCGCGGACTGCACGGCCTTGTATGGCCGGGTGTCAGCAACGGAGGTCACTTGCGCGAGCATATCCTCCGGTAGCGACAGGACAACAGGACCAGGACGTCCAGAAGTTGCACACTGGAAGGCTCGCAGCACATATTCCGGGATACGCGCTGCGTCATCAATCTCGGCTACCCATTTGGCGAGAGGCGCAAACATTGAGCGATAGTCGACTTCCTGGAAGCCCTCTCTATCGCGAAAATTCCTATCGATCTGACCAATGAACAGTATCATTGGTGTCGAGTCCTGAAAGGCCGTATGAACGCCGATGCTTGCATGTGTGGCACCCGGCCCGCGCGTCACAAAGCAAATCCCCGGGCGCCCCGTCAGCTTTCCATCGGCCTCTGCCATGTTTGCGGCAGCACCTTCATGCTTCGCAACAACCACATCAATTTGCGGGACATCACACAAAGCATCGAGCACATCGAGATAGCTCTCACCTGGAACGCAGAAGATCCGGTCGGTGCCGTGGAGCGCCAGCGCATCGACGAGGACTCGTCCGCCATTTCTAGCGGGTGAAGTAGGCGTGTTCGGCTTGTCCATGTATTAGATCCGCCTCTCAAGGTTTAGCAATGCGGCTCCGCGTGTCTCGGGAAGCATTGCCGTTGCAAGCAGGACAACAGCATACGACAGGGTGGCGAAGCAGCCGATGGCGGTTCCCAGTGGCAAGGCTGTGCCCATGAAACCCACGAGCGCGGGCATTACGACGCCGATGGCTCGGCCGGCGTTGTACGAAAATCCTGGTCCGTTTCCGCAGGCCTCCATTGGGAACAGTTCGGCGAATGCCGCGCCCATTCCGGCAACTATTCCGGATTGAAAGAACCCTAGAAAAAAGCCTAGCAGCAGTATCTCCAGCGGCGTTGCATCGACCATTGTATAGACGGCGACCGTGGCTGCGGCGGCGATCGCCATGATGACGAAGGTCATTCGGCGCCCGAGTGCATCGCTCAAGTGGGCGCTGAACACGTAGCCGCAGAAAGAGCCCAGGATGTTTACGCCGAGGTAGCCGCCTGTGTGGAAGACGGACAAATGCCGCACTTGCCTCAAGAAGGTCGGGAGCCACGTCAATATGGTGTAGTTTCCGCCGAGTGCGCCCGCTGCCAGAAGGGAGGCAGTCACCGTCTTGCGGATTAGGGGCGGCCGAAAGATTTGAGTAATGCTGCCCGCCGGTTTCCCCGCTGCTTTCGCATCCTGGAAAATCTGGGAGTCTCGCAATGAACGCCGCATGAACAAAGCCGCGACCGCAGGCAGCACGCCGATGAGAAACATCACGCGCCAAGCGTCGGCCGGTTTGAGGACGCTGAAAATGACCGTGAACAGGATGGCGGCTGCTCCGTAGCCAATTGACCAGCCGCTCTGCACGCATCCGACGGCACGTCCCCGGAGCTGCGGAGTTATGACCTCTGCCATCAATGTTGCCCCGGCAGCCCATTCTC
>CAXTFY010000494.1:2413-3536 GCA_964243265.1 uncultured Acetobacteraceae bacterium | reverse complement strand
GCCTCCGCTCCCGCAGGAGCTTAGTCGAAGGGGGCCACCGTAACGGGAGAGGGTCAAGCCTGCCTGACCGCGAGGCGCAGACGGTCAGGGCTTGGCTGAGCGACCATCCCGGCACCGATGTCGTCGCGTGTGACCGCGCCAGTGCTTACGCCGAAGGGGTTCGCAGCGGGCGCCCGAAGCCGTTCAGGTCACGGACCGCTGGCACCTGCTACGCAACCTCGGCGACGCCCTGGCCAGGGGGCTCGACCGGCATCACGGTGACCTGCGCGCGGCAGCGGACACGGCTGGAGCAGAACGGCAAGGCACGCAACCGGCGCCCGACGTGTCCTTGGAGCCTGTGGCTGGGCCGCATGCCCCTGACCGGCATGCCGCCCGGCGCGACCGCTTCAACGAGGCCGTGGCGCTCAATGGCCAGGGCTGGCCGGCGCGTCGCATCGCGCGTGCCGTGGGCGTCAACCGCCAAACCGTGCAGGATTGGCTGCGGTCAGGTGAGCTGCTGACCCGGCGCCAGCAGCACCGCGCCAGCACGGCTGACCATCACGCCGGGCGCCTCGATCGGTGCTGGGGCGAGGGCTGCCGCAACGCCGCCCAGCCATGGCGCGAGATCCAGGAGCAAGGCCGCGGGCAGATGCGGACAGTCCAGCGCTGGGCCAGCGCCCGTCGCGGCGCTGACCCGGCGGCGTCCGGGGCGGGCCGAGGGGCGGCAGCGTGGCCGGTGCCCTCGAAGCAGCAAGCGGCGTGGCTTGTCGTCGCTGATCCCGAGCGGAGGAACGTTGCGGAGCAGCGGTTCGTCGATGCCCTGACCGCGCGTTCGCCGGCGCTTGACGGCCGCATCAGCTTGGCACGCGGGTTCAGCGGCATGGTGCGTCGCCAACAGGCCGACCGGCTGGACGGGTGGCTGGGTGCGGTAAAGAGGTCTGCCCTGGCTGGGTTTGCTGGCGGGCTGGTGCGTGGTCTCGCTGCGGTCCGGGCGGCATTGTCACTGCCCTGGAGCACTGGACCCGTGGAAGGGCAGATCAGCCGCTTGAAGACGATCAAGCGAGCCGTGTTGCGGCCGCGCCGGGTTCGAGATGCTGCGCCAGCGCATCCTCCAAGCAGCCTGAACGACACCGCGGCCGCCCCA
>CAXTFY010000494.1:0-2313 GCA_964243265.1 uncultured Acetobacteraceae bacterium | reverse complement strand
CCCATGCCGCCCGAGGCGCCTGGTCGCTCTTGCGATCGGGGCGGCTGCACGTGAACTCCACCCCCGCCCCCGTGCAGCACTGCTGCCCATTGATCGCCTTCGGCGCCCAACCGTTCATGAACACGCTGTCGTTGTCCGTGTCGAACCCAAGCAGGGCGAACGATCACTTTGCACAGCCCGCTCAGCACCTCCGTCGGCAGCTTCTGCTCGCGCACCAATGCCGGCCCGCATTCCGTCCAACCGGCCGCGCGATGTCGGTCAACGTCGGCGTCTGCACGTAGCAGCCCTTCGGCATCGGCCCGCTAGGCGCCACCACCGCCTGCATGAACCCGGGCGGCGGATCGTCCCAGTCGCTGAACGTGCATACCGCCACGCTGCGCCGAAACGCCGCCGAAGGAGGCGAGCGGCGACCTAGCCGCCCTTGCGTGGCGCCTCACGCCTCGCGCAAAGCCCGATCCATCGTTGCGGCACCCATAGTCAGCAAGCCCGTCAGCACTTCGGGCGCCAACTGAACGCGATCGTGCCGCTCCACCGCCGAGACCAGGATCGGCACCAGCGGGTGCAGCCGCTTGCCGCCAATCCGGTCCGAGGCCTCACAGACCACGAGCAACGCCTCGCGCGTAGCCTGGTCATACACCCGCCGCTCCGGGCGCGGGCTGGACCGTCCGCCCGGCATGCCGGCACGCAACAAGTGCATCGCATGCTTGCGGTGATGGCCCGCCAACGCCGCAAACTGGTCCAATATCCGGCCACGGTCCACCCGGCTACTCAAGCGCATAGCGCTCCGCTAATGCCACAACCAACCCATCGTGCGTCGTCATGCTGATCTGCCTCACGCTCGCCCCCGCCGGCGACCCCCCCTACAGAGAGCAGATTACGTGAGGCAATAGGTCACCCGCTGAACGCAATTCAGACAAGGCAATGAGATAGCCGATCCAGATCGTCGCATGCCTGCTTCTTCCACTCGGCCACCATCGTTTGATGGACACCGTGCTTGGCCGCCAACTGCGCCGTCGTCAGCCAGCCCTACAACGCTTCCAGCGCAACACGCACCTTGAACTCAGCCCTACATCGCTTCCGCTTGCCCGTCATCGGGTCCGTTTTGCCAGGTGAACCAGGCTTGAACCGCCTTTCCGAAAAACAGGAACCACCTCAGCTTCCTGGTGTTACACAGCCGCAGCCATAACCATTTCCAGTTTTGCTGCCATTACCTGACCGCCAAAACGAACATCGTGCCGCTGGTGCAGCGCTGCCTTCCGCTTCCAGAGCGGGATTGGCGGCGCTGCACCAGCGGTATGAGGACCTGATCAGCCACCAGCCCCCAGTATTGCCTGAACGATTAGCCTGGCCGCGTCATTGTGGACCCTCTCGAAACACTGCAGACACATCCAGCCTGCGGCGACTGGCAAACCCATCGTGTTTCTCTCAACATGCGGTTTCACCAGCGAAGCTGCGTTCCGATACTGAGGAGCTGCGAATGCACGGCGTTATTAGCCTGGCTGCCGACAACGCTGTTCAGCAGGTCGTAGTTGCTTTCCTTGCGATCACCATAAAGATAATCCAGGAAAATGTCCAACCCAGGCACCAAGCTATAGGTGCCGCCGACAGCCACACCACGGTCGCGTTCCTGGCCAACGGTCCGGCCTAGCGCAGAAAGGTTCGTGTAGCTGGCCCCGGCGAAATTGTATTGGAAGAACGATCCACCCACAATGACCGGTCCGATCGTGTAGGATGCGCCAGCAATCCAGGCAAATGAGTCCGGCGCCCCCGCCGGCTGAAGCGAGAACTGGTAGTTGACTGCGCCAGCCTGCACGTGCCCGCCAATGGTCAGGCCGCCGTAGGTAATGGCGAGGCCGCCAATGCCGAGGTTAAGGCCACGGTAGCCGGGTGTGGTCGCCGTAATGGTCGATCCAGGGCCGCTGGGATCTGGTTTAACATGACCGGAGCCCAAATAGCCGGCCTCGGCTGCTATGCCGATTGGGCCGAAGGTGCCGCGATACCGGATCTCGGGGTTGACCATGTTCAGGCGGCGAGTCAAGTCCGCAGCCTGGTTCGACGCGACGAGACGGTTGCAGCCAGTGCTTGCCGTATTGCACGCGCCACCATAGTCCGTGAACGACGACGTATTAGGCTCGTAGGAGACGCCAAACTCGAAGCCATGATACTGCGGCGAAAGGTAAGTCGCCTTCGTCGGGGTGTAGAGTTCTCCCACGATTGGAAACGGCCAATAAGGCTGCGCGTTGCCGCTGATGAGGTTGGGCACGTCGCCGTTCCAGCCGCCATCGTTGAAGTTTTCGAACGTGCCCGTCTCGA
>CAXTFY010000493.1:0-3578 GCA_964243265.1 uncultured Acetobacteraceae bacterium | reverse complement strand
AGGCCGCACCCCGAGGGAACAGGGCGGCACGGGCCGAAGCCACCATCGAGGGAGAAAAGCGGGAACCAGAACATGAATGCAGGTACGTCCAACAACGCTCCCCTCGCGCCCATCCCCGTTCCGGGCACCAGCGCATACTGGGCCGCCCAACGCGAGGCGTTCGCCCTGATCGAGGCCTGGCAAACCACCGATCCGGACGACCCTGGGGCAGAACTGGCCGCACTGCGCCACATCGCAGCCCACCCCTTCGCCGCCGGCGTCATGAACGCCCACGGCCGCACCCTCGCCCGCTGGATCAGGGAGCTTGAGACGATGGAGGAGGACCGCTACCGAACGGATACTGTCACCGACGATGGGGATAACGAGCCGGAGACGCAACCGAAGGGACATGATTGGTGCCCACGGGGGTGTCAGCCGCTCTTCCACCTCGGCGAGTGCGGTATGTGCGGCTACGAAGGCCGTGGCGTCGCCATCGACGCCACGGACACGGTCGCCGAATACTGCTGCCGCTGCGGCACACGCACCTACCAGGACCATGCCGGCACATGCCAACTCTGCGGCCATGATGCAGAGACGGTCAGGGCTGCCACTCCCGCGGACGGTCCTGCCCTTGGACACGGCATTGAAGAGGTCCCGTGCGCTCCCGGATGCCCCAACCACCATGCCAGCGCCACGGGCGGAAAACCAGCACCAATGCCGCCCCTTGGCGACGGCGCCGCGGCACGCGACATGCAGGCCCGGCAACAGACGCCATGAGCGGGTCGGCACCTGACTGCACCGCCTTCGCCGCCGGCGTCGCCTTCACCGGCGCCCTGCTCGCCCTGTTCAAGGCCCTCGGCCTCTAGGACGCGCCGGCCCCCACCTCCCTGTCCGCCCCGTTCTGGCCGAGCATCCTGCGGGCAGGCGGGTGAGGCCTGGGTGGTGCCGGCGTCTGCGCCGGCGCCAGCGCCCAGCGCACCCCCAGCCAGAACGTCTTGTCCCGCTGCATCTGCGGGCTGGCCTGCGGATGGTGGAAGTCGTGCTCCACGACGGCCGCCCCGTCCAGCACTGCCGACATCAGCGGATGCATCAGCGCCTTGCGGGTGCGGTAGTCCTGGTCCGCGAACCCCATCGTCTCGGCGACCACTGTCCGGACGGCTTCCCCGTCCGCCCCGGCCCTCAGCACGAAGTCCGGGATCAAGGGCGGCCGGGGCGCTGCATCTGCCGGCACCACTGGCCCCATATCGAACAGCGGTTTCTCGATCCCCACCGCCACCGCGTGCTTCGCCGCCAGCCACGCCTGCACCGACCGCAACTGCGCCAACGTCCGCCGCTCCATGCCGCTGTCCAGCAGCATTAGGTGCGCGTCGCCCGCGCACGGGTGCGCGTAGGCCGACAGCACCTCCACCGGCTCGCCTTCCAGCGCCCGCCCGACCAGCGCCGCCACCAGATACGGTGCCCGCGCGCCCCGCTCCGCGCGTGTCTCGCGGCCCGGCTCGGCCCGTTCGCCGAAGACGGCCAGCCGTCCCCGCACCCGGATCGGCTCGCCCGACACCGGCTGCACCACCCCGTCCCCGACGGCCGCAGCGCGCACAATCAGCACCCCGTGCGGCCGGGTGCGCGTGAACGCCTTCGCCGGCGCCGCCTCCACCCGCGTCATCAGCTCGCGCAGCCGCGACGGGCTGGTACACAGGAAGTCCGAAAGCCGCACCCCGGCGTCGATCTCGACTGCCCGCGCCGCAGCCCAGAGTGACTTGACCTGCTCGCCCAACGGCGGCGGTTGCCATGCCGGCGGGATGACCTGCAACCTGGCGTCCGTCACCAGCCGCGTCAGCAGCCGGGCTAGGCCCGGCCGCGACATGTGGCGCGAGCACGTCTCGATGCGGGCTTCGTGGGCCGGTCCCGCGACCCGCCCGAGCGGGCGCGCCAGGCGAAGCGGCTTGTCCAGCGCCGGCGGCGCGTAGCTCGCCGTCACCGCGCGCTGCTCCTCCGGCTCCCGGAAGAAGTCGCAGGCCTCGCCATGCAGCGGCCACCGCCCGTCCTCGTGGCGGCGGATGTGCGTCTGCGACACCGGCACCAGGGCAGGGGGGCGCTCGGCTGGCGGACGGCACCCGCACAGGAACCACCGGCCGCTGCCCGCCTGCTGGTAGCGCGCCACCACGACGGCCGCGGCGGCGCGGGCCTCTGCCTGGCCGCCATACCGCCCAAAGGCTGCGCGCAGCAGCCGATCCTCCTCCGCCGTGACCGGCACGGCGCCGGACACGTCCCCCTTTGGTGCTACCTGCAACATTGCCTCTCTCCAGATTGTCGCCTACGGCGCCAACCTTGCCGCCCCGCCTTGCGAACGGAGAGAGGGGGAACCCCGGCCGGGATCAACCGGAACCGGCCGGGGTGGGAAAGTGGTGGCGGGCGCGATGCCGCTGCGCGTGCCGGCAGCTAGACCGGCTCCTCCCGGAGGGGCTGGCGGGCCGGCGCGTGTTGGACCAGCCAACGGCCGTTCTCCGCCCCGGTTGGGCGGCGCCATGGCTCGCCGTGCTCGTGGAAGTCGAGCGCGCCCTGCATGCCCAGCGCCGCGTCGGTCGCCGCCCGCGCGGCCAGCGCCCGCTCGGCCCACACCGCACGAGTGCGCCGCACTCGCTCGTCCAGGCCATCCGCCATCGCAACCGCGCCGGACGCCCGTGCCGCCTTCAGCGCCGCTGCGGCGTCCTCGGCATCCGTCTCGGCGTCCCGGTACTGCCAGCCCAGCGCGCAGGCCTGCTGCACCTGCACCTCGACCAAGGCGCGCAGCCCAACCACCGCCGCCTCGCCCATGCTGACCTCCAGCGCCTCCGCCAGCCCGGTGAACGCCTCGGCCGCGACCGCCATCGTGTCTGGGCGGCCCTCGTCGCCAGTGCGCTCGTCTGCCATCGCGCCCACCAGGTCCGCCCGCGGGGCCAGCTCCTGCGCCAGCAGCAGCGTCGGCGCCGCACGCCGCTCCACCGGAAAGCGAACCACGCCGCCGGTCCCGGGAAGATGATCGAACTTCATCATGCACCTCCTGTCATGCGGTGGACCCTAAACCAGAACAGCGCAGCAGTCAACCATAATGCACTGTAATCATTGTATATTTTGTGCTGGCGAGGAGCCCTCATCAGGCTGGTGCGCCACGGTATGGGCAAGGTCACGCAGACGGTCGTGCCTGCCCCGTTCGCAAAAGCCCCTGCTTTCCTTCACCGCGGCCCTGCCAGCCTCGCGCAGGTCGGCGAGCTGCATACCGTCTCCTCAAGCCCCGGAGCCTGCCATGCCTACCGACTTCAACGCCTCGCTCTACAGCGTGCTCCGCGCGCTGCAGGTCCCGGACGACGACGCCTACGATGCTGCGACGCACCAGGTCGCCGAAGTGCCGCAACGAGATCCGGCCAGGGTCCTAAACACCCTCGACGTCAAGCTGACCGATCTCGACAGCAAGCTGACCGGCATAGAGGCAGACGTCACAGAAGTGAGGAGGGGGCAGGGCAGGAACAGCATGGCGGCGGACACGCGCGATGCCAACCGCACCGGCCAGATCGTCTGGCTGACCTGCGTAAGCCTGTGCGCAGCAGGAGGCTTGTTCATTGCCT
>CAXTFY010000492.1:0-3587 GCA_964243265.1 uncultured Acetobacteraceae bacterium | reverse complement strand
GGCTCTGGTGCAAAATGGCGCTCCTTGATCGGCTTTGCTGATGGCTGAACCGATGGAGAGCTGCCCGATGGCCAGGCCGAAGAGCGTGGAGGAGCTGTTCGTTGGTCGTCACTTCGACCGGGAGGTGATCATGCTCTGCGTGCGCTGGTATTTGCGGTTCAAGCTGAGCCTGCGCGACCTGGTGGAGATGATGAGCGAGCGCGGTCTTTCCCTGGCTCACACAACCATCATGCGCTGGGTGCAGCGCTATGTGCCCGAGTTCGAGAAGCGGTGGAGACGGTTCGGCTCGGCGGTGGGTCCGTCCTGGCGGGTCGACGAGACCTACGTCAAGATCCGAGGCAAGTGGTGCTACCTCTTCCGCGCCGTTGACCGGGCAGGCAGGACGGTCGACTTCAGGCTGAGCACCCATCGTGATGTTGGCGCCGCCAAGGCGTTCTTCCGCAAGGCGATCAAAGGCCAGGGCTGCGCCCCGAAGACGATCACGCTGGACGGCTACGCTGCGTCTCACCGTGCGGTGCACGAACTGAAGGCCGATGGCTTGCTGCCTGCGGACACGAAGGTGCGTTCATCGAAATACCTGAACAATCTGATTGAGCAGGACCATCGAAGCGTGAAGCAGCGCGTCGCCGTCATGCTCGGCTTCAAGCGGTTCAGGAACGCGGCAGCCACAATCGCAGGCATTGAGCTGATGCATCGTATCCGCAAGGGACAGTTCGTACTGGGACGTCTCGGCCTTCAAGGCCGAGCTGCGCCCGCAGTCTGGGACGCCGTGCTCGGAAGTTGACCACATCATGCTGCAGCAGGAAGCTTCACGCACACTTCGACTATTTGCACCAGAGCCACCGGCAGCAGCTCAATCCCAGTTCGGCGAGAGCAACGCATGCTCGCCGCCGATACGACCGTCCTCCTACCAGTCCTCCCGATGACCAAGCTCTGAAAGAATGTCGCGTCGCAGAGCAATGAGACGGGTGTCGTCACGATGCCGCGGATACGGCAGCTCCACGGCAATGTCCGATCGGATGCGTGCCGGCGCGTCGCTTAGCACGACGATCCGGGTGCCGAGCAGCACTGCCTCTTCGACGTCGTGCGTGATCATCAGCGCCGTGAACTGCCGCCGCTGCCAAAGCTGCAGCAACTCGTTCTGCATCGTCATGCGGGTCAGGCTGTCGAGCTTGCCGAACGGCTCGTCAAGGATGAGGAGGCTGGGCTCATTCACCAGTGCGCGCGCCAGGGCGGCCCGCTGCGCCATACCGCCCGACAGCTGATGCGGCCAGGCTTTAGCGAACGGAGTCAGCCCGACCAGATCGAGCATCGCATCGACGGCGTGTGCGATCGGCCGGCCTCTGATGTCGTGCCCGAGGCTCACGTTGCGGCGGACGCTTCGCCAGGGGAACAGGGTCGGATCCTGGAACATCACCACCCGGTCCGGCCCCGGCCCACGCACCGGATCTCCGGCGGCCAGCACCGTTCCGAAACGCGGCAGCTCCAGCCCGGCGGCCAGTCGCAGCAGGGTCGACTTGCCGCAGCCGGACGGCCCCAGGAGCACCACGAACTCCCGCGGTTTCACCCGCAGGCTGATCTCGTCGAGCACCGACAGGTCGCGATCGGCCAGGGTGTAACCGTGACGGACCGCGCGGAGTTCGAGCGGCAGGGGGGTTGCGTCGCGCGGCTCGAGGATCTCGCGAGCGGTCTCGGGGGTCACCATTTAAGGCCGTCCTTCTGCCAGCCCAGGACTCGATCCCGAATCCGGAACAGCAGCGAAATAAGGCCGGTGCACATCAGCGCCATGACGAGGAGCGCGGCATACATGTTCGGATACGCGGCCCAACCTTGCGCCCATTGCAGATAGAAGCCGAGCCCGGCCTTCACGCCAAGCATCTCGGCGACGACCAGCGTCGAGAACGAGACGCCGAGCCCCATGAACAGGCCGACGAACACCGACGGCATGGCGGCGGGGATCGCGACGCGCAGGGCCAGGAACCGGCTGTTCGCGCCCAGCGTGCGCGCGACGTCGTAATAGGCTGAGTCAACCGAGGCGACGCCGGACCACGTGAGAATGGCGACCGGGAAGCCCGCGGCGAGCGCCATGAGCATCTCGCTCGCCAGCCAGCTCGAAGGGACCAGCACGAAGGCGAGTGGCACCAGGGCGACCGGCGGAAGCGGGCCGATCATTCGGATGACCGGATGCATCCAGTAGCGGAAGCGCTGCGACCGGCCGAGGCCGACACCGACCGCGAAGCCTAGCGACGCGCCTGCCAGATAGCCGATCACCAGAAGTCCGAGCGAGTGCAATAGGCTGTCTCCCAGGCGGCGCCAGTCGGTGAGCAGCACGTCGAGCAGATCCTGCGGCGTGCCGAAGAACGGCCGCGGCAGGAGCAGCAGTTTGGCCTGCAGGATCTCCCAGGCGAGCAGGATCGCTCCGAGTGCCGCCAGCCGGGGGCTGCGACCGCTTAGCCGGTCGATCGCCGCGGCGGCAAGCAGCGCCGCGCCGACGGCCGCGAAGACGATGGCCAGCGCCGTGGTCGACGGGAAATCGTCGGCATCGCGCCAGAAGTGGGTCACCGCGCCGGCCAGGAACCAGATCGCCGGGGCCAGGAAGGGGAGAACCGCGCGCCCGGGGATCGACCGTCGCGCAGGCGAGATCGCCTGTCCGAGCGAGAGCGTGTGATCCGAGGTCATGCCTGGAACAGGTCCCGGGTCGCCTTCGCCGCGTAGCGCGCGCTGTCGAGCGACGGGGAGAACACGCCGATCTGCTTCAACGCGTCGGCATAGCGCGCGATCTCGGCGCGGAACTCCGGTCCGATCGTCTGGTGGTGATGATTGTGCATCCGCAGCATCGCCGCGAGGTCGGCCGCACTCGCTCTGCCCGCATAGGGCTGGAAAATGCGCCCGGTCTCGTTGGGGTTGCAGGCGACCCAGGCCCCGGCATCGAGAATCGCGCGAGTCACGTTCGCGGCGGTCTGCGGATCGTTGCGGATGAGCTTACCGCTCAACCCGATCAGGCAGCAGGTCACGCCGGCCCAGTATCCGCTCATGTTGGAGTCGATCTCGACCAGGCCGTACTGCCGCCGCTGGAGATAGCTCAGCGGATCCCCGCCGCTGATCGCCTGCACGGCGCCGCGCTGCAGCGCCACGGGAAGCAGGTCGGCCGGATATTGCCGCCACGAGACGTCGGTTTCCGGGTCGAGGCCGCTCTCCTTCAGGCGGATGCTAAAGAAGTTCTTGTCCGGACCGCCGATATCGGTGACGCCGACCGTCTTGCCCCTCAGGTCGACCAGGCTCGAGATGCCGGATTTCGGCGGCGCCAGCAGATGCATGCAGCCGGCATGCAGGCCGGCGACGAGCTTCACGTCGAAGCCTTGCTGCAGCGGTTTCAGCCAGCGCAGCGCCATGCCGGGGGCCCCGCCGGCCTTGCCCGTGGATAGCGCCTCGAGCAGCTGGTCGGTCGAGCCGGCGAAATTGACGTAGTCGATGTCAAGATTGTAGCGCGCGAACATCCCTTTCGCCTTGGCCATCCGCCCAGGATCGCGCGCAGCGTCAATTGAGTTAGACTCGTCGTGTGCGTGAGCCGCACTTGCTGATCGAAA
>CAXTFY010000491.1:1356-3643 GCA_964243265.1 uncultured Acetobacteraceae bacterium | reverse complement strand
GGTCACAGTGCGGGCATTCCGGTCGCCGAACGGCGTGGTCCCTGGCCTGCCCGGCGACGATCTCCTGTTGAACACGCGCCAGCAACTGCTTCGCTTCGGACAGGCTCAGACCCAGATCAGCGATGTCGCTGAGGTCATCGGGCCGGTGGACTTCCATGATGTCCGTGCACGGCCCCTCGCCCTCAACCCCGATCTTTACCAGCCTCAACATCCAAGCCACGCATCCACCCTCGGCCAGAGAACAAACGCGAAAATAGCCAGTTGGCCGCCGCACCCCCAAACTTGCGACGGTCCCCCGCGTCACGCTCCAGGGCCTTGGGAAAGCGGGTGCGCCGCGACAGGACCATGGCCTGCGACGCCTGCCCCTCGTGCCAGTGCCGGGCGGCCGTGATGGCGGCATCCCATCCCCGCTTGAACTCCGCATCCCCGTCCAATGGCATTCTCTTTCGTCGTGAGCGCCGCACTCCCGCGCGGGCCGAAATTGAATACCATGCCGTGACCGTGGCAGTCAGCTTGGGCATGGCAGTTAGGTCAGCGGCTAATCGATGGCGGGAAGCCGTACAGCCCGGCCCGACGTGCCATGCCGATCGCGTCGAGCAAGGCGGGCTGCACGCCCTGGCTGCGCAATGCTGCGACGCTCAGCAGCGCAGGGACGCCACAGGCCGCCATCGCATGCGGAAGGCGTGACGGCGGCGCTACGAGGCCGCCCTGCCTAGCGTCGGGCCAGAGCGCGAATGGCCCGGCCATTTGCTGCAGGCTTTCCATGCACCTGGCGTCCACCTTCGCCGCCGCGACGCGTGCGGCGGCCAGATAGAGCGACTTCAGCGTGGGACCATCGACCATGCCGACCGGGGTCTCGTCCATGCCGGTCTCGACCGACACGCTCCGCGCCAGGGCTTTTGGCAGCAGACGAGACCAGTTCGGCGGCCGCCCGGTCTGAAGGTCGTATACCAGGGCGAACCGGTCGGCATTCGGATACAGACCGCCGCAGTCGGCGTCGTCCTCCGCGATCAGGGTTAGATACCGGATTCCACGCATGGCGACCGTCACGCGGCGGGTCCAGGCGTGTCGGCCCGGGCTAGGGTTCGAGGCGGCCAACCCGCCGCTGCAGTCCGCCGCCGCGGCCCGCACCCGGGCGTCGGCGGCCGAGAGGGCGTCGTTGATGAAGGCGGCCGACGGCCCGCCCGGCGCGAGGCGCGGGAAGGCGGCCACGCCCGCGGCAATACCGGGTTGCGGCAACAGCCGGACCAGGGTCTGCGCGGAGGCGCTGGCGGCCACCAACACCCAGGCGCAGACCGCGACGCGAATGACACAGGCCAGCATGGAGCATCCGATCAAGCGGCCCCGAGCGCGGGCGCGCCGCGGCAAGGCTGGGCACGCCCCGCACACAATCAGCTGCGCGGAACGAACCGGAGCGACCGGAGCGCCGTCCCCGCTAATCCGAGGTGGGTCACGCCGTCCCTTGTGTCGTCTTCGCCCGGTGCGCCGAGCACGACCAGGGGCCAGCCGTTGCGCTGGAACCTCCGCAGGCATGTGACTGGGAATGCGAACCACTTAGGTTGCCTTGATTGCGACTTTGATCGAATGCGTGGTCACGTAGTCGTCGATCTTCCGGAACAGGTCCCTGCCGCTGACGCGGGTGCTATCGTAAATGTAGAACAGGCGGCCGATGCTGTGCTTGATGACGATTGCAGGTGGGAGTCTCCTGCCCTCTTTCGATAGTTCCGCGATCCGGGACATATCGCTCCACCGTATCAACTTCTCCCGGCGACCTGTCCGCCGCCGAATGCCCTCCGGATCGAGGATCCGGACTTGGCGGCGCAACAGCATGTTAGAACAGGACGAGCCCGCCGAGCGCAGTTGCCATCGGATGGACGACCGTGTCGATCAGCGTACATCGAGCGTTCTTGTAATGGCAAAGAGGGTCCAGCGCGAAGACGGTCAACGTGGTCGCAAAGGTGATGACGACGATCTTCACGAAGTAGCTGACCAGGTCGGGCCGCAAATGGATGGTCATCTGATCTTCGTCCACGCCGCTCTCCCTAGGTGCCGCGACCATCCTATAGGATGTCGGGCGTTTCCCATGTCATGGTAACTCGCACAGCGCCAACGCTGGACTGCCACGGAGCAGAGTGTGCCGATATCGGCTGACGACCCCCTGCCCGGCGTGCGTCCGGTACCTACCCGCTGGTACGCGTTCGTGTTTGCCGGCAAGGTCGCCGTGCTGCGGCGCCGGCGCGGCGTCCGGAACATCGCAGCTGGCGCGGGCTGGCTGCTGCGCCAAGCG
>CAXTFY010000491.1:0-1346 GCA_964243265.1 uncultured Acetobacteraceae bacterium | reverse complement strand
GCCAAGCGCAAGCCGGTGTCGGAGAGACCCTGGCCGTGTCGCGCTCGCCGCTCTGGCCCGGTACGCGACTGGCAAAAACCCGCCGTCAGGTGGGCAAGGTGCAGAACCTGCGGCGGGCAGCGGCGATCCTGGATGGGGTGCTGATCCCGGCGGGTAGCAACTTCTCTTTCTGGCGGCAGCTCGGCCGGGCCAGCCGCGCCCGTGGCTTCGTCGCCGGGCGGAGGCTGCAGCAAGGCTGCGTGGTGCCGGCGATTGGCGGCAGTCTGTTCCAGTTGCCGGACGCGCTGTACGACGTGGCGTTGCAAGCCGGATGCGAGATCGTGGAACGCCACGCCCATTCACGGCGCGTGCCGGGCTCGGCGGCGATGCAAGGGCGGGATGCGACGGTCGCCTGGAACTACGTGGACCTCCGCTTCCGCCTGGCCCAGGCGCTGCATCTCTCGGTCAGGCTGACCGCGGACAAGCTTGTGGTGGGCCTGCATGGCACCGCCAAGGCTGCGCACGGCGCAGCCGGGCCGGCGCTGCCCGATGCGCCGGTCCCGGACGATCGGCCGCAGGCCCAGTCCTGCGACGCCTGCGTGCGGACCGGCTGCTTCCGCCACGGGCGGGCGCCGGAGGGTGGCGCCGGGCAGCAGGCCATCCTGGTGGACGAGGCGTGGCCCGAATTTGCCCGCCATGTCGCCGCCGTGCGGCAGGCGCACAGCAGCATCGGGTTGCCGCTGCCGGCTGGGTGGGGCCGGCCCGCTACGCCTGGGGCACGCAGGGGTTCGAGCATGTCGGCACCGCGTTCATCGCGACGCTGCAGCGCGGCCTCGCGCTCCGCCGCGCCGAAGCGGGTGCGGCGCAGCGGCAGGCGGAGGCGGACGGCGCCGCGCGCATGGCCCAAGCCTTGCCGCCGCTGCTGGCACCTAAGATGACCGGGCTGCGGGTCGCGCAATCCTACCTGCCCACGCTGTGGCGGAACGGGCATCTGGGCGGCCGTCGGTTCTCGGTCCTAATGACCCAGCTGCCCATGCACCTGCTACAGGTATGGCTGGACCAGGGCTACGCCACCCATCCCGACAGGGCGACCCTGGCCGACTTTGGGGCGCCCACCGACCTGGTGCAGTGGGAGGCAGAGGCGCTGGCGCAAGCCGAGACGGTCGCGACGCCCCACTCGGACATCGCTGCCCAGTTCCCGGGCCGGGCCATCCACCTGGACTGGTGCTTTCCCAGCCCGGTGATCCTCGGCCGGGAGGCCGCCCCACCCTGGCGGATCGCCTTTCCCGAGCCGACCCTGGCGCGGAGGGGAGCCCATGAGGTCCGGGCGGCAGCCAGGTCCTTGGACCTGGAGGTCCTGCTGCTGG
>CAXTFY010000490.1:0-3645 GCA_964243265.1 uncultured Acetobacteraceae bacterium | reverse complement strand
CACCAGACCGCTCCGCCACCCAACACCCGTCAGGATTGGCCAAAGTCGAGCTTAGCTTGACTTTGGCCATCATGTGGCATGGCAGAGCGCGTAGGTGATGGCGTTGCGGAGGGCTGGGCGGAATTTCCGCATGTCTGGCGTCGTGCGGGACGTGGTAAAACCCTGTTCGCGCCAAATCTCCCGTCGCACAGCGGCGAGGGTCTAGGAGAAGGTCGGGCGCTGCTTGCGATACCAGGCGCTGGTGGCTGCGGCCCAGCGGGCATAAGGTGTGGGCTGCTTTCCGAGCAGGGTCACGAGGGAGAACAGGCCGAGCAGGCAAGGTGTCGTGCGCGCGATGGCCGTGTCCGACCACTGGCGCTGGGTTTCCACGCCTAGGTGGTCGCGCACCTCTCTGAACGTGACCTCGACCTGCCAGCGCTGGACGAACCAGCGCAGGACCTGGATGGGGTCCTGGGCCGGGTCGGTGCAGAGCGAGGCGTGCGGATCGAACTGGCCGACGGGGTCGCGGATCAGCACCCACCGTATCGGGACGATGAGCATCCCACCATGGCGCCAGACGGCGGTGCTGGTGCTGATCTCGACGTCGCGCTCGCCGCCACCATCCAGCCTTGCACCGTGATGCGCTGCCACGCCGTGGCCGGGTCCGCCAGCACGGCAGCCAAAGTCGGCAGGCGCTTTCCTTTCGTGCGAGGGCGTCCGATCGCCTCGGGCAGGCGGGGCGGTGCCGGGTCGTAAAGAGCCGCGTCAAGGCGCAGGCGGGTAATGCAGGCCACGCCGCCGCGGCTGACGGCGGCTAGGAACTCCAAGGCGGCAAAGGCACTGTCAGCCACGACGACCAGTTCGCGGCCGGGCAGCCAGCGGCGGGCCCGCAACACGAGTTGGCGCCCCAGTCGGTCAGCTTCTTGTGCCGCCGTCCGCACTGCTGGCAGTAGCGCTCCGAGGGGGCCAGCGCCGTCAGGAACGGCAGCGCCCAGGTGCGTTGCGCCCCGGGGACTGGGGCCAGCAGCATGAGGCTGAGCCAGCGCAGCCCGCTTGCCTTGACGAAGTGGCCGTGGCTGGACCGCACGGGGTCGCGGTAGATGCCCTTTGCCGTAATCTGCTTGCCGCGCCGGCGCTCGATTGTGTCGCCAATCCCGAGCACGACGGGTCCCTTTGGCGCGAAGGGGGCAACCAGCAGGCCGAGCAGAATGCGCGAGGCCACCCGCGGGCACCACGCCGCGCGGTTCAGCACGCGATGGTAGTTCACGAACCGCCGCTCGCGCACTAGGCCTGTGATGCGTAGGACGCTCGTCACAGTGCGCTGGCCTGGCGCCAGGATGGCACCGGTCAGCAGCACCTCGGCGTGGCGCCAACTGCGTTGAAGGAACAAAGGCGCGAAGGTTAAAATGACCGCGGCGAAGCGGGGTGGCAGGTGGGACATGGCGGCGCCTCTTGGCGGGGACACGCCAGCTTAATATACCAACCCGCTCCGCCGCCCACACCGCGTCAGCCTCGCCAGGATTGGCCAAAGACAAGGTTAGGCGAACCACTAATCAACTGCTTGCATGATCGCTTGCAGGGTAGGTTTTGCCTCGGAAAGAAATGGGATCGTTGTAATTTTGCTGCCGCTTATGAATGCCCCCGGTGCATACGTCTTCATCGCCGCTTCAAAAAGTAGGCTAGCACCATAGGAGGGCGGTCTCAGAAATGGCGTCGCCAACAGCCGCATGAGGAATGGCATACCAGGTCCCTGTATCAGCGGTGTCCTGTTTGGGCCGGGGTCAACTGAAACGACCGTGACCCGTCTATCGGAGAGCATCTGCGCGATCGCTTGGCTCCACAACGTGAGGGCCAGCTTCGAAGTGGCGTAGGGCCCGAACAGCACCTTGAAACGCTCAGGATGCTCCAACGTGGATGGGCTATACTCCTTCGTAGATTTGACAATGCCAGATGAGGTATTCACAACCCGCGCTGCTTTGCTAAGTTCAAGCTTGTCAAGCAGTCCAATGGTCAATACATATGGCGCGATCGTGTTAACCTCATAGTGAAGCTCGTGTCCTTGGGGCGAACGCTCCAGCTTGCCAGTGCTGACCCCAGCATTACTGAACAGGGCGTCGATTTTAGGTTCGTCCGCTGCGATCTGTACAATTACAGCGTGACGGGAAGCAGCGTCGGCTAAGTCGCAGCCATAAACCCTCAGACGTCCGTCATAGGTTGCACCGCGCATATTCGGAGTATCAGGCATGCGGTTCCGGACGATTGCATCGACTTGCCATTTCTCCTGCAACAACCTTTCGGTTAGTGCCAAACCAATGTCAGACGCCGCGCCGGTCACAACGGCCACTCTCATATTACGCCTCGCGCAACTGTTTTCTGCGCCCGAAGTGCCATTCGAAATCTCCACTTTGAGCGGAGCAAGCCTTGTGAGTGCTCTTTGAACGTAGTGCGCCGGGAAGACCAGCAAGAATAGCAGTCAAAATCGTAGGGGGTGATCACGCTGCGGCTGCTGTTGTCCTATGGTCATCGTTGGCGGGCTGGAAGCCTTGGTAGCGATAGCGAGTGTAGTGCGACAATCTGGGGTCCTTACACATTCTCAACACGGATGTGGGGCTGCTACGGCGTCATCCAGGCCGCCGAACCCGGTGCGGCCGCACATGGCTCGCTTGATCGTCTTCAAGCGGCTGATCTACCCCTCCACGGGTCCAGTGCTCCAGGACAACGACAACGCTGCTCGGACCGCAGCGCGATCGCGCACCAGCCCGCCGGCAAATCCGGCCAGGGCAGACCCCTTCGCCGCATCCAGCCATCCGTCCAGCCGGTCGGCCTGCTGGCGACGCACCATGCTGCTAAACTCGCGTGCCACGCTGATGACGCCATCAAGCTCCGGCGAACGCGCGATCAGGGCATCGGCGAACTGCTGCTCCGTGGCGTTTCTCCGCTTCGGATCAGCGACGACAAGCCATGCCGCTCGCAGCTTCGAGAGCACCGGCCGCGCTGCTGCGTCTCGGTCCGCTCCAGATGCCGCCGGGTCAGCGCCGCGACGAGCGCTGGCCTAGCGCTGGACCGTCCGCAGCTGCCCGCAGAAGCCCTGGTCCTGGATCTCCCGCCATAGCTAGGCGGCGTTGCGGCAGCCCTCGCCCCAGCGCCGGTCGAGGTGCCCGGCGCGACGATCAACTGTGCTACTGCGGTGCTGCTGCTGGCGCCAGGTCGCCAGTTCCCCTGACCGAAGCCACTCCTGCATGGTTTGGCGGTTCGCTCTAACCGTGCGGTCGATGCGACGCACCGACTAGCCCTGGCCATGCAGCTCCACGGCCTCGTTGAACCGGTCACGCCGGACGGCGTGCCTGTCAGGGGCCTGCGGCTCAGCCGCAGATGCTGGTGAAACGTCAGGCGCCGGCTGTGTGTCTTGCACACTCTCGACGGCCGTGGCCCCTGCCATGTGCAGGTCACCGTGATGGGGGTCGAGCACCCTGGCGAGGGCCTTGCCGAGGTTGCGCAGCAGGCGCCAGCGATCCGTGACCTGAACAGCGTCCGGTGCGCCGCGCCGAACGCCGTCAGCGTAAGCACAGGCGTGGTCACGCGCGACGACGACGTCGATGCCGCGATGGTCGCTCAGCCAAGCCCTGACCGTATGCGCTTCGCGGTCGGGCACGACATCGATGGGAC
>CAXTFY010000489.1:0-3645 GCA_964243265.1 uncultured Acetobacteraceae bacterium | reverse complement strand
GGCGTCGTGGTCCGCAGCACCTCCAGGGCGCGGCTGAGCTGCTCCAGGATCACCGGCGCCAGGCCCAGCGTCGGCTCGTCCAGGATCAGCAGGCGCGGCTGCATCATCAGCGCGCGGGCGATGGCGAGCATCTGCTGCTCGCCGCCGGACAGGGTGGCCGCTCGCTGCGCCTGGCGCGACTGCAGGATGGGGAACAGGCCGAACAGCCAATCCAGCAGCCGCCCGCGCTCCGCCTTCGGCAGCCGGGAGCCGCCGAGGTCCAGGTTCTCCCGCACGCTCATCGCTCCGAACAGCTCGCGGCTTTCCGGGCACTGCACGATGCCGCCGCGGTTGTCGGCGCCTTGGGCGATGCGCGCCGGGCTGCGTCCGGCCAGCGCCTCGCCGACCCAGGCGATGCGCCCGGCATAGGGCACCAGGCCGGAGATCGCGTTGAACAGCGTCGTCTTGCCCGCGCCGTTCAGCCCGACCACGGAGACGAACTCGCCCTCGCGGACCTGGATCGACACGCCTTGCAGGGCCTGCGCCTTGCCGTACAGCACATCGACGCCGGCCACCTCCAGCAGCGGCGGGCCGGACTTGGCGGCCAGGGCGGGCCGGGCCGATACCTCGATGGCGCCGCCCATGTAAACCTGGCGCACCTTGGGGTCCTGCATCACCTGCTCGGCGGTGCCCTCGGCGATGGGTTCGCCCAGGTACATCGCCAGCGCCCGGTCCACCAGCGCGGCCACGCCCTTCACGTTGTGATCGACCAGCAGCACCGCCCGCCCCTCCGCCCGGAACCCGGCGATCAGGTCGGAGAACGCGCCCACCTCCCCCGCCGTCAGCCCGGCGAACGGCTCGTCCACCAGCACCACCTTCGGGTCGCGCCCGATGGCCTTCGCCAGCTCCAGCCGGCGCAGGTCGGCGAACGGCAGCGTCGCCGGGCGGCGGTCCACGACAGCGCCCAGGCCGACGCGCTCGGCGATGGCGCGGGCGCGGCGGTCCACGTCGGGGTCGGCGAACAGCCGCAGCAGGGCGTCCGGCAACAGGGCCAGCTTGATGTTCTCCAGCACCGTCTGGCGGTGCAGCGGGCGGGAGTGCTGGAACACCAGGCCGACGCCCTGCCGGGCCACGCGGTGGCTGGGCCAGCCGGCCACGTCCACGCCATCGATCCGCACCTGCCCGGCATTGGGCCGCTCGATGCCCATGATGAGTTTCATCACGGTCGATTTGCCGGAGCCGTTCGGGCCGATCAGTCCCAGGATCTCGCCCGGCGCGATGCTGAACGACATGCCGCCGACCGCCACCAGGCCGCCGAACCGCTTGACCAGGCCCTCGACCTGCAGCAGCGCCGTCACGTGCGGGTCCGCATCAGCACGCCGAGCAGGCCCTGCGGCATGAACAGGATCGCCAGCAGCGCCACGGCGGAGACGATGAAGGTGCTGAGCTGCCCCAGCGGCCGCAGGATTTCCCCGGCCACGATCAGCACGACCGCGCCCACCGCCGCGCCCAGGATGGTGCGCCGCCCGCCCAGCACGGCGGCGATGATGACCTGCACGCCGACGGCGATGTCGATGACGGTACCGGGCGACGCGGTGCCCAAGTAGAAGATCAGCATCGCCCCGGCCAGCCCGCTGAACAGCGCGCTGACGCAGAACGCCGCCAGCTTGTGCTTGGCGACGTTGAAGCCCAGCGCCTGCGCCTCCACCGGGTCCTGCCCGCAGGCCTGCAGGATCAGGCCGAGGGCGGAGACCGACAGGCCGAACAGCACGGCGCCGCTGATTGCCATGGTGCCCAGCGCGATCCAGTAGTTGGTGGCGTCGTCGATGGACAGCACGTCGGGGATCGTGAGGCCGATCTCGCCGCCGGTGTACTTCGCGAACACCGTGACCATCTGCTGCAGCAGCAGCACGGCCACCAGCGTGGTCAGGCCGAAGTACGGCCCGCTCAGCCGCAGCGCCGGCACTGCCAACAGCAGCCCTCCGGCGACGGCCAGCAAGGTGCCGAACAGCACGCAGACGGGGATGGGCAACCCGGTTTCGCTGTTCAGGATGCCAGCGCCGTAGGCCCCTAGCCCCACCAGGAAGGTCGGGCCGAAGTTGACCTCTCCCGCGAAGCCGAACAGCAGGTCCCACGACATGGCGAACACGCCGAAGTAGAATGCCAGGGTCAGTAGTCCCAGCACATAGCCGGACACCCCGAACGGCAGCAGCGCTAGGATGGCAACCACGATGACCGCTGCCCAGAACAGCCGCGAGCGAAGCATCAACGCCGTCCCAGCAGGCCCTGCGGGCGCAGATAGATCACAACGACCAGCAGGATCAACGACGGGATGGTCCGCAGCGACGGCGAGATCAGGTAGGCCGTGATGGTCTCCAGGTAACCCACCGCATAGGCCGCCACCAGGGAGCCGGCCACGCTGCCCAAGCCCCCCAGCACGACAATGGAGAACGCCGAAGCCGTCAGCGTCCCCGCATTCTCTGACGACACGCCGAGGAACGCCCCCAGCAGCACCCCCGCCGTCCCTGCCAGCACGCCGTAGATCGCCCACACCAGCAGGTAGATGCGGGAAAGCTCGAACCCCAGCAGCGTCAGCGCCCGAGGGTTGATCGACGCCGCGAGCAGCGCCTTGCCAGCCCGCGTGCGGTTGACCAGCAGCCACAGCAGGCCAATCGTCGCCCAGCACAGCACCGCCGTCAGGATCTCGTTGGTCGGCGTCCGTACCCCGCCGATCACCGTCACCCCGGCGATCAAGGGCCGGACCGTGTGCGGGCTGGTGGTGGTGAAGTAGGCCACCGCCTCCTGGATCATGATGCCCCACAGCAGTGTGCCGGTCAGGACGAAGATCTCCTTCTCCTCCGCGGGGATCGCCGGGCTGCGTTGGATCGGACGCACCACCACGAAGTAGGTGGCGAACGCCATGGCGACGCCGGCCAGCAGCCCCGCCGCTGCGCCGCCATAGGCGCCAGCCTGGTCCGCCACCAGCCAAGCGACCACGGCGGCGGTCAGCATAATGCCGCCGTGCGCCAGGTTCAAAACCCCAGACACGCCGAACATCAGTGTGAACCCGACTGCTCCCAAGCCATACAGCGCGCTGACCGCAAAGCCATCGATCAGGATTTGCAGCCAAAGCACCAGCCTGGTCCGTTAGTTGGACAGCTTGACGAAGCCCGGGAAGTGCATCGTGCCCGTCGCCACCGAGGGGGGCCAAACGGCGACCTGCTTGCCGTCCTGCCACTGCACGACGAGGCCGCTCACAAGGTCCTTGCCGTACTTAAGCCCGTGGGTGAACGGGTCGTCCTTGCCGAAGAACTGGATGCGGCCGACCGTGCCCACGGTGTCCGTCGCCTCCAGGGCCGTGACCATCTTGTCGGGATCGGTCCCCCCGGCGCGATGGATGGCGTCGGCGATCAGGTAAACGTCGTCATAGGCGCCATAGCCCGAGTAGGCCGGGGTGATGCCGAACCGCTTGAAGTAGGCTGTCGCGAACGGAATCGTCTTTGGCGTGCTGGCCACGGTGTCTACGGCAACGAGCTGCAGCACCACGCCCTCGGTCGCGCCGTTGGTGTCCTTCCAGAACGTGCTGCTGGTGGCCTGGGACGAGATGCCGAACATCGGGATCGGCACCTGCTGGTTGGCCCACTGCACCGTCGGCTGCACGCCCAC
>CAXTFY010000488.1:0-3647 GCA_964243265.1 uncultured Acetobacteraceae bacterium | reverse complement strand
GCTGCTGGCGACGACGCGGAAGCCGGGGGGCAGCCGGGTCACGCGGTCGCCGTGGCTCATCCAGACCTGCTCGCGCCCGCCGGCGGCCCAGGCGCCGTGGAACAGCTCGCAGTCGGCGTCCACCTGGACGGTGGCGGCGCCGAACTCCTGGTGGTCGCTGAGGCTGACCTCGCCGCCGAGCTGCGCGCACATAGCCTGTTGGCCGTAGCAGATGCCCAGTACTGGCAGGCCGCTGTCGAACACCAGGGCGGGCACGCGGGGGCCGGCGGTGTCGAGCACGCTGGCGGGTCCGCCGGACAGGATGTAGGCGCGGGCGCCGAAGGTCTGGAGGCGAGAGGGGTCGGCGGTGGCGGGCATGATCTCGCAGTACACGCCGGATTCGCGGACGCGGCGGGCGATCAACTGGGTGAACTGGCTGCCGAAGTCGAGGATCAGGATGCGGTCCTGGACGGGGGCGTCCAGAGTTGGCGCAGCGGGGGTCGGCGCAGCGGGGATCGGCGCGATGGAGGGCTGGGTCATGGCGCAGCTTGCAGCATGGTGCGGCGCGGCAGGCAAGCGGATTGCGTCAGCCGTGCGGGGCCGACGCATATGGCGCAGGGGCGCTGCCTACCTGCTGCTCCCTCTCCCTCCGGGAGAGGATCGGGGTGAGGGAGGCCGCGAGGGCCTACCCAGCCGTGGAAGGCGCGGAACTTGGCTTGCGGAACGGCCGGGGTTGGCCCTTGCCGCTTCCCTCACCCCGGCCCTCTCCCGGAGGGAGAGGGAGCAGAAACGGGCTTATGCCTTGGTCAGGTGTCCGCTTGGGTCAGCAAGGCGCTGATCGGGTCCCAGACGAATGCCACCTGCGGTACGTTGGTCCCTGCGACGCGCACGGTGGACTCCGCAGCGGTGCGTCCACCCATGCGCTGATAGAACCAACGGCTGGGATTGCCCGCCAGCACCCACAGGAACGCGCTGCGGCAGCCGGCGGCTTGCAGGTGCGCGGCGCCGGCCCGCAACAGGCCGCGGCCGATCCCCTGGTCACGCCAGTCGTCCAGCACATACAGGGTCTCGATCTCGCCGTCGCCTAGCCCGGCCGTGCGAGGCCGCCCCGCAGTGGCGAACCCGACCACCGCCGGCACAGCGGCGACGAACACGCCGCGTCCGGCCAGGATACGTGCCAAATAGCCCGCGGCCTGCCGTTGCCGGGACATCCCGGCCAGGTAGGCGTCGGGCAGTATGCCAGCGTAGGCGCTGCGCCAGGCGGCGACGTGCACGCCGCCGATGGCCGCCGCATCCTCCGGCCGGGCCGGGCGGACCTGCATCAGGCCGTGCGCTCCAGCACGGCGGCGAAGAAGCCATCGGTTCCATGCCGCAGGGGCGTCAACGACAAGTAGGGACCCTCGGACGGCGCCGGCGCCTGCAACGGCCAGGCGGCGGCCAGCGGCACGCCGCGAAACCCGTCGTGCCGGCTGAGGAAGCCGTCGATCTGCGCCTCGTTCTCCTCGATCAACAGGGAGCAGGTGGCATAGACCAGCCGCCCGCCCACCCGCACCAGCCGGGCCGCATCGTCCAGGATGCCGGCCTGCTTTGGGCGCAGCTCCTCCAGGTCCAGCTCGCGCAGCCGCAGCCGGGCGTCCGGATTGCGCCGCCAGGTGCCGGTGCCGGTGCAGGGCGCATCGACCAGCACGCGGTCGAACGACCCGGCGCGGCGCTTGGCCCACTTGTCGCCCGGTGCGACCAGGTGCCGCTCGGTGTTGCTGACCCCGGCGCGGCGCAGGCGGCGGGTGGCACCCTCCAGCCGCGGCGCCGACACGTCGCAGGCAATGAGCTGGCCGCGGTTGGCCATCAGCATGGCCAGGGCCAGCGTCTTGCCGCCGGCGCCGGCGCACCAATCGACCACGCGCATCTCCGGCCCGGCGCCCACCAGGGCGGCGACAAGCTGGCTGCCCTCGTCCTGGATCTCCACCAGGCCGGACTGGAACGCCGGGCCGGACGTGACGGCGCGGCGGCCGTCGATCCGCAGGCCCCAGGGCGACAGCGGGGTGGGCGCGGCCTCCAGTCCCTCCGCCAGCAGCGCCGCCTGTGCGCCCTCCCGCGTGGTTTTCAGCAGGTTCACCCGCAGGTCGAGCGGCGCCGGGTCCAGGGCGGCGTCCATCTCGGGCCGCAGGCGGTCGCCGAAGCGGGCCTGCAGATGCGGCAGCACCCAGTCGGGGACCTCGACGGCGACGGCCTCGGGCATCTCGGGGTGCTGCAGGGTGTGGCCCTCTAGCGCGCGGACGGCGGCGGTTTCCGGCTGCAGCAGCGGAGCCGGGCCATACTGGCCGCCGGAGTAGCTTTGCGCGACGCCCGCGGCCGTCCAGCCCTCCAGCAGCAAGGACGCCGCGACCAGCATGCGCGGCGTCGGCGCAGTGCCGGCCCGGCCGATCCACCAGGTCAGCCGGCGGCGCTCCCGCAGCACGCGCCAGGCGCGGTCCGACACGGCGCGGCGGTCGCCGGAGCCGATGAAGCGCCGGGCACGGAAGAAATCGTTGGCGACGGCGTCGGCCGGGCGGCGGGGATGGCCGTCGATCTCGGTCAGCAGCTCGATGGAGGCCGCCAGGCGGGCAGAGGGCGTCACGCCAGCAGGTGCGGCAGCGCGGACAGGCCCGGCATCTCGGTGGACCTGCCGCGCAGGCCGTACTCGTCCGGTTGGGCGGTGCGGTTGCACCAGAACACCTGGAAGCCGGCGGCGGCGGCGGCCTGTGCGTCCCAGGAGTTGGAGGACACGAACGCCATCTGCCCGACGGGCAGGTTGAACCGGTCCTCCGCCAGCGCATAGGCCCGGCGGTCGGGCTTGAAGGCGCCGGCGTCCTCGACCGACAGCACGGCGTCCAGCAGCGGGGCCAGGCGGGCGGCGGTGACGGCCTCGTGCAGCATGGCTGGCTCGCCGTTGGACAGGATGGCGGTCTGCAGGCCGCGCTCGCGCAGGGTGGTGAGCGCCGGGAGGGCGTCGGGATACGCCGGCAGGCGGCGGTAGGCATCCAACAGGGTGTCCAGCACGGCCGGATCGGTGATGCGGTGCCGGGCGGCGACAAAGGCCAGGGCGTCCTGCGTCACCTGCCAGAAGTTGCGGCGGTGATGGCCGGTCAGGGTGTCGATCCAGGTGTATTCCAACTGCTTGAGGCGCCACTCGACGCTGATGCGCTCCCAGTCCGGCGGGAGGCGGTCGGCCTGGCGGTGCATGGCGGCGTGAACGTCGAGCAGGGTGCCATAGGCGTCGAGGATGACGGCACGGATGGGTGCGCTCACGTCACCCTCTCCCTTCGGGAGAGGGCCGGGGTGAGGGGGCTGGATGGCTGGCTGAGGACGGGGCGTGATGTTGGGGCGACACCCTTGATGGGGCAGTGCGGTCCTTGCCGCTTCCCTCACCCCGGCCCTCTCCCGGAGGGAGAGGGGGCAGCGGGAGCGTCATCCGCCCTGCCGGTAGTTCGGGGCCTCGCGGGTGATGGCCACGTCGTGCACGTGGCTCTCGCGCAGCCCGGCGCCGGTGATGCGGCGGAAGCGGGTGTTGCGCTGCAAGTCGTCGATGGTGGCGCTGCCGGTGTAGCCCATGCCCGCCCGCAGCCCACCGACAAGCTGGTGCACCACCGCCGATACCGGCCCCTTGTAGCCGACCCGGCCCTCGATCC
>CAXTFY010000487.1:0-3655 GCA_964243265.1 uncultured Acetobacteraceae bacterium | reverse complement strand
TGCCGAGCTTCGACAGCGGGCAGCACAACGCCGACGGCAAGCGCGTCGTGGTGATCGGCGGCGGCGACACGGCGATGGACTGCGTGCGGACCGCCGTGCGCCAGGGCGCGGCCAGCGTGTCGGTGCTGTACCGGCGCGACAAGATCAACATGCCGGGCTCGATGCGCGAGGTGAAGAACGCCGAGGAGGAGGGCGTCAACTTCGTCTGGCTGTCTGCGCCCGAGGCGTTCCTGGGTGATGACAAGGTGACCGGCGTGCGGGTGCAGCGGATGCGGCTGGGGATGCCGGACGCCACCGGGCGGCAGTCGGTGGAGCCGAGCGACAGCCGCTTCACCCTGGAGGCCGACCTGGTGGTGAAGGCGCTGGGCTTCGACCCGGAGGAGCTGCCGCGGCTGTGGGACCAGCCGGGGTTGGGGGTCAGCCGTTGGGGCACTCTCAAGGTGGACCACCGCACGCAGATGACCAACCTGCCCGGCGTGTTCGCCGCCGGGGACATCGTGCGCGGCGCCAGCCTGGTGGTGTGGGCGATCCGCGACGGCCGGGATGCGGCGGCGCGGATGCACGAGTACATGCAGCAGAACGCCCTGGCGGCGGCAGCGGAGTAGGACGGATGGACAGCATTCTCGACGCCGGCGCGCAGTTCGTCCAGGACTGGCACAGCAACGCCGCCCGCCTGGCCGGCACGTATGATCCCAGCCAGGAGCATGACAACTGCGGTGTCGGCATGGTTGCGGCCCTGGATGGCAAGCCGCGCCGGGCGGTGGTGCAGGCGGGCATCGACGCGCTGAAGGCCGTTTGGCACCGCGGCGCCGTGGACGCCGACGGCAAGACCGGGGACGGCGCGGGCATCCACATCGAAATCCCGCAGGACTTCTTCGCCGAGGCGGTCGAGCGCAGCGGCAGCGCGCCGCTCACGGGGCGCATGGCGGTGGGCATGGTGTTCCTGCCCAAGACCGACCTCGGCGCGCAGGAGCGCTGCCGGCAGATCGTCGAGACCGAGATCCTGCGGTTCGGGTACAGCATCTACGGCTGGCGCCAGGTGCCGATCAACGTCGGCTGCATCGGCGAGAAGGCCAATGCGACGCGCCCCGAGATCGAGCAGATCATGATCCGCTGCAGCGGCGAGGGCGACTGCGCCGATGACGGCAAGTTCGAGCGCGACCTGTACGTGATCCGCCGCCGTATCGAGAAGCAGGCCATCGCGGCGCAGATCGCCGAGTTCTACATCTGCTCGCTGTCCTGCCGCAGCATCATCTACAAGGGCATGTTCCTGGCGGCCAGCCTGACCGACTTCTACCCGGACCTGCTGGACCCGCGCTTCGTCAGCCGCTTTGCGATCTACCACCAGCGCTACAGCACCAACACCTTCCCGACCTGGAAGCTGGCGCAGCCGTTCCGCATGCTGGCGCATAACGGCGAGATCAATACGGTCGCCGGCAACGCCAACTGGATGAAGTCGCACGAGACGCGGCTGGCGGCGGGTCCGCTGGACCACTTCATCGAGGACGTGAAGCCGGTCATCCAGGCCGGCGGGTCCGACACGGCGACGATGGACAACGTGTTCGAGCTGCTGGTGCGCGCGGGGCGCGACGCGCCGATGGCGAAGGCGCTGATGATCCCGGCCAGCGTCGGCCAGGACGCGACGATGCCGGACACGCACCGCAACATGTTCCTGTACTGCAACGCCGTCATGGAGCCGTGGGATGGCCCGGCCGCCATCACGGGGACCGATGGGCGCTGGGTGATCGCCGGGCTGGACCGCAACGGCCTGCGCCCGCTGCGCTACACCGTGACCGACGACCACCTGCTGGTGGTGGGGTCGGAGACGGGGATGGTGAAGTTCCCGGAAAGCTCGATTATCGCCAAGGGCCGGGTCGGGCCGGGGCAGTGCATCGGCGTCGATCTGGATGAGGCGAAGTTCTACCTCGATGGCGAGATGAAGGACCTGCTCGCCGCCCGGCAGGACTTCGGCGCCTGGACCCGGCGGATCACCATGCTGGACCGCATCGTCAAGACCGATGCGACGGAGCCGGTGAAGTATGAGGCCGCGGAGCTGCGCCGGCGCCAGCTTGCCGTGGGCACCACGCTCGAGGAGCTGGAGATGATCCTGCACCCGATGGTGGAGGACAGCGCCGAGGCGGTGGGCAGCATGGGCGACGATACGCCTGTGGCTGTGCTGTCGGAGCGCTACCGCGGCCTGCACCACTACTTCCGCCAGGGGTTCAGCCAGGTCACCAACCCGCCGATCGACAGCCTGCGCGAGACGCGGGTGATGACGCTGAAGACCCGGCTGGGCAACCTGGGCAACGTCCTTGATGAGGACAGCACCCAGTGCGACCTGTTGCAGCTCGATAGCCCCGTGCTGTCCAACGCCGAGTTCGAGGCGATGGTCGCCACCATGGGCGATGCCGTGTGCCGGGTGGACTGCACCTTCGAGGTCGGCCATGGCGAGGCCGAGCTGCGCGGGGCGCTGGAACGCATCCGGCGCGATGCCGAGGAGTGCGTGCGCGCCGGGTGTTCGCACGTGGTGCTGAGCGATGAGGCGCAGACGGCCGAGCGGGCGCCGATCCCGATGATCCTGGCGACCGGGGCGGTGCACACGCACCTGGTCCGCCAGTCGCTGCGCACCTTTACCAGCCTGAACGTCCGCAGCGCCGAGTGCATGGATACGCACTACTTCGCCGTGCTGATCGGCGTGGGGGCGACGAC
This sequence comes from uncultured Acetobacteraceae bacterium, assembly GCA_964243265.1. Classification (GTDB taxonomy): domain Bacteria; phylum Pseudomonadota; class Alphaproteobacteria; order Acetobacterales; family Acetobacteraceae; genus DASWOJ01. Next base: position 946 of record CAXTFY010000487.1, on the reverse strand, counting down.
GGTGAATGCCTACCTGGCGCAGGAGAGCCTGGCCGACCGGCATCGCCGCGGGCTGTTCACCAAGGTGACGCTGAAGGAGGCGGTGCAGCACTACAAGAAGGCCGTCGATAAGGGCCTGCTGAAGATCATGTCCAAGATGGGCATCTCGGTCATCAGCAGCTACCGCGGCGGTTATAACTTCGAGGCCATCGGGCTGTCGCGGGCCTTGGTGGCGGAGTACTTCCCGGGGATGCAGTCGCGCATCAGCGGCATCGGCCTGACTGGCATCGCGCGCAAGGTGCTGGGGCTGCACCAGGCGGCTTGGGACGGGGAGAGCGATGCGCTGCCGGTGGGCGGCGTTTACAAGCTGCGGCGCAAGGGGGAGGTGCATGCCTTCGACGGCGGGCTGATCCACACGCTGCAGACTGCGGTGGCGACGGATAGCTTCGAGACGTATCGGCGTTATGCCGATGGGGTGCGGCGGCAGAAGCCGGTGGCGTTGCGCGACCTGCTGGATTTCCGCTTCGATGGGATTACGCCCATCGAGGTGGATGAGGTCGAGAGCATCACCGAGATCCGCAAGTACCTGGTGGCGCCGGGCATCTCGCTGGGGGCGCTCAGCCCGGAGGCGCACGAGACCCTCAGCATCGCCATGAACCGGATCGGCGCGCGCAGCGATAGCGGCGAGGGCGGCGAGGACCCGGAGCGGGCGAAGCCGCGCGCCAACGGGGACAACGCGTCGTCGGCGATCAAGCAGATCAGCTCCGGCCGGTTCGGCGTGACCGCCGAGTACCTGAACGACTGCAAGGAGATTGAAATTAAGATGGCCCAGGGCGCCAAGCCCGGGGAGGGCGGGCAGTTGCCGGGCTTCAAGGTGACCAGCCTGATCGCTAAGCTGCGGCATTCGACGCCGGGGGTGACCCTGATCAGCCCGCCGCCGCACCACGACATCTACTCGATCGAGGAC
>CAXTFY010000486.1:0-3669 GCA_964243265.1 uncultured Acetobacteraceae bacterium | reverse complement strand
ACGCGGAGGCGCTGTATGCCAGCGCGTCCGCGCCAGATGTTTGATAACGGCCGTCTTTGATTCTAACCGCTCCTGAGCCGTGCCGTCATTGCGAGCCGGCTTCGGCGCGGCAACCCAGCGGTGGCCAGCGGAGTCCATGCGGCCCTGGATTGCCACGCCGCAAGCGCGGCTCGCAATGACAGCATGGCTCGGGACAGGAGCGGTTGGCATGACGGGGCTTCGTGCCGCGGCTTAACGCGTCACCCTTCGCCCCGCCGCCGCCAGCAGGTTTGCCCGTTTCGGCATCGCTTCAAACATCCAGCCTGGGTACTCTTTGGGCAGGCTGCTCAGCTGGTCGAGGGCATCGAGTTCCGCCGCCGTCAGCTCCACCTCCGTCGCGCCGATGTTGTCCTCAAGCTGGTCCAGCCGCTTGGCGCCGATGATGACGCTGCTGACCACCCGCTGGTGCAGCAGCCAGGCCAGCGCAACCTGCGCCACTGACACGCCACGGGCCTCGGCCATGGGCCGCATGGCGTCGATGCAGTCGAAGGCGCGGTCGTGCGCGACGGGCGGGAAGGGCAGAACGGCACGGCGGCTGCCGGCGATGCCCTCCTGCTCGCGGGTGTGCTTGCCGCTGAGCAGGCCGCCGGCCAGGGGGCTCCAGACCATTAGGCCCACGCCCTCGCTGCGCAGCATCGGCACGATCTCGCGCTCGAGGTCGCGGCCGGCGACGGTGTAGTAGGCTTGCAGGCTCTCGAACCGGGCCAGGCCGAGGCGCTCGGCGATGCCCAGCGCCTTCATGACCTGCCAGGCAGCCCAGTTGGACACGCCGACATACCGGACGTGGCCGTGCTGCACGAGGGTGTCCAGGGCGCGGACGGTTTCCTCGATCGGCGTCGCCGGGTCGAAGCCGTGCACCTGGTAGAGGTCGATGTGATCGAGCTGCAGACGCTTGAGGCTGGCCTTCACCGCGCTGATGAGGTGCAGGCGCGAGTTGCCGCCCCCGTTGGGGCCGGGGCCGGTGGGGCCATACCCTTTGGTGGCGACGACGATACCGTCGCGCGGCACCTGCAGGTTGCGGAGGGCCTGGCCGGTGATTTCTTCGGATAGGCCGTCCGAGTACACGTCCGCGGTGTCGATGACGTTGATGCCGGCCTCGGTGGCGCGGGCAACCAGCCGCTCGGCCCCGGCCTGGTCGAGGTTGCCCATCTTGCTCCAAACCTCGCCGGTGCCGCCGAAGGTCATGGTGCCCAGGCAGAGTTCAGAGACGAAAAGGCCGGTGCGGCCGAGCTTGTTCATTCGCATGGCATGTCCTTTGACGCTGGAGGATCGAAGCGCCTAACGGCCTGACGTGGGTTGTGCCGCCACGGGCGGCAGCCGCGTCGCCTGCTGAATGGCGGTGGCGGGCAGCGGCCCGTATAGGTGCGGGAACGGGTCCATGCCGGGCTCGCTCGCCTCCCACCGCACGTCGTCCAGCGCGGCGGGGTTCAGACGCAGCACCACCAGCCCGAGGTGCCCGGCGAAGTGCCGGGCCAGCACGAACGGCAGTTGCGCCGGAGTGCACAGGTGCAGGAAGCCGCCCTCCGGCGTGGCGGGCGGCCCGGCGGCCCAGGCATCCGCCGTGGTGACGTGCAGCAGGGTCATCCGCAGCGCAGCTCCATGGACAGGATGTGGGACGCCAGCAGCAGCGTGACCGTGTTGGCGAGGATCATCGGCATCGAACCCGACAGCAGCCCACATGCCAGCCACAGGCCGACGCCGGTGGCGAACATCAGCAGCATCCGCAGGCTGAGATCTCGCGCGCCGCCGGTATTCCAGGTCTGTACCGCCTGCGGCACAAAGGCCATGGTGGTCAGCAATCCCGCGGGCATCCCGATGGCCTCGGTCCAGTTGGTCATGTTGCACCCCTGCCCTGCCCTCCCTATGCAGGCAGCCATGCCCGCCTGCAACCCGCCGCCATGCGCCTGATCCCATGTCCCTGATCTACGTTGTCGCCGGGGAGGCCAGCGGCGATGTGCTGGGCGCGCGGCTGATCGGGGCCATCCGCGGCATGCGGGCCGATGCCGAGTTTGCCGGGGTCGGCGGGGGGCGCATGGCGGAGCATGGGTTCCACAGCCTGTATCCGATGGCCGACCTGTCCGTCATGGGCATCATCGAGGTGCTGCCGCGCATCCAGGTGCTGCGCCGCCGCTTTGCCGAGACCATGGCGGACATTGCTCGGCTGAGGCCCGATGTCGTCGTCACTATCGACAGCCCCGGCTTCATGCACCGCATCCTGGCTGCCTGCGCCCGGCTGGGCATCCCGCGGGTGCATTATGTCGCGCCGCAGGTCTGGGCCTGGCGGGCGCACCGGGTGAAGCACTACCCCGGCATGTGGGACCGCCTGCTGTGCCTGCTGCCGTTCGAGCCGGCATGGTTCGCCGAGCGCGGCCTGCAGGCGACCTTCGTCGGCCACCCGGTGCTGGAGTCCGGCGCCGGCCAGGGCGATGCCGCCCGGTTCCGCGGCACGCACGGCCTGACGCCGGACGAGCCGGTGCTGATCATGATGCCTGGCAGCCGCCGGTCCGAGGCGCCGCGCCTGCTGCCGGTGTTCGGCCGCACGCTTCGCCGCCTGGCCCAGCAGGAGCCGGCGCTGCGCCCGGTGCTGCCGGTGTCCGCCGTGGTCGCCGACGTGGTGCGGCGCAAGGCCGACGACTGGCCGGTGCCGCCCATTATCGTGACCGAGGTGGCCGACAAGCACGACGCCTACGCCGCCGCAGGGGCCGCGCTGACCAAGTCCGGCACATCTACGCTGGAATTGGCCCTGGCCGGGGTGCCGATGGCTGTCGCCTACCGCATCAACGCCCTGACGGCCGTCATGGCGCGGCGCATGATCCAGGTACCGCACGTCGCCATGGTCAACCTGCTGGCTGGCCGGCTGCTTGTGCCGGAGCTGCTGCAGGAGAACTGCACGGCCGAGATGCTCAGCCGCACCGCGCTGATGCTGCTGCGTGACGCCGCCGTGGCCCAGGCGCAGCGGGATGGGTTTCGCAGGCTGCTTGATACCTTGCGCCCGCCGTGCGGCGTGCCGTCAGAAGCGGCCGCCCGCGAGGTGCTGGACGTCCTGGATCAGGCCGGAGGCCACCGCCAGGCGGCGTGACGCGGCCATGCCGTCGGTGACCGCCAGCGCCGCCGACAGGGCGCGCCGCCCGGCCGTGGCATCGACCACCACGGGGGCGCCGTCCAGGCAGGAGGCGACGAAGGCCTCGTGCTCGGCGGCCATGGCATCGCCGTCAGTCCAGCCGACCTCCTCGCGCCGGAAGCCGCCGGTGCCGGGCAGCGGCAGGCCGCGGGTGCGGCCGATCATCACCAGCTTGCGGGTGACGAAGTCGGCGGACAGGTAGCCCTCCTCGGAGAACAGGCGCATCCGGCGCTCGGTCTTGAGCGAGATGCGGCTGGCGGTGATGGCGGCGACGCAGCCGTTCTCGAACCGCACGCGGGCGTTGGCGATGTCCTCGTGCGCGCTGGAGACCGCGGCGCCCAGGGCATCGACGCTGCTGATGGGGCTGCTGACGAGGGCCAGCACCAGGTCGAGGTCGTGGATCATCAAGTCGAGGATGACCGACACGTCGGTGCCGCGCGGCTTGAAGGGGGCGATGCGGGCGCACTCGATATAAAGCGGGCGGGTGATGCGGGCGCTGATGGCGGCGT
>CAXTFY010000485.1:0-3681 GCA_964243265.1 uncultured Acetobacteraceae bacterium | reverse complement strand
CCGCGACGGACGGCGGCGCCGGGATCGTGGCGGCCGGGCTTGCCGAGGTGTTGGGAGACACGGCAGCCGCAGACCTGGTCGGCTTCTCCTTCGGCGGCGCTATCGGCGGTTTGGTCGCGGCGCGGCTTCCGGTCCGGTCCCTCACCCTCGTCGGTGCCGGCGGGCTGGGCGTGATCCGCGGCGGCGCCAGGCTGGAGCGGGTGCGGGATAAGGAAGGCACCGCGCGCGAGGCCGCGCACCGCACTAACCTGCACCGCTGGATGATCGCCGACCCCGCTCGCATCGATGCCGCCGCGGTGGCGATCCAGGACTGGAACAGCCGCCACGCCCGGTTCGACAGCCGCGCCATCGGCACCGGCGACGCCCTGGTGCACGTGCTCCCCGCCGTGCCGTGCCCCATCGCCGGGATCTGGGGCGAGCATGACCATGCGGTGGGGGGCGAGACGGATCGGCCCCGCGCCGTGCTGCAGTCGATCCAGCCCGGGTCCCGCTTCGTGGTTGTGCCCGGCGCCGGGCACTGGGTCGCATACGAGGCGCCCGATGCCTTCGCCGCCGCCCTGCGCGGTCTGCTCGCCCCTTCTTCCGCGGAGAACCGCACGCATGAACACGCCTGATACGATGATGCCGACGCTGGCCTTCGAGGATGTCGTGGTGGGGCAGGAGGCCGGGTCCGCGCATAAGGGGCCCTTCACCACTGCCCACCTGATGCGCTGGTCCGCCGCGATGGAGAACTGGCACAAAATCCATTACGACCTGCCGTTCGCCACCGGCCACGACAAGCTGCCGGGCCTGCTGATCAACGGGTCGCTGAAGCAGCAGTTGATCGCGCAGTTGCTGAAGGACTGGGCGGGGCCGACGGGCTGGGTGTGGAAGATGCGGTTCCAGTTCCGCGCCATGAACCTGGTGGGCGAACGGCTGGACATCTGGGCCCGCATCACTGGGACCGAGCGCCGTGCGGATTACGGCCTGGTCGAGATGGACCTGGGCATCCGCAACGAGAACGGCGTGGAGTCGACGCCCGGCAGCGCCACGGTCGCCCTGCCGTTCCGTGGCGGCAAGCCGGTGCCCTACCCTTTCGTTCCGCCCATAGCATAGGAGGTTCCCATGGCGCTGACCCGTGACCTCGGCCAGTTCGTGTCCGACCTGTCGCCCAACCGCGTGCCGGACGCGGCCGCCTCCATCGCCCGCACCGGCTTCATCGACTGCATCGGCGTGATGTTCGCCGGGCGCGAGGAGGAGCCGACCCGGCTGTTGCGAGGCGTGCTGCAGCCCGCGCCGGGTCCGGCCACGCTGTACTTCAGCGAGCAGACCGCCGGCGCCCCTGAAGCCGCCTGGATCAACGGCACCGCCGCCCACGCGCTGGACTATGACGACGTGGCGCTGCGCGGCCATCCCAGCACCGTGCTGGTGCCCGCCATCCTGGCCGAGGCGGAAACGCTGGACGCCTCCGGCCGCGACATGGTGGTGGCCTTCGTCGCGGGGTACGAGGTCTGGGCGGAGTTGGGCCGTCGGGAAAGCGGCTACCACCATGGGAAGGGCTGGCATCCCACCGGCATCTTCGGCGCGATCGCCGCCGCCGCCGCCTGCGCCCACCTGCGCCGGCTGGACCCGATGCAGACTGCCCAGGCCATAGCGCTGGGTGCCTCGCAGAGCGCCGGGCTGATGGCGAATTTCGGCACCATGACCAAGCCGTTCCACGCCGGGAAGTCCGCCCATGCCGGCGTGATGGCCGCGCGCCTGGCCGCCGCCGGGTTCACCGCCTCCATGGACGCGCTGGAGCATCCGCAGGGCTTCCTGGCCGCGGTGTCGCCGGAGGGCAAGGTTGACCGCGAGGGCAAGGCCGAGGGGCTTGGCGAGACTTGGCGCATCATGAAGTCCGGCCTGGCGGTGAAGAAGTACCCCACCTGCTACTGCACCCACCGTGCGATCGACGGCATGCTCGACCTGGTGCGGGAGCGGGACGTGAAGCCCGGCGACGTGGCCGCGGTGACCGTCACCCTCAGCGAGAACTTCGCCACCATCCTTCGCAATCACTTGCCGCAGACCGGGCTGGCGGCGAAGTTCAGCATCGAGTTCGCCATGGCGTGCGCCCTGGTTGCGCGCCGCGTTGGCCTGGCCGAGCTGACCGACGAGTTCGTGCGCCGGGCGGACGTGCAGGCGCTGATGCCCCTGGTGTCCGTGCAGGTCAGCACGGAGCCGGACCCCGGCTATCCCGGTGCCGCGCTGAACGACCAGGTGACGATCCGCCTGGGGTCCGGCGACACGCTGGTGGGCGCGCCCGTGCACCGCGCCCGCGGCCACATCGACAATCCGCTGACGGAGCAGGACCTGTTCGCCAAGTTCGAGGACTGCCTGACGGTCGGCCGCTCCGCCGTGCCGCCCCAGGTGATGTTCGACCGGCTGAAGGGCATGGAGCACGCGTCGGCACGCTCCCTGGCCGCCGTGCACTGACGGACATGGACCAGGCCAGCGCGCCCGTCTGCCTGCCGGCGTTGCCGGCCACGGCGCCGGCCGGCTTCGTGCCGCCGCCGGACGCCTGCGACGCGCATGTCCACGTTTTCGGCGACCCGGCACGTTACCCCTACGCGGCGGAGCGCAGCTTCACCCCTGCACCTGGCCAGACCCTGGCGGCGCTGGACGACCTGCACCGCACGCTCGGCTTCGCCCGGTCGGTGATCGTGCAGAGCGGCGTGCAAAGCCCGGCGGTCATGCTGGACGCGCTGCGTGCGGAGCCGGACCGGCTGCGCGGCGTCGCGGTGCTGAAAGGCGACGTGTCCGACGCGGAGTTGCAGGAGTTGCACGAAGCCGGCGTGCGTGGCGTCCGCGTCAACCTGTTCCAACGCGGCGGGGTTCAGGTGTACCGGGGCGGCACCGGCTTCGCCGACCTCGAAGCGATTGCGCCGCGGGTCAAGCGGTTCGGTTGGCACATCCAGGCCTGGCTGGACGCCGACCACCTCGCGCACTGGGCCCCGCAACTGTTGGGTCTCGGCCTCGACGTCGTCGTGGACCACATGGGCCGCATCACTACGGACCGGGGAGTGGACAGCCGCGGCTTCCAGCACCTTTGCACGCTGCTGCGGGAGGGCCGCGTTTGGTGCAAGCTCTCGGGTGCGGACCGGATTTCCGTGGCTGGGGCGCCTTACCGGGATGCCGTGCCGTATGCCCAGGCGCTATTGCAGGCCAATCCCGGCCGGGTGGTGTGGGGCACGGACTGGCCGCATGTGAACTACCATGACCGACCGGTCCCGTCCGACACCGGCCTGGTCGAGCTGCTGCCGCTGATCGCGCCCGACCAGACGGAGCGGCAGCGGCTCCTGGTGGACAATGCCGGGCAACTCTACGGCTATTAGGACAAGTGTCGCGGCAAAGCGCCCGTAAAGGAAGAACGCTGCCATGATCCGATCCAGGCTGATACCAACGGCCTTTGACCCTGATCGTTACAACATTGTATCCTATTGGCCACGGTCGTTGCGAGCCGGCTTTGGCGCGGCAATCCAGGGGGGCCTGGGCTGCACCCTGGTCCGGCGGCCCCTGGATTGCCGCGTCGCAAGCGCTCCTCGCAATGATAGATGGGGCAATGACAGACGGGGGCGAGCAAACCGGTCAGACCAGAGGGCCGTTGGCATCAGCACAAACCACGGTCAGAACGACCGCGGCAGCCCCAGCACGTGCTGCGCCAGG
>CAXTFY010000484.1:0-3685 GCA_964243265.1 uncultured Acetobacteraceae bacterium | reverse complement strand
TGGGGTCGAGCGAGCCCGGCTCATGCATCGCTGGCGGGCGGGCCACCGACGAGGCGTTGCAGAACTGTCCCTCTTGCGCTTGAGTTCTGCAACTGCAAAGCTGAGCTTCATCAGAGCTATAGGTATAATTTTGCTCAAGTTCTGGAACTTGTAGATATGCAACAAAGCTGGTGGTTGCTCATCATCGTTGTGGACCGCGGGGCAGCCGTTGCACCTGAGTTTGAAGGAGGAGGGACGCCCTCCCGTTCAGCCGAGCAACTTGGCGCCTCCCGGGTGAACCAGGGTTCGTCTGGAGGCACGGCACCGTGCTGATCGGCTACCTTCGGAACTGCCCCGGACACGAGGGTCCTGCCGCTGCGCAACGCCGCTCGCTGGCCGAGGCGGGATGCGAGCAGGTCGTGGAAGAGCAGTCCGGCGCGGAGCATGGCGACGAGCAGCCCGAGCTGCATGATCTACTCGCGCGCCTCCAAGCCGGCGATGTCGTGGTAGTCCCACGCCTGGACAGCCTGGGCCGTTCCCTGCCCAACGTGGTACGCAATGTCCAGAGGCTTATCGCGGCCGGCACCGGGCTGCGGAGCCTGGCCGAAGCGCTCGACACCCCACCACGTTCTCAGATTGCCGAGACGGTCGTCGTGGTTGAGCATGGCAAAGGTCAGGAAACCGGCAGCCGTCGGCGCCGCGCCGGGGGCCGCCCACCTAAGCTGTCGCCCGCTCAGCAGGCGGACGTCGTCGAGACCGTGCTGTCAGGCCGGGGCACCGCCGCCGCTATGGCCAAGAACTACCTTGTCAGCCCCGCCACGATCAGCCGGCTGCTGGCTGCCCGACTGGCGGATGCAGTGGCACCGGCGCCGGGCGGCCCTGTAGTGGGAGACGGGGTGGCCTCGGACCGGATCGTGGGCGTCCTGCCCCCGTCCGCCCTGGACGAGCGCCTGGCCATCGTGGGCACCTCCGGGTCGGGCAAAACCTATGCGGCGAAGGGCCTCATCGAGCGGGTGATGGCAGGTGGGGGCAGGGTCTGTGTCGTGGACCCGCTCGGGGTCTGGTGGGGGCTGGGCAGGGGAGCGGACGGCGCGACCCCGCCCTTTCCCGTAGCTGTGTTCGGCGGTGCCCATGCCGACGTGCCGCTCGATCCCGGGATGGGTGCCGCTCTTGGCCGCCTAGTCGGGGCGCAGCCGATGGCCTGCGTCGTAGACGTGTCCGATTTCGGCAGCGCCGCGGTCCGGCGTGCCTTCATGACGGCGTTCACCGGAGCACTCTACCAGGCCAACACGGAGCCGCTGCACCTAGTGCTGGACGAGGCAGACCTGTGGGCTCCGCAGCGCACCCAGCCGGACGGCTTGGAGCTGCTGGGCCGGATAGAGGAGATCGTGCGCCGCGGGCGGGTGCGCGGCTTCGTCCCCTGGCTCATCACTCAACGGCCGGCCGTGCTGCATAAAGACGTGCTGAGCCAGGCCGGCATTCTGGTGTCCATGAAGCTTACCTCCAGCCAAGATAGGGCTGCCGTCGGGCGTTGGATTGAGGGGCAGGCCGATCGCACCGAGGGGCGGCGCATCCTGGGTGCCCTGCCGCAGCTCCGGCGTGGTGAGGGCTGGGTCTGGGCGCCTGCAGAGGGGGTGCTGGCACGGGTGACGTTCCCGCGCATCCTGACCATGGACAGTTCGCAAACGCCACGGCGGGAGGCAGGGCGCGCTGCGCCGGGCCTCCTTGCACCTGTAGATGTGCCCGCCCTGGGGCGGGCACTGGCCGGGCTGGCGGCGGAGGGGTCTGCTGAGTCTTCGCATCGCTGATCCATGCCCAGCCGCGTCGATATTGGGCTTCCATCTCTGCTAGCCAGCCGCCGGGTAGTGTCTTGGTTTGAATGTCGGTTTTGATGGCTTGCGGTCGTGCTGCTGGAAGCAAGGCGACGGCGGGGCGGAACAGAGGCTGAGTTCGTGTCCGTTGCCTGCCTCGTTGGCTACCGCAACAGCAGGGTGGGTTTGGTCGGGCGAAGCCGCTAACTGTTCCGTATTTTCGGGGTTGCGGAATGACGCAAATCAGGCTGGTTGAGATCAGGAATTTCCGTGGCATCCGGTCCCTGACCTGGGCGCCCTGGCCCGGCCTGAATTGCCTGGTTGGGCCAGGTGACAGCGGGAAATCGACGATCCTCGACGCCGTGGATTTGTGCCTGGGTGCGCGACGGAGCGTCCAGTTCAGCGACGCGGACTTTCACCGCGGCGACATCGGGTACTCCATCAACGTTTCGATTACGCTAGGAGACCTACCCGCAGGCATGCGGAGCATGGAGGCTTACGGCCAGTTTGTGCGAGGGTGGGAACCTGCCTTGGAGATGGTCGAGGACGAGCCAGGGGCAGATCTCGAGACCGTGCTTACTGTGACCTTGGTGGTAGAGGCCGACCTGGAACCTGTCTGGTCGCTGCACTCCGATCGTGCAGCCGCGGCTGGGACGGTTCGGAACCTGAACTGGACTGATCGCGTCGCGGTCGCGCCTCTCCGCATCGGCGGCTCTGCGCATGTGAACCTTGGCTGGAGACGCGGTTCCGTCCTCGACAGGCTTTCGGACGAGCGGGCCGATACGACGGCCGCACTTGTCAAAGCTGCCCGAGACGCGAGACGGTCGTTCGGGACCGAGGCCGACGAGCAACTCAAAGGGGTGCTGGCGATGGTCGCGGATGTCGCCGGAAGGGCCGGGATCCCGCTCGAAGGCGGCGCGCACGCATACCTCGATGCAGCGTCCGTCTCGTTCTCGGGAGGCACGGTCTCGCTCCACGACGGCAGGGGGGTCCCGTTGGCGGGCCTGGGAACTGGTTCGTCCAGGCTGATGGTCGCCGGGTTGCAGAAGAAGGCGGCGGACCGGGCCGGGATCGTGCTCGTGGACGAACTCGAACATGGCCTCGAGCCGCACCGCTTAATCGGCCTGCTCGGTTCACTGGGGTCGAAGGACGAGGCGCCCGCTTCTCAGGTCCTTGCGACCACGCACTCGCCGACTGCAATCCGAGAGCTGGCGGCCCCCCAGCTATTCATCGTACGCGGCGTCAAGGGCAAGGTGTCCGTGATCCCCGTCGGGCCCTACGGCGATCGCGTTCAGGGAACGATGCGAATGCACCCCGACGCGTTCCTGGCGCCGAACTTTATAGTGTGCGAGGGGGCCAGCGAGGTCGGGCTGATCCGCGGCCTTGCTTACCACCGGGCTTCCAGCGGAACGGCTGCTTCGATTGCCGCCCGGGGCGTGTCGCTCGTCGACGCGGGCGGGGTGTCCAAGATCTACGACAAGGCCGGGGCATTCCAGGCACTCGGCTATCGAGTGATGACCTTGAGGGACGACGACGTCCGACCCGATGCCGCGGCCGAGGAGGCGTTTGAAGCCGCAGGTGGGAAAGTGGTCTACTGGCGCCAGGGCGTGGCGCTCGAGCAGGAGCTGTTCGAAGCCATGCCTGACAACGCGTTGCTCGCGCTGATCGACTATGCCGCAGGGCTCCACGGGGAGGAGGCGATCAGGGCCAACGTGGCTTCCACCCAGGACGGTGCCTCCGCCAAGGAGGACCCGCGGGAACTGCTGGACGACAACGGGCGCAGGAGGCTCGGGAAGGCTGCCAAGCGATGTGGCTGGTATAAGACAGTCTCGTGGATGGAAGAGGCTGGCTCGGGGATCGTGGGGCCGAGCCTGACGCGTGCGTGTTAACCAGCG
>CAXTFY010000483.1:0-3685 GCA_964243265.1 uncultured Acetobacteraceae bacterium | reverse complement strand
GATCGTCGTCCGCCGGCCGACCAGGGCGTGGTACAGGAACAACACCACCACCGCGCCGACGACGGCCACGATCAAGCTGTAGAAGTTGAAACCGGTAACCGGCGCAAATCCGAACGTCTGGAACAGGAACCCGCCGACCACCGCGCCGATGATCCCCAGGATCAGGTCAACCACGAAGCCCTCGCCCTGCTTGTTCACGATCCTGCTAGCGATGAAGCCGGCGATAAGCCCGAAGATGATCCAAACGATAAAGCCCATGTCCTGCCCTTGACCTTGTGGCGCCGCGCCACGCCATGCGCCGAGATAACCGCGCCGTATGCTTAGGGTTGCACAGGGACGCCCTTATTGTTGCAGACCCCGAAGGATCGCCTCGTTATGACGCCTGACCGTCCCCTGTCGCCGACGCAGCCCACCTCCCGCGACGGCTGGCCGTTGCCGCCGCCCCTGCACACGGCCTGGATGGCGCGACGGGCACGGCGGTGGCTGCAACTGGCGCGGGCCGGGCAGGTGCACCGGATGCATGCCGACCTTTCGGCACTGCAGGGTGGGTTCCGGGTGCCGAAGCCGCGCCGGCTGCTGGTGCAGTATGGCGAGGCGCTGCGGCGGGAGTGGCGCTCCCGCATCGCCGCCGGGCCAGCCGGGCCGGCGCTGGCGCGGGCGGACCATGCCAATTATCTCGGTGACCGCGCCGTGGTGCGCGGGCTGGTGGACGGCTACATCGCGCTGCTGATCGCGCGTGCCGGCGGCGCGGTGCCGCATGACGCGTGCGAGGCGGAGATGCGCCGGCTGAGCCGCGTGTTTGCCGGGCAGGACCGGGGGTATGCGCCGATCGGCGGCTGGAACACGCTGGATGGGTTGGGCGTCAGCGCGGTGGCGCGCGGGCCGCTGCCGCCGGCGGACGGTGCGGACCTGGTAACGGTGCTGGCGGAGATGTTTGCCTTGACTGGGTTGACGGTGCTGCGCACCCTGCGCGCGGCGGAGCGGTCGCAGTTGGGGGCGGAGGCCGCGGTGACGCACCTGTCCGCCATCGCGCGGCGGGCCAGCGCCATCCTACTCGGTACGGCCGATGCCGAGCCGGCGGAGGCGACGCTGTCGGCGCTTGTGGCGGACCTGCCGGAGCTGTCCTAGAGCATGATCGATCAGGTTGCTCGACCTGAGCGATGACATGCTCGTCAAAACAGCAGCTAGAGCGTGATTGGTTCATCTACCTGAACCAATCACGCTCTAGCTGCCCGGCATGCTGTCCTGACCCATGGTGCGGATGACGAATGCGATGCGCTCCCGGACTGCCGGGCTTCGGTCGGCGGCGAGCGCCTCGATGACCGCCTGCATGGTCGCGGTCTGGTCGCGGTACTCGATCAAGCCGTCTGCCGCCGCCTTCCGCACTGCCGTGGCTTGATCGGCAGCGCCGGCGGTAATCAGATCCCGCATTGAACCCTGCCGAGCGATGTCCCGGCTTCCGGTCACCACCTTGCGGCGGCTGAGGCCCAGCGACTTGTCGACCCATTGCTGGCCGTAGCCCTCCGGCCAGGTGGCACGGCCGTCGATCAAGGTTCGTAGTGCCCTGGCGCGCACGGCGGGCTGGATCGCGGTGCGCGCCAGGGCGGGCAAGTGCCGGTCCATCGCATCCTGGCGCAGCGCCTGCCCGAGCACACGGGCGAGCGGCCCCGTGCGGCCTTGTATCAGATGCAAGGCGAGTTGGTCGGCCACGTCCCGCCGGGCCAGCGCCGCATCGAGAACGTTGGCTTCGCCGCGCCACCGGGTCCACTGCCGCCGGCGCAGCAGTAGTATCGGCGCGGCGTCGGCGATGATTGCCGGGCTGGTGCTTGGGAACGCTCGGCGGGCGCATTCCGCAGCCGCGGCGCGGACCTGCTCCACCCAGTCATTCAGCCGCAAGGTGATGGCAATGAAGCGGAACGCACTACCCGGTGGACCGGCGATCCGGTCCAGCGCCAGTTCCCGCCACCGCCCATCACCGTGAAACAGCAGCAGCCAGGCAAGGTCCGGCTCGTCCCTAAGCTTCAGCAGCAGCCCCTGCCTTTTCTGCTCCCGTAGTACCTCGTTTGACCGCATAAGGTCTGCCAGGGAGCGTGAGGCTCCGAGCGTCACGACGCCGTGCAAAGGAATGATGGGCGGGGAGCGATGCAGCCGGCAAAGGTCGTGGATGGGAAGGCTGGCTGCAATGGCTGCTTCCGGCGGCAACGCATCGAGTCCAGAGAGGCACGCGTTCAAATCCGCCGGGTCGAGCCGTCCAGCGTCCAGGTTGGCACCCAGGCCATACAGCAAACCCGTTAGCAGTTCAGGGAGGGGCGCTGACTGGCCGGGCGTTAGGTTCAAGGCTAGACGTTGAACCGGAACAGCAGCACGTCGCCGTCCTTTACGGTGTAGTCCCGCCCTTCCACCCGCATCTTCCCCGCCTCCTTGGCGCCGACCTCGCCCTTGCAGGCGATGAAGTCGTCATAGGCGATGGTCTCGCAGGCGATGAACCCGCGCTCGAAGTCGTTGTGGATCACCGCAGCCGCCTGCGGCGCCTTGGTGCCGCGGGTGATCGTCCAGGCCCGCGTCTCCTTCGGTCCCACCGTGAAGTATGTCGCCAACCCCAGCAGCGCGTAGCCGGCGCGGATCACCCGGTCGAGGCCGCTGTCGGGCAGCCCCAGGCCGTCGAGGAACTCGCGCCGGTCCGCCTCGGCCAGCAGACTCACCTCGGCCTCGATGGCGGCGGAGACCACGACGGCGCCGGCGCCCTCCGCCTTGGCGCGGGCGATCACCCGGGCGGACTGCGCGTTGCCATCCGCCGCCGCGGCCTCCTCGACGTTGCAGACATACAGCACGGGCTTGCTGGTCATCAGTTGCAGACGCTTGGCGGCCTCCACGTCCGCCGGTTTGATCGCCGTGCGGGCGGCGTGGCCGGCCTGCAGGGCGGCCAGGATCGGCTCCATCAGCGCCACCTGCTGCAGGCTGTCGCGGTCGCCGCCGCGGGCCTTCTTCTGCAACGCGGGCAGGCGGCGCTCCAGGCTGTCGAGGTCGGACAGCATCAGCTCGGTCTCCACCGTCTCGGCGTCGCGGATCGGGTCGATGCTGCCCTCGACGTGGGTCACGTCGCTGTCCTCGAAGCAGCGCAGCACGTGGATGATCGCGTCCACCTCGCGGATGTTGGCGAGGAACTGGTTGCCCAGGCCCTCGCCCTTCGACGCGCCGCGCACCAGCCCGGCGATGTCCACGAACTCCAGGCTGGTCGGGATGGTCGTCTTGCTCTTGCCGATGGCCGACAGCGCTTGCAGCCGCGGATCGGGCACGGCGACGCGGCCGACGTTCGGCTCGATGGTGCAGAACGGGTAGTTGGCGGCCTGCGCCGCGGCGGTCGCCGTCAGCGCGTTGAACAGCGTGCTCTTGCCCACATTGGGCAGGCCGACGATGCCGCAGTTGAACCCCATCTAACCCGTTCCCCCCACCTTCGTGATCGGCTGTTTCGTGCTCGGCTGCGCGTCGCCCTGGGTCAGCAGGGCGACGCGCGTCATGAAGTCCGCCGGCCGCGCCTGGGCTAGCAGCGGCGCCGCGTCCGCCACGGCGTCCAGCAGGTCGGCCAGCCACGCCTGGTCGGTCTTGTGGAAATCACCCAGGACGTAGCCGAGCACGCGGGCCTTGTCGCCGGGGTGGCCGATGCCCAGGCGGACGCGCCAGTACT
>CAXTFY010000482.1:0-3686 GCA_964243265.1 uncultured Acetobacteraceae bacterium | reverse complement strand
GGCACGCCGGCCTGCAGGCTGGCGACGATCTTGCCCTTCACCCCGGCGCCGTAGCGCAGCGGGCTGACCGACATGCGGGCGCGGGCGTACAGCGGCGCGATGTCCGGGACGAAGCCCGTCACATCCACCCGCGGACCCGCCAGCGCCTGCACCTGGAACGGCGGCGCGCTGCCGACCAGCAGCACCCGTGCCTCGGGAACCGCCGCCCATACTAGCGGCATGATGTCCTGCACCAGCCAGACCGCCGCATCGATGTTGGGGGGATGGCCGAAGCCGCCGACGAAGATCACCGCATCGCCGCCCGGCAGCGCGTCGCCAGGCGGTGCGGCGATCTGCGTCGGCGGCTCCGGGGCCTGTCCGGCCTCGGGCACGATGTAGGGCGGGATCACGAACGGCTTGGCCGCCGGCACGGTGGCGGCGATGATCCGCGCCTCCTCCGTGCTGGGTGTCATTACCCGGTCCACGCGGGCGAAGATGCGCTCCTCGATGCGTTGCAGGCGGCGGCTCTCCTGCAGGGTGCGCGGGTCGCCGTCCAGCACATGGCGGCGCTGCTCACGCAGGTAGTGCAGGTCGTGCGTGTAATAGATCACCGGCGCCCGGGTGTGGGTGCGGATCAGGTCCAGCAGCGGCGCGGTCACGTCCGGGCGCGCGGTCCAGACCAGGTCCACGTAGCGGCCGTTCGCGGTCAGCCAGTGCTGCAGGGTCTCCGGCGCGTGCAGCACCTCAATCCCGTCCTGCTGCAGCAGCGCCGTGTAGGGCTGCAGGTCGGAGGCGTCGGCCGCCGGCAGGAAGGCCACCCTCCAGCCCATGCGGCGCAACAGGCGCAGGTACTGGCTGATGGTCAGGCCGCCGGCGTGGCGGTCCCACTCCGGCACGCGGTCGTCGATCACCAGCACGGTGCCGGACTGCGGCGGGCGCTCGCGCTGCTGGAACGGCGCCGCCGTGGGCGCCGGCTGGCCCGCCAGCACGCGCGCCCACTTGGTGCAGAACTGCGCGTGGTTGCGGGCGCTCTGCCGATCCCGCGCCGCCGCACCGTAGGAGTTGCTGCCCCAGTGCGTCACCTGGCTGGCCGGCTGGTACAGCGTGCGGTAACCGGCCTCGCGCAGGGCGAAGGCGAGGTCGAATTCCTCATAAAACGCCGGGGCGTAGCGGTCGTCGAAGCCGCCCACCCCGTCCCAGGCCGCGCGCCGCACCAGCATGCAGGCGCCGACCACCACGTCCACCTCGCGCACATGGTTGTATTGCGGCAGCGCCGGGTCGTCGCCCGCGCCATAGGGCTGGCCCCAGCCGTTGGACAGGATGGCGCCCCCGGCCTCCTGCAGGGTGCCGTCCGGGTTCAGCAGCTTGGCGCCGACCAGGCCCACCCGCGGGTCCGCATCGGCCAGGCGCACCAGCGGCGCCAGCCAGTCCGAATGCACGGTGGTATCGTTGTTCAGGAACAGCAAGTAGCGCCCGCGCGCGCCCCGCGCCGCCGCGTTGCAGCTCCGCAGGAAGCCAAGGTTCTCCGGGTTCTCGATCAGGTGCAGGCCGGTGCAGCGGGCGGCCAACAGGGGGGCGATGCGGTCGGCCGGGTTGTCGTCGGCGACGATCACCTCGTAGGGGACCGCATCGCCGCTGCACGCCATCACCGAGTACAAGCAGCGCATGGTGTCGGCCAGGTGGCCATAGACCGGGATGACGATGCTGACGTCCGGCCGGTCGTGCTCCGGGAAGGCGATGGGCCGCTGCGCCCCACCGGTCAGCGCGAACAGGGGCGAGGTCGGCAGGTTCCGTCCACTGTCGAGCCAGTGGGCCAGCGGGTCCGCGGCGCCCAGCCCATGCTGCGCGCGGTACCAGGCGGCATCGAACAGCGGACCCGGGTTCAGGCCGGCGCCGGCGCCGATGGTCCACCAGTGCAGCAGCGGCGTCATGCCGTCGCGCAGGGCCTCCGGGTGCTCGGACACGTAGGCTTGGGCGTCCAGGCCGGGATTTGGGTCGTGCCCGGCCGGGGCGCCGATGCGCAGGTAATGGGTCAACGGGTCCAGGCCGCTGACGGCCACCGCGTTGCGCGCGCAGTACCAGTCCACGTCCAGGAAGGCGTTCGGGTCCAATCCCTCCGCCGCTCCGGTGCGCAGCCAGTGCAGCAGCGGGTTCTCGCCGGACGCCGCCACGGCGGGGTTGCGGGCCAAGTAGCGGGCCGTGTCGAAGTAGGGGCTGGGCTGCGCGCCGGCCGCTGTGCCGACCCAGGCGAAGTGCTCCGCCGGGTCATGCCCAGCCGCCGCCAGCGCCGGATACTGCCGCAGGTAATACGCCGCATCGAACAGCGGAAAGGCGCGCAGGGCGACGATCTCCGCCTTGCGCCGCGCCACCATGCGGCGATGCTCGGCCAGGCGGCCGCGCAGCACCAGGCCGGCCAGGGTCCTGGCCCGGCGCACCGGCGGCAGCCCGCCCAGCCATCGTACCGGCCAGGTCAGGCGCCAGGACAGCGAGTGCAGCACCGCCGCCTGCATTGCCTGCGCCTCCGCGAGGTCCGCCCGCAGCCCGGCGGCCTCGGCCTGCAGCCCTGTCAGCACGGCGTGCACCCGCTCCCAGTCCTCGGCACGCTGCGCCAGCAGGGTTTGCAGGTGGGCGGCGTGGGCGTTGCCGGCCGTGTCGCGGGCCTCTAGCGCGGCTTGGTAGGCCCAGCCCTCATGCAGCCGGTCCAGCGCCTCCTCATGCTCGTTCTGCAGGATGTCGAGGTCCTCGCGCTGCCGAGTGGACAGCTCTTCGAGGTCCCTGGCCTTGGCGCGGAACGGCTCGAATGCCGCGACTTCCCCGGCCAGGCCGGCGTTGCTCGCCTCCGCCCGGCGCTGCGCCGCCAGGGCCTGGGTGGCCTCGAAGTGCTGCATCCAGCGTTCGCCCAACTGGCCGAAGCGGTCGCGGATCAGGGCGACGCCGGCCGGGTCCGCCGCGCACAGGTCGCGCAGGGACGCCGGGATGTCGGCACCCACCGCCAGCACGCCCAGGCCGTGGCTGTGCAGGAACTCGAAGCCCGGGTGCTCGGCCCGCAGCTCCGCCCATAGCTGCCAGACGCCGAAGTCGGCCCGGCGCTCGTTGGTGTCGTGGAACAGCACCACCGCCCGTGGCGACAGCTTCGGCCGCCAGGAGAGGAAGTCGTCGCGCACGGCCTCGTAGGTATGGAAGCCGTCGATGTGCAAAAGGTCGATGGACCCGTCGGCAAAGTGCGGCAGCGCCTGGTCGAACCGGCAGCGCATCAGCTCCGAGAAGGCGCCGTACAGCGGGTCGTGGAAGCGGCGGAGGTCGTCGTAAACCTCGTCGCCGTACTCGCCGGCGTGCTCGTCGCCCTGCCAGGTGTCCACGGCGTAGCAGCTCGTGTCCAGGCCCAGGCGGGCGACGGCGCCGCAGAACGCGGCATAGGACACGCCGTTATGCGTGCCCAGCTCGACCAGGCGGCGCGGGCGGAGGGCGGCCACCAGCCACTGCGCGAACGGCACATGGCCATACCAGGCGCTGGGAACGCCGGTGCGGGCCAGGCGCAGGAACATGGCGTCCAGCGCCGGGTCGCACAGGCGCGCCAGGGCGTCCTCCGGAGGAGGGGTCAGGCTATGGTCCGCGATCGCTTTCCTCCCAATCCGATATGCTGCCTGCCCCCTCTCCCCTCGGTAGAGGGCCGGGGTGAGGGGGTCTTGCTTGCTTGCCGTATCGGG
>CAXTFY010000481.1:0-3708 GCA_964243265.1 uncultured Acetobacteraceae bacterium | reverse complement strand
GGATGCCGGCCCCGGGCATGGATGGCGACATCCACGCCGTCCAGCGCCCCGGGCATCCTGACGTCGGTGAACAGCACGTCGAAAACGTCAGACCCACCAAGCAGCCTTACTGCCTCGTCGCCGTCCCAAGCCTCGACCACCTCGAAGCCTTCGTCCTGCAGAGCTTCCGCGGCTGCCAGCCGGATCAGGCCCTCGTCCTCGACGAGCAATACTCGCGTCGCTGCCACCTGAATGCCGATCCCTGCTGCACCTCACTCCCTTGGGTCTCACCAGGGTTGAATGTGTTAGGCATGGGGCAGCACCTGGGTTGCCTGTGTAGCTACTAAACCAGCAGCTCAAGTCGCCAGTCGGCAACACAGGTGTGAGAGGAAATACGTTATCGTACGCTAATAGGTCAGCAGCGTGCAGCCAAGCAGGTGGCAGATTGTCCGCGTGAGTTCGTTTGGCGGACAGCCATCTTTGCATCGGTCTTCCGTTCGCCTAATCCTCAGACCTCATGGGAGCAGACGACGGCGCGCCTGGCGCTGGGCGCAGCAATGCATGACTGCCTCCGGTCAAGTGCGGCGTGCGTCGAGGACGCGGTCCGTCATGAGGCCGGACAAGCCCAGGTAGTTGTTCGGTTCGATGAGGTGCTCAAGGTGCGCGCGGTCGAGCACCTGAGCGATGTCCTTGTCCTGAGCCAGCAGGTCAATCAGCGAACCCTGGCCCCTGGAGACGGCGATGCAGATGGCCGAAAGGGCGTCGTGGGCGTGCTCCCGGCCCATCTTGGGAGCGAGCGCCATCATCACCGCTTCCGTGCAAACGAGGCCGCCCGTAAGATGTAGGTTGCGCTGCATGGCGTCGGGGTGGACCATAAGGCCCGAGAGCATGAAGCCCGCCTGGTTGAGCGCGCCCGCGGCCAGGCAGAAAATCTCCGGCAGCACGATCCACTCGATCTCCCACGGCCCGGTGGCACGCTCGAAGTCGGCAACGCTGGCCGTGAGAAGGGCAGCGACGTGCTGACGCACCACGCCGCTGCAGGCGGTGATGTAGGCGCAGGAGATCGGGTTGCGCTTCTGCGGCATGGTGGACGAGGCGCCGCGACCGCCGCCGCCATCCGGCTCCTGCACTTCGGCGATCTCTGTGGCCATCATGACCTTCACGTCCGCGGCGATCTTCTCCAGGGTGCCGCAGACCAGGCCCAGGAAGGTGCCGACCTCGGCAATGGAGTCGCGCATGGTGTGCCAGGCGATGGTGGGCTGGCCGAGGCCCAGCCGCTCGCAGACGCCTTGCTGGACATCCAGCCCCTTGTCGCCGAGCGAGTTCAGGGAGCCCACGGCACCGCCGAACTCTCCCACCAGCACGCGAGGGCGCAGCTGTTCCAACCGCTCGCGGTGGCGTTCGATCCCAGCCAGCCAGACCGCGGCCTTGTAGCCGAAGGTCATGGGCACCGCCTGTTGCAGGTTGCTGCGGCCGATCATCGGCGTGTCGCGATGGGCGAGGGCGAGCTTGGCCAGTGCGCCGGAGATGTCGGCCAGCGCCGTGCCGACCAGCTCCAGCGACGACCGGATCTGGAGCACCGTGGCGGTGTCCGTGATGTCCTGGGTGGTGGCGCCCCAGTGCGCCCACTGGCCCAGGTTGCTTTTGCACAGCGCGACCAGTTGCTGGACGACGGGCAGCACAGGGTAGCCGACGTGTTCGGTCGCTTGCCGAAGCTTGTCGAAGTCCATCTCCCCGGCCTGGCAATGCCTGCCGATCTCCTCGGCCGCGTCCTTCGGGATGACGTCCAGAGCGGCCTGCGCTTCCGCAAGCGCGCGTTCGAAGTCGAGGTAGCGCTGGATGCGGGACTGGTCCGACCAAATTTCCCGCATGGGCTGAGAGCTGAAGATGTTCCCGTAAATAAGCGAGTCGTAGACGCTGGCGTTCGGGTTCATGTTTCTTCTCTGATGGTCGGGGGACAGCGGATGGGGTTGACGGCGACGGGCACCACGCCCTCGCAGCCGCGGTGATGAAGCGTGGGCTCGGGCAGCAAGAGCGTGGAGTGCCGATCAGCGTCGAGGGGGTTCAAGCCCCATTCTCTTCAATGTCAGGTCGAGTTCCGGTCGCGAGATGAAGCGGATCAACTGCAATGCCGCTTGGGGCGACTTGCTGCGTGTCGCGACCGCGGCCGAGTAAACGGTGAGCAGTTCCAGCGATGCTGGGAGCTTGCCCGCGAAGGCAATCCCTTTGACCGGCAGCAACTCCGCGACCTCCTGGAAGCCGATTTCCGCCCGGCCGGCGGCGACGACCTCGCCGACCGGCGTCGCCGCGATCCTGTGCGCTTTGCCCCTCATCTGCTCCGCAATGCCCAGCTTCCTGAACAGCGTGCCTTCGACGTAAGCGCCGCTGGCGCTGTCCGAGTAGGCCACCGATCCAGCCGCGAGCAGCGCGGCGCGAAGTTGGTCCGATGTGCCGATGGTCGGCACCGGCGCGCCAGCCCGAACGGCTACCCCTATGGGCGAGAGCGCAACGTCGGCCTTGGTGTCCGATTGCGCCAGCCCCTGCTTGATTAGGGCGTCAAGGGCCGAGCCGACCATGATTAGGACGTCGCAAGGTTCACCGCGCGCCAGCCGGTTCGGGATGGCATCCGGAGTGTCGCCCATTGATGGGCTGGGCAGCATCCTTGCGACGTGGCCCGTCGCCTCCGTGAGGCCGGGCAGCACAGCTTCATAGGTGGACCTGAACCCGCCCGAGACCATGACCATCAGTTCCGTGGCGCCGCTGGACCTAGGCATCGCATGTATCCCGGAGCTGTGCGGGTAGCCACGTAGCGGGGGATCAGACGGCCTGCCGGTCCGGCTTGGGTGATCTCGCCGATGTTGGTGAGCATGACGCCCTGGACAGCCCTGGGCAAGGGGAACCCGGGGTCCCGGTAGCAGGCGAACCCAAAGCGCATTCGCTATCAAACTCCGCGACTGGGGTTTGCTGGCTTGAGATAGATGCACGGACTGTGGCCCGCTGTTCATGCTGCACCGTAGCAACGCTGATGGATCAACGGTGAGCTGTCCTACTTCGTCGAATGATCTGATACCGTTGGCGCATCCGGCCGACCCGTCAGGGAGCGCGTCGGCAAGCTTGGCAAACCCATTCTCGATGTTGGTGAAGCGGGGTCCACCGGGCCAGTGACGCCGTGAACAAACGGCCAGCTCTGAACTCGCCAACGGATTCGCTGCGTTTGATGGACAGCGGTCAGGCCGTGTTTGAGTGCGCTGCCACACCCATCATCAGGCCGCTTCTACGTCTTGGGCTTTGACATCTTCACCATCTGGCTGAGCATGAGCCGGGGCGCGAGCCGGCTCATGGCGTTCAGCACGTTGGAAAGGCCAGGCCGGATTTCGGGTTTGTTTGCCTCGATGCCCGCGAGGGCCCGCCGGACCAACTCCTTCGGGTCCATCGCCTTTTGCCCCCGCGTCTCTTCCGCGAACTCGCCGCGGAACAGCGGCGTCTCTACGCCGGGAGGCGCCAGCTCGACCACAGTGATGTCTTTGCCCTTGAGCTGCACACGCAGGGATTGCGTATAGGAGTGGATTGCGGCCTTGGTGGCGCAATAGATCGGTGCTGCGGGAAGTGGCACGAAGGCCAGGCCGGACGAGACGTTGACGACCAGCGCGCCGGGCCGGCTCATCAGGTGCGGAAGGAACTGCTGGACCATCCGCACGGGACCGCTGAGGTTGACCTCGATCTCGCGCG
>CAXTFY010000480.1:0-3720 GCA_964243265.1 uncultured Acetobacteraceae bacterium | reverse complement strand
ACCTCGCCGCCCTCGTCCAACAAACCACCTAGCCATTCACTCGATTGCCCTGGGGGACCGCCCAACTCGTCTTCCAGCCGCTGGATGCTCTTGGTCAGCGCGGGCTGGGTGACGTTGCAGGCCTCGGCCGCGCGGGTGAAGTTCAGCGTGCGCGCCAGCGCCAGGAAGTAGCGGATCTGCGTCAGGTCCATCGTGTCAGCCCTCTGTCCAGCACGCCAGGCAAGGATGCCAAGCGGCGGACGCCTGGAGCAGCTTGAGTCCGGACCTGAACGCGAGCCGGCCCTGATTTCGCCGGAGCAGAGTAGGATTGCGGCCAAGCCAGCCGCCGTGTGTCCCCGCCGCCGAGGTCGTCCCAGCCTCGGTGGCGCACGGCGCGAGCCGCACAGCAGCGGTTCGGGACGTGCCAATGTCCATCACTATGCCCGAAAGTGTACTACGTCGCTTCATCATGTCACCCGCAATCGACAACCGTCGAGGACCCGCCCGATCAAGCCGCCCGCTTCAAGGCCGGCAGGCGGCCTGCACCATCGCCCGGCTACCTCGCCCCGAACCCGGCTGTATCCGCCTCGACCATCCCCGGCTTATGCAACCTGGCGAGCGAGGCAACTTGCGAAAAACAAGTCGGGCGCTCTCCGGCTTGCCGCATCGGCAGTGTCGGGCACAGGCGCGCATAGGCTGGTACGGCTGCCGCAGCAGGCATCGGCTGCGGCGGAACCGACCGCACAGGTCCGCAAGGAGCCGGACGGTTCCTAAGCAGGCTTGCGCGGCTTGCCACATGGATGGCCTGCGGCCGTACTAAGCCGCGCCAGCCTGCTTAGGTTTTTGTCCCTGCGCAAACCTGTAGAGGTTTGCCTAGGTGAAAGCGTTGTGGCCGCCCCATCGGCCAGCATGGCGCCGGCGAACAGGATAGCCCTCATGGCGATGCTCCTTCTGGGGCCGCAGGAGGGCGCTGGCGTCAGCGCATCCCGCCGTCGTAAAGGGCCATTCGGGCCAAACACGCAGCAGGTTACGGACCCCGCGGATGCAATTGCCTTGCGGCGCGCGCCGGGACCGGTGGTCAGCGGATTGCCGCCTCCATGGCGGCCAGGCCGGCGGGGACGCCTGCGTGGCCGAACCCGATGCACCCCACCAGCCCGGCGTCCTGGCAAGCCAACCAGCCGATCCGTAAGCCCGGCAGCCCATGGGCCTTGGACAGCACGCCGATGGATACGCCGCGCTTATAGGCATTTGCTGCTGGCGGCAGGCGACGGGCCGGGTCACGCTCCGTGAGGCGGTAAACCTCGTCGCTCACCAGCCAGGTGCCGTGGCGGCGGCACAGTGCGATCAGGGCTTGGAAACGCTCCGGCTCCAGCAGCTTGCCGGTGGGGCTGTTGGGAAAGCTTGTGCATATCACGCGGGTTTCGGGCCGGATGGCCGCAGCAACCTTCTCGATGTCCAGCGACCAATCATCGTGGGCGTCCGGCGCCACGCCGGTCACGCCGGCAAGGCCGAGCGCCAGCGTTTCCACGGGCTGGTGGCCCGGCACGACCACCATGGCGTGGTCGCCGGGCTGCAACAGGGCGTGCAGGACGGCATACAGCCCTTTCTCCGCGCCGGCGAAGCGCACCAGCCCGTCCGGGCCAAGCCTGCGATACTGCCCGGCGATGGTGTCGCGCAGCCAGTGTTCCCGGATGCGGCATGGGCGGGGACGGCCGGGCAGGTCACGTCAGCCGTCCGTTCCCGCGGAGGCGGCCAAAGGTTACGAGGGGACAGGGCACCATCATCCTCCTCCGGTGATCAGCCGGGTGCCGCGGCGGAAGGTCAGGTAGGCCCACATCCACTGCACCAGCACCGTGACGCGGTTGCGCCCGCCAGCCAGAACGGCGATGTGCGCCGCCCCCCACAGCCACCACGCCAGCGCACCGCGCACCCGCAGGAACCCGAAGTCTGCCACCGCCGACTGCCGCCCGATGGTCGCCAGGCTGCCCAGGTGGTGATAGCGGAAGGCCCGCGGCGCCGGGCGGCCGGCCAGCCGCGCGCGGATCACCCGGGCGACATAGGCGCCGCCCTGCTTGGCCGCCGGCGCCAGGCCCGGCACCGCCTTGCCCGCCCACCCGTCCGACGCCGCCGTGTCGCCGATGGCATACACCCCGTCCAGCCCGGCCACCCCCAGGTCGGCGCCGACCTTCACCCGCCCCGACCGGTCCGGCTTCATCCCCAGCCACGCCGCCGCCGGGGACGCCATGACGCCCGCCGCCCACAGCACGGTGCGCGCCGGGACATGCTGGCCGGACATGGTGACGCCCTGCGCGGTCACGCTCTCCACCCGGCTGCCCAGCATGACCTCCACGCCCAGGGTCCGCAGCGCCTGCGCGGCGGCGTCCGACAGGCTCTCCGGGAAGGCCGGCAGCAGGCGCGGGCCGGATTGCACCAGCAGGATGCGGGCGCTGGCGGGGTCGAAACCTTGGAACTCTTCCTCCAGCCCGTGCCGGGCCAGCTCGGCGATGGCGCCGGCCAGCTCGACGCCGGTGGGGCCGCCGCCGACGATCACGAAGGTCAGCCAGGCCCGGCGCTCCGCCTCGGTGCCGGCGCCCTCCGCCTCCTCGAAGGCCAGCAGCAGGCGGCGGCGGATGGCGGTGCTGTCCTCCACCGTCTTCAGGCCTGGCGCGACCGCGGCCCACTCGTCATGCCCGAGGTAGCTGTGCCGGGCGCCGGTGGCGATCACCAGGTGGTCGTAGGCGATGCGGCCGTGTCCGAGCAGCACGGCCTTGCCCGGCAGATCCACGCCCGTCACCTCGCCCAGCAGCACCCGCACGCCGTCCTGGGCGCGGAACAGGGCGCGGATCGGGGTGGCGATGTCGCCGGGCGACAGGCTGGCTGTGGCGACCTGGTACAGCAGCGGCTGGAACAGGTGGTGGTTGCGCTGGTCCAGCAGCGTGACCCGGCACGGCGCCCCGCGCAGCCCGCGCACCGCCGCGATCCCGCCGAACCCGCCGCCGACCACGACGACATGCGGCAACCCCGACCGGTCCACCGGCACGCGCCGCCGCCGCAGCCAGCCGCCGAGCAGCCCGTCCACCGACACCGGCCCGGCGCCATGCAGCACCAGCACCGCCAGCAGCAAGGCCCAGGGCAGCCGCGCGTCCCCCGCCCCGGCGAGGTGCCCGAGCGGCACCAGCACCAGCAGCCCGAGCGCGGTCAGCCGGCAGGCGGCGCCGCCGGCCAGTAGCGCGGCGGCGGTCAACGCGGCCCGGGGCGCCAGGCCCGCCACCATCGGGGGCACCTGAGGCAGCCAGGCCAGCGCACCCGGCCGCATGGCGTCCGTCATGCCTAGCGCCGCCAGCGCGATCCCGGCCGGCGCCAGCGCCAGCCAGAGCCGCAATCCCAGCGGGTACGCCACCTTGCCCCAACGCAGCAGCACCGCGTGGAGCCGCAGGGCCCACCGTGCGCCGGGCAGGGCGCTGCGGTCCGCCCCGTGCCGCACCAGGCTGTCGAGCGACAGGGCGCCGGGACCCAGCAGCAGGATGCGCAGCAGCACCGCCGTCCAGAACAGCCGCCCATCCGGCGCGGCGCCCACCATCGGCAACAGCACGGCCTGCGCCAGCATCGCCAGCGCCACCGGGCGGCACAGCAGCCCCGCCGCCAGCAGCACCGGGCAGGCTGCCTGGACCACGGCGCCGGGGCCAGACCCCATCAGCCCGTGCAGCGCGCCCAGCCACCAGGACGGACTGAGCGACGCGC
>CAXTFY010000479.1:0-3750 GCA_964243265.1 uncultured Acetobacteraceae bacterium | reverse complement strand
GCCTTCGCCTGTTGCAGGCCGCCCCGTAGCCGGGCGCAGCGGGCGCCGGACACGATCGGCCTGCGGCGGACAGCGTTCCGGCGGGCTAGAGCCCCAGCAGGCGGCGGGACAGGGCGATGACGCGGTGCGCCTCGCTCCACAGGTCATACCGCTCCAGGGCGTGCAGCGGCGCGAACTCCGCCGCCGTCACGTCGCCGCCGGCCTGCGGCGCTCCGCCGGTCCAGCGGGCGGCAAAGTCCAGGATGGTGTAATGGAACTGCACGGCGCCGGCAGGGTCGCGGGTGATGCTGTCCACCTGCGCGGCCAGGTGCAACGGCCCGGCGTGCAGCCCGGTCTCCTCCAGCAGCTCGCGCCGGGCGCCGGCCTCGGCGGTCTCGCCCAGCTTCTGCGCGCCGCCGGGGATGCTCCAGGCGCCGGCCGCAGGCGGCTTGCCGCGGCGGACCAGCAGGACGGCGCCCGGGCGCAACAGGACGACGCCGATGCCGACCAGGGGACGCGACGGATACTCGCGGGCGGTCACTACGCGGCCCCGGCCGGACTTATTCGCCTGACGCAGGCTTGCCTGATGCTGGCAATTCCATCGCGACCGTCCCGGCGCGTGGCTTTGGCGTCGGCGTGGCGCAGGCTGCATTGCGTGCCATCGTTCGGACTCCAGGGTGCGGCGCCGCCAGGTTGTCGGCCGTCCGTGCCCCAGCTTGCAAGCCCAGCTTGCAAGCCCAGTACGCCGGGCGTATCCGTCGGCCTGTCGTTTTGAAGGCGGACCTACAGCAGGCACGCGCATGGGAAACAGCATGGCCCCTACTCGTCGCGCCACGCTTGGCGGGCTGCTCACCACGCCGGCGCTGCTGTCCGGGCGTCGCGCCCGCGCCGCCACCCGCACCTTGAGGATCAGCCACCAGTTCCCCGGCGGCGCCATCGACCACGGCGACTTCCGCGACCGCCTGGTCCGCCGGTTCGCCGCCCAGGTCCAGGCGCGCACCAACGGCGAGCTGGATTTTGATATTTATCCCGGCTCCACGCTGATGAAGACCGTCTCGCAATTCTTCTCGATGCGCCGGGGCGCGTTGGACATGACGCTGTATCCCCTGGCGTATGCCGGCGGTGAGGTGCCGGAGTTCAATGTCGCCCTGATGCCCTGCCTGGTCACGAGCTATGATCAGGGATTGGCTTGGAAGAACCAGTCTATCGGCCAGGAGCTGATGAAGGTGCTGGACCGGCGCGGCGTCCGCATCGTCACCTGGATCTGGCAGGCCGGCGGCGTCGCCTGCCGCGGTGCGCCAGTGGTGCAGCCGGACGACGTGAGGGGCGTGAAGGTCCGCGGCGGGTCCCGTGAGATGGACCTGATGCTGAAGGCGGTGGGCGGCATCACCAGCTCGATGCCCAGCGACGAGATCTACGCCGCGATGCAGACGGGGTCGCTGGATGCCGCCGTCACCAGCAGCGCCAGCCTGATCAGCTTCCGGCTGGAGGAGATCAGCAAGGCCGTCACCAGCGGGCGCACCGGCAGCTTCTGGTTCATGCTGGAGCCGCTGCTGATCTCCAACCAGACCTACGACAGCCTGCCCGCGGCGCACCAGACCGCCATCGTCGAGGTCGGCGCCGAGATGGAGGCGTTCGCCATGCAGGCTGCCCGCGCCGACGACGACGACCTGGCGCGCGTGTTCGGCCAGGCGGGCGTGATGGTGCACGACATGGACCCAGCCGCAATCCGCAGGTGGAGGTCGCTGGCCGAGAGCACGGCCTGGACCGATTTCGCGGCCCGCAGTTCCGCCTGCGCCAGCTTGCTGAAGCTCGCCCAAGGGGTGGCATGAGGGCATGGCCGATCACGGGATCGGCGCCGCTTCGGGCGCAATCCTGGAGGCGGGTGTCCTGCGCCGGGGCGTGGTGCAGGCCGGGTTGGATTGGATCGACGCCGTATAATACCAACGGCCCTCTGCTCTGACCGGTTTGCCCGCCCTTCGCCCGTCAATTGCCCCGCTTGTCATCGCCCCGCCTGTCAGTGCGAGGAGCGCTTGCGACGCGGCAATCCAGCGGCCGCCAGACTGGAGCGCCAGCCCATGCACCCCTGGATTGCCGCACCGAAGTCGGCTCGCAATGACGGTGCCTGGACCGCGGCTGATATGATGCAGCGTCGTAAAGGTCCGAGCGGAGTGCCTGTATTAGTCCTGAACCGAAATGGCGGCCCGCCGTGGATGAAAGATGCCCCATGCTGGAAGACGGATCACGACTTTCGAAACTCTTTCTATTCAGCGCCTGCAGCCGATAGCCTCAGGTTGTTCCTAGACCGCAAACGCCCTGGCTCGGCATCTGGCGCCCAGCCCAGGACTGCCCCTGACCGCC
This sequence comes from uncultured Acetobacteraceae bacterium, assembly GCA_964243265.1. Classification (GTDB taxonomy): domain Bacteria; phylum Pseudomonadota; class Alphaproteobacteria; order Acetobacterales; family Acetobacteraceae; genus DASWOJ01. Next base: position 1,410 of record CAXTFY010000479.1, on the reverse strand, counting down.
TCGGTGCGTTGTCAAGCATAAGCTAACGAATCCCGCCTTGCACCCCAACCGCCATCCGGTGATGCTGCCCTGATGGACACCCACCCCTTCGACGCCATCGTCATCGGCGCCGGCATCGCAGGCGCGACGGTCGCGGCCCACCTGGCGCGCGACCACCGGGTTGCGCTGGTGGAGGCCGAGGAAGCGGCGGGCTATCACAGCACCGGTCGCTCGGCCGCTATCTGGATTCATAATTACGGCCCGCCGGACGTCCGCATGCTGACCGGCCTGTCCCGCCCGTTCTTCGAGCATCCGCCGGAGGGCTTCGCCGACTCGCCCATCCTGGCGCAGCGTCCCGTCGTGTTCCTGGCCCCGCCCGAGCAGCGCGACCACCTGGGCCGCCTGCTGGCCGAGGGCACCGGCCTGCGCGAGGCCTCCATCGAGGAAATCCGCGGCCTGGTCCCGGCGCTGCGCCCCGGCTACGCCGTGCAGGCCGCCATCGAGGAGGACGCCTTCGACATGGACGTGGCTGCCCTGCACCAGGGCTTCCTGCGCCTGGTGCGCGTGGGCGGCGGCGTGCTGGCGCTGCGCAGCCGCACCGGGACTATCAGCCGGCAGGGGGGCCGCTGGCACGTCCAGGTCACCGGCGGCGACGCCTTCACCGCGCCCGTCGTCGTCAACGCCGCCGGCGCCTGGGGCGACGAGGTGGCGCGGCAGGCCGGCGCCACCCCGATCGGCCTGGTGCCCAAGCGCCGCACCGGCGTCGTCATCGACCCGGCGCCCTGGCAAACCACGCGTTGGCCCATGGTCAACGACGTGGACCACACCTGGTACATCCGCCCCGAGGCGCGCACCAAGCTCATGGTCAGCCCCGCCGACGAGACCGACATGCACGCGCACGACGTGGCGCCGGACGAGCTGGACGTGGCCATCGCCATCGATCGGATGCAGCAGGCGCTCGACATCGAGGTGCGCCGCATCGAGCATAGCTGGGCCGGCCTGCGCACCTTCACCCCCGACCGCAGCCTGGCCTTTGGGTGGGACGCGGCGGCCGAGGGCTTCTTCTGGTGCGTGGGCCAGGGTGGCTATGGCATCCAGACCTCGCCGGCGGCTGGGCAGTTGGTCGCCGATGTCATCGCCGGGCGCGACCCTGGCCCGGCCGGCGCGATCCTGGACGCGGTCAGCCCGCGCCGCTTCGCCCCGGTGGCGTAGGCCTGCCTGGTGGCCGTGCTGGACGAGATGGTGGACGGCCGCGGCGGGGTCCGTCCGGAATGGCGCGGCGTGCTGGGCGTGTTCGCCTCCATGGACCCGGGCCAGTTGGCCGACCGCGCGCAACGCCTGGACCGCGCCGCCGAGGAGGAGGGCGCCGCCCCGTCCTGGCGGCTGGCCCCGGTGCCGCTGCCAATCTCCCCGGGCGAGTTCGCCGCCCTG
>CAXTFY010000478.1:0-3771 GCA_964243265.1 uncultured Acetobacteraceae bacterium | reverse complement strand
AGTGCCCGTCACTGGATCGTCCGCCGGCCCGCGACCAGGCGGTAGAGCCACAGCACGACCACGGCACCGATGATGGCGACGATCATACTGTAGATGTTGAAGCCGGTGACCGGTGCTGCGCCAACGAACGAGAACAGGAAACCGCCGACGAAGGCGCCGACGATGCCGAGCACGATGTCCAGGATCAGGCCCTGGCCGGAACCGCTGGAGATCTTGCTCGCGATGAACCCTGCGATGAGGCCGAGGACAAGCCAGGCGATAATGGACATGGAGGTCTCCTTCAAGCTGCGGGCGGCCAGCTTGCTGCCGGCCGCCCATCTCTACCGGTTAGGACACGCTGACAACGCGGCGCTTGCGCTCGGTCACGACCTGCTCGGTCGTGTAGGCCGGGGCGGCCGGGTCGAAGCTCTTCCAGCCCTCCTGCTCGTACTCGGCCCGGCGCGCGACGGGATCGACCGGCGTACGGCCGTCGAGCACCGCATTGACCGTGCCAGCCATCGTCTCGTCGGCCCGTACCGTTACCAAGTTGCCGCCGCGGCGCACGCCCTCGGAGTAGGTGTGAGCGTCGGCCTCGCTGACGCCGGCGCCAGTCAGCGAGCCGAACAGCCCGCCGGCCGCGGCACCGATGCCGGCGCCGGCCAGGGTCGCCACCAGCCAGCCGGCGGCGACGATGGGGCCGATGCCGGGGATCGCCAGCATGCCCAGCCCGGCCAGCAGCCCAGCGCCACCGCCGAGGACAGTGCCCACTGAAGCACCTGTGCCACCTCCCGTGCTGGCACCCTGCGCAGGGTCGCCTGAGGTCACCCCCGTGCCGGTCGTCCCATTGGCGTCGTAGCGGGTGTCCGCGTTGTTGGCGACCAGGCTGATGTCCGCGTGCGAAACGCCGGCTTGCTCCAGCGCCTGCACGACGTGCATGGCGTCATCGTGGTCGTCATAGAGCCGGGTGATGGTCTGAATGGCCATGTTGGCCTCCTGTGGGGTGGGTTGGCGCAGAGAAGGGCCGGAGCGACGCCTTGTCCCGGCCCTGATGCTTCAGCGCGGAGCGGCGGCGCTGCTGCCGGTTGGATTGATGCCAGTCGGGTGAGCGCCCACGACGCTGCCAGGGGTCGACCCGGGAGCCGACATGGTCTGCGCCATGCCGCTGTCCTGGCCGGTGTTGCCCTTGTAGTCGAGCCAGACGCCGACGCTGCGTCCGTCCTTGGTGGCGGTGCCGCGCCAGACGCCGCCACTATCCTTGGTCAGGGCGCCAACATTCTGGAAGCCGGCAACGCCAAGCCGCCGCTGCGCCTCGCCCTGGCTGAAGCTGTTGGCGCCGCGTGCCGGTTGCGGGGCGTTGGCCGAAGTTGTGGTGACGGCCTGGTTGCGGTCGCCGGAAGCCGCTGCAGTGCTGGAGTTGCGGCCGACGAGGCCCGTGCCGGGCGTAACGCCGGTGCTGGAGCTGACGCCCGGCATTGGCGCGTTGGAGGTGGCGCCCGGCGCCGTGCTGCCGGGGGTCGTCTGGGCAAGTGCGCTGCCGGCCAGGAGGGTGGCGGCAAGGGTGAGCATGGTGCGTGTCATGGCGGTGTCCCTGGTTCGCTTTCTATGAAGCGTTTGACTGTGGAGCGTTGGGGAGGGCCGCACGGCCCTCCCCTTTGTAAGGCTGTCGCCCCGTCTACTTGCGCGCCGGATTGGTGCCGCTGAGGTTGGTGCCCAGCGTCTTGTCCACGGCACCGGCAACGCCAGTGCCCGTGCCGCCAGTGACCGTCGTGGTGCCGGTCGTGCGGGCCGTAGCCGCGGTGTCCTCGACGTCCACCTCGGTCTTGCGCACGCTGTCGCGAACCGTCTCAGTGCGGTCTGCGGCCTCCTTCTTCAGGCCGATCTCCTCGACGACGCGGACGTCCTTGCCGACGACGGCTTCCTCGCGCGTCGCATGGGCCTCAAGCGTCTTGCCCTCGAATGCCGCCGCGTCGGCCGCCGTCGCCGGGCGGTCCACCGGGTGGCGCTCGATGGTCAGGTGCTCCTCATGCAGCGTCACCTGCGCCTCCACCGGGCGCTCGACCACGTAGGCGCGCACGCGCACGCCGCCAGCCTCGACGGCGCGCTTGCCGACGACCAGGCGCTCCTCCATCACCTTGATGGTGTTGTCCGTGCCCGTAGCCACCGGCGCTGCCGTACGGGCCGTGGTGTGCGCGGAAGCGTCGTAGCCGGTCCAGCCGGACTGCTTCCACGAGGCCTCCTGCGCGTCGAGGTCCAACGCCCCGGACTGCTCCAGCACGCTGGACGCCTGGGTGACTTGGCTCTCATCGACGGTGGCGTTCAGCAGCACGTTGCCGCGGCGCATGCCCTCGGAGTAGGCGTAGCGGTCCTCCTCGGGCAGGAGCATGTCCTTGATCGAGCCGAAGAAGCCCTTCTCGGCATAGGAGCTGGACTTATCGTAGCCGGCATCGGTCACACTGGCGCCGGGGCTGACGCGGATGGAGCCCTGGGTCAGGCCCAACTGGCTGGCGAGCATCTGGCCGGCCTTCTCGGCTTCGGCGCGGGTCTTGAACATGGCAGTCAGGGTGCGGGTGGTCATGGGTGGTTCCTCGTTGCTGGTCATGAGCGTTGGGTGGACAGGCGTCTGCCGGGCGTGGGCTGTTCAGCCCAGGACCCAGCCTGGAGGCGGCACTGCTCCGGGAAGCGCATCGCCTGCAGCGGGTGAGAACTTTCCGATGTTACTCGGGCTTGGAGGCCGGCTCCGCTGCTGCCTTGCCGGACGGGCGTTGGCGGCGGTCGGCCATGAAGGCGTCGAACTCTGCCTTGTCCCGGGCCTGGCGCAGCCGCTCCAGGAACGCCTGAAACTCGCGCTGCTCCTCCTCCAGTCGGCTGATTGCGTCGGCGCGGTAGGCGTCGAACGCCTGGTTGCCGCTGGGCGGCATACGGGAGCTGTTCCCTGCACTGCCCCACGTGGAGTTCGGCGAGCCGACACCAAGGTTGAACCAGGTGCCTGGCATCCGGCCACGTCCGTCGCGCCAGCTGTACAGACGCCCACTTCCGGCAAGATAGGCGAACGTCGCCAGGCCAAGCGGCCAGGCAATTAGGGCAGCTACGGCCACGACTGCCAACCATGCGACTGCGCCGAACTCGTCCAACTTGGCCAGCATCGTGCCGCTCCGACCTATGTGAGCGGCACTAACACAGCGACCCCGAATTCGTGCCCCGGACTTCTATCACGTGTCCGTGTAATTGTGGGTTTGCCCGCCTGTGTGGTGGAGGGGTGTGCCGGGCGGCTTACCTCTGCGTCTGCATGTCAAGGGACTGCAAGTAGACGAGCAGCCCGGCCTCTAGCAGGTCCGCCGGGGACATCGGCAGCCGGCGATCGGCCTCCCCTTCCTTGCCAACGAACAAGGTGGCAATGCCATGGGTCAGCGACCACACATGCAGGGCCACCATATGCGCGGGTGGCCGGCGTGGAGCGTGGCTGATGTTGCAGGCGGCTTCGGCAGCCCGGCGCAGGACCAGGAACGCCGCATCGTGGGCTGCCGAGAGCTCCGGGTGCTGGCTCGTCGGCAACTGCGGGTCGAACATGGCGGCGTACATCGACGCCTCGCGCTCAGCGAAAGCAAGCTGGGCCTGCGCGCATCGCTCCAAGGCAGCGACCGGGTTCGTGCCTGCCCCTGCCACGGCGCTGGCCAGGTCGGCTTTGAGCCCCTCGAAGCCACGTCGGGCCACCTCGGCCAGCAGAGCATCACGGTCGCGGAAGTGCCGGTAGGGCGCCGCCGTGCTGACGCCCAGGATGCGGGCCAGCTCGGC
>CAXTFY010000477.1:0-3775 GCA_964243265.1 uncultured Acetobacteraceae bacterium | reverse complement strand
GGTGGTGCCCCTAAAATCACGCTGTCACCAGTCGATGCCTGGGTGGAACGCATCGCACTGGCACGATGATGTCGGTCGGCTGCGTTCCCTGCTTGTCCCCTTGTGCGTATAAGAGGGCCAGTTCGTTAGTTCTGGCCCTTTCAGGTGCGGGTCGAGATCACCGGCACCGCCGCTTGGGCGTGACCACAAGCACGCCGTCCTGATCGCGTGCTGTCGCAACCTCAGTCCAACAAGTTGACGGTACCTGTTCGACTTCATCTAATGGCAGTAGCAGACGAGGGCTCCGGTCCGATCCCAAGCCTGGTGGCTACCGCTAATCCGGCTTGACCCGACGAGCGCAAGGAGAATGCGATGAGCGACGATCCCAAAGATAAAGCGCAGGGGACGAGCCGAAGGGGGCTGTTTCGCGGTGCAGCCGGCCTCGCGGCGCTCCCTGCCGCTGCCCGCGCCGCCCCCGCTCCTACGACGCCGACCGCCCTGCCAGGCCCGGCAGAGACGGTGCTCAACGTCAACGGACGCGACCACCGCATGGTCATGGACGTACGCACGTCCCTGCTGGACGCGTTGCGCGAGCACATGGACCTGACCGGCGCCAAGAAGGGCTGCGACCACGGCCAGTGCGGCGCCTGCACCGTCCATGTCGACGGCGAGCGGGTGCTTTCGTGCCTGACGCTGGCGGTGGCCGCGCAAGACAAGCAGATCAAGACAATCGAGGGGCTCGCCGGCGCCGATGGCTCGCTGCACCCGATGCAGCAGGCCTTCATCGATCATGACGGCTTCCAGTGCGGCTACTGCACGCCGGGTCAGATCATGTCGGCCGTCGCCTGCGTGAGCGAGGGCAACGCGACCACGGACGAGGACATCCGCGAGTATATGAGCGGCAATCTCTGCCGCTGCGCCGCCTATCCGAACATCGTCGCCGCGATCAGGCAGGGGCGCGATCAGATGGGGGAGCACGCCTGATGCGCCCGTTCAGCTACGATCGCGCTGCGACAGCCGTGCAGGCCGCGTCCCTCGGACAGCAGACCGGGCAGGGCCAGACCGACGCGCCGGTGCAGTTCCTGGCCGGAGGCACCTCGCTCTACGACCTCATGAAGCTCGACGTGCTGACGCCGCAGCGCCTGTTGGACATCACGCCGCTGCGGGCGGACCATGCCGGCATCGCCGCCGGGCCGGACGGGCTGCGGCTGGGCGCGTTCGCCAAAATGGCAACTGTGGCGGCGCACCCCGTGCTGCTGGCCGAGTATCCCGCGATCGCCGAGAGCCTCCAGCTCGCCGCCAGCGCGCAGCTGCGCAACATGGCGACGCTCGGCGGCAACGTGCTGCAGCGGACGCGCTGCACCTACTACCGCGACACCAGTTGGGCCGCCTGCAACAAGCGCACCCCGGGGTCCGGCTGCGCCGCGCTGACCGGGGTGAACCGCAACCACGCCGTGCTGGGCGTCGATGGCAGCTGCATCGCGCAATACCCGGGCGATTGGGCGGTGGCGCTGATCGCGTTCGACACGCAGGTTGAGCTGACCGGGCCGCAGGGCGTGCGCACCATGCCGTTCGCCTCGCTGCACCGCCCGGCGAACGGCCAGCCGCACATCGAGACCACGCTGCGCCCGGGCGAGGTGATCACCGCCTTCACCATACCGTCCGGCCCTTGGACCCGGCGCTCCGCCTATGTGAAGGTGCGGGACCGCGCCTCCTACGAGTTCGCCATCGCCTCCGTGGCCGTGGCGCTCGACATGGACGGGGACGTGGTGCGGCAGGCCCGCATCGGGTTGGGCGGCATGGCGTATCGCCCTTGGCGCGCCAGCAGGGCGGAGGCGGCGTTGGCCGGCAAGACGCTGGACGGCCCCACCGCCGAGGCGGCTGCCGCAGCCGCACTCGAGGGGGCGGTCACCCATGGCCAGAACGGCTACAAGCCCGAACTCGGCCGCCGCACCGTGGTCCGCGCGCTGTTGCAGGCCCAGACGATGACGCTCGCGGCGATCCCCAGCACGACCAGGAAGGCGTGACATGACCATCGATCCCGGCGCCCTGTTCGGCCATCCGACCCCACGCATCGACGGCGTCGCCAAGGTGACGGGCGCCGCCCGCTACGCCTCCGACGAGCCGGTGGCCAACCCCGCCTATGCCTACCTCGTGACCAGCGCGATCTCCCGCGGGCGCATAGCGGCGATGAGGCTGGACCGGGCGAACGCGGTGCCGGGCGTGCTCGACATCCTGACCCACCAGAACGTGGGCGGCGCGATCAAGCCGCCGACCGGCCCGGATGGCGGTCCCACCACCACCACGCTGGAAAGCGACCGCATCTGGCATGACGGCCAGATTATCGCCCTGGTGCTCGCCGACAGCTTCGAGGCGGCGCGGGAAGCGGCCTTCAAGGTCGATGTCAGCTACGCGGCCGAGACCCCCAGCGCCACCTTCGGCTCCCCCGGCACCGAGACGGCGGAGCACAAGGGCCGCGGCGGTCCGGACCCGGAAAAGGGCGATGCGGCCGCCGCCTTCGCCGCCGCGCCATTCCGGATCGAGGCCGACTACGACACGCCGACGCAGCACCACAACGCACTCGAACTGTTCACCACCACCTGCGTCTGGAACGGCCCGAAGCTCACGATCTACGAGCCGTCGCAGTTCATGTGGGGGCTGAAGGCGTCGATCGCGACGCAGCTCGGCATCGACGAGGCGAACGTGCGGACGGTCTCCCGCTACGTCGGCGGTGCGTTCGGGTCGAAGGGCGAGCCGGGTGCGCGCACGGCCTGGGTCGCAGTCGCGGCCAAGCGCCTCGGCCGCCCCGTCAAGCTGGTGCCGACGCGCGACCAGGGTTTCACAATTGTCACCTACCGCGCGGAAACGCAGCAGCACGTGAAGCTCGCCGCGACGCAAGACGGCCGGCTCACCGCGTTCTCTCACGAGGGCTGGGAGGTCACGTCCCGCCCGTCCGGCTACAACGTCGCCGGCGCCGACGTGACGGCGCGGATGTATGCCTGCCCCAACATTTTGACCGCAGTGCATGTGGTGCATGCTGACCGCAACACCCCGGGCTTCATGCGGGCGCCTGCCGAGTGCCCGTACATGTTCGGGCTCGAGAGCGCGATGGACGAGCTGGCGCACGCGCTGCGGATGGACCCGGTCGAGCTGCGCCGGGTCAACGACACGCAGTCCGATCCGGTGACGGGCCTCGCGTTCTCCTCCCGCTCGCTGATGAAGTGCTACGACCAGGCGGCGGCCAAGTTCGGCTGGAGCCAGCGCAACCCTGAACCCGGCGCTACGCGGGAGGGCGAGTGGCTGGTGGGGTATGGTTGCGCCACCGCGTGCTACCCGAGCAATATCGGGCCGGCCGCCGCCCGTCTGTCGCTGACGCCGGACGGCAAGGCGATCGTGGGTCTGGCCGCGCACGAGATCGGCACCGGCGCCTATACCACGATTGCCATCACCGTGGCCCGCTCGCTCGGTCTCGAGATCCCGGACGCAACGGTGCTGATGGGAGATAGCGACCTGCCGCCGGTGACCGTGGCGGGAGGCTCGAACAACGCTGCCTCCACCACGCTCGTCGTCGTCAAGGCGTGCGAGGAGGTGCGGCGCCGGGTTGCCGAGGCAGCCACGCAGGCGGCGGACAGCCCGTTCCACGGTGCCGACCCGGCCACGCTGACGCTCTCGGCCGGCAAGCTCACCGGCGCCGATGGCCGGACCGAGGCACTCAACGCTGCCGTAAGCCGCACCGCCGCATTCCTTGCGGTCTATGCCGCGCATGTGCCGCAGGGATTGCCCGCCTCGGCGCTGG
>CAXTFY010000476.1:0-3775 GCA_964243265.1 uncultured Acetobacteraceae bacterium | reverse complement strand
GCGCATGGCGCTCCTTGGCCCGCGCCTCGATCGTCGCCTTGGCGCGCGCAATCGCTGCCAGGCGCGTCTCGCGCCGCGCCAGTTCTTCGGGGACCGACATCCCGTCCCGCACGTCGGCCTGATCGGCTGCGGTGCCTTTGCTATCAGGTCCGCGACCTCGGCCTTCAACTGCGCCTCGATCTGGCCCGCGCGCTCATACGACAGCGCGCTGTGGCGGCTGGCGTTGGCGTGCATCTTGGTCCCGTCCAGCGCCATCGTGCCCAGGTTCAACACGCCCGTCTCGCAGGCCACGCCCAGCACCTGCACGAATAGCGCTTCGATCTCAGGCAGAAAGCGCCGCCGGAACGCGGCGATTGTATCGTAATCGGGCGTGTCGTGATCGGGCGTGTCGTGATCGGGATGCTCGTTGGTCGCGATGAGGCGGAACGCCACGCAGTCGCCGGTCGCGCGCTCCAGCTTGCGGCTGGACAACACGCCCGTGGCATAGCCATAGATGATCAGGCCAAGCAGCAGTTGCGGGTGGTAGGACGCCTCACCCGATCCACGGTAGCTGCCGGTCACCGCCCGCAGATCCAGGCCCTCGACCACCTCCACCACGAACCGCGCCAGATGCCGTTGCAGCAGCCACTCGTCCACCGATGGCGGCCTCAAGAAGCCGGTGTCGCGGTCGATCAGGCGGAGGTTGCTCATGCGGAAACGGTCCGGGCGGGGAGACAGGCAAATCGATCGAGCAATCCTGCAGCGTGCATCCGCGTCGCGCTAAGCCAGACAGGCTGCTAGAGCATGTCAAATCCTTCCGTGGGATGTCAGGTTCAGGCGGAGGATGCAGCCAAGCGCTGCTACGACGCCAGCCGGTAGGCCCGCAGCAGCGCCGGGTGGCGGTTGAACATGCCGGCCCACTGGCCCCGCAGCAGGTTGTCCAGGCCCAGGCTGCGCCCGGCCTCGGTGACGGCGAACATTCCGTGCGCGGCGATGATGGCGCCATACGTCCAGGCCCACTCGGTCGGGTCGTTGTACAGCCCCAGCCAAAGATGGGCGGTGAACAGCATCGCCATGACGCCGAAGAAGCGCACCCCGACGCCCAGCAGCAGCGACACGGTCAGGAACACCTCGAACAAATAGACCAGCGGCTGCAGGACGCCGATGCCGGGCAGCAGGACGTGCTGGACCAGCGCGGCCTCGAACGGCAGCACCGTGAACTTGGCCAGCGCCCCGGTCCAGAACGTGAAGCCGTCCGACACCGGCAGGGGCAGCTTCCAGATGGAGCCTTGATACCATAGGCCCGCGGTGATGGCCCGCATCAGCCAGATGGCGACGTGCTTGCCGGTGCGCTGCGCCGGGTCGCGCGACCAGTTGACCGCAGCGATGGCGAGGCTGCCGGCCAGCAAGGCCAGGAACAGGGCGACGGGGATGTACTTGGCGGGACCGAGGCTGTTGTAGTCGCCGGTGTTGCCGATCAGGAAGTTCCAGGTGTCGGTGACGGGATTGGGCGTCATGGCAGTGGACCTTTGCTGGGGCGCGCGACGCCGCGCGGCGCATGGAGGATCGGACGCCGCGCCGGAGCGGGCCAATAGATAGGCGTCATGGTTTCCATCAACCCGGCGCAGGCGGCAGGGCGATCCCCGGGGCCTGCCGCTGGCCCGGAACCTGGCGCCGGATCGGCCGGTAGCCGCAGTGGATGCACCGGGTGGACCCGTCATGCATCAGCTTGGCGCACAGCATCGGCGGCAGCGGCAGGACGCGGCGGTTGACGAACGCCGCCAGCAGCATCCCGGCCGGCGGCGCCAGCAGGTAGATCCACACCCCGTCCCAGTGCCCGGACGGCACCGCCGAGACCAGGCTATGCGCCGGGTTGAGGCTGAACGACGTCGCCTGCACCTCGAACAGGCTGAACACCAGCGAGGCGGCCGCGCCGGCCAGCCCGGTGTAGCGCGCGATGCGGACCGCGCCGCCCATGGACAGGATCAGGCTCATCACCACGAACGATGCCAGGAACTCGGCCATGAAGGGCAGGGCCGCGCGCATCCCGGTGGGGTAGGTCGCCAGCCACTCCACCGGCGGCTGGCGCAGGGCGTCGCCGAAGCACAGCGCCGCAATCAGCAGCCCGGCGGCGGCGCCCGCGGTCTGGAACACGATGTAGAACACGGCGTCCCACGGCCGGACCTTGCCGAGCATGAGGAACACGAACGTCATCGCCGGGTTGAAGTGGGCGCCCGATTGCCGGCCCCAGCGCGAGTAGACCAGCAGCGCCCCGGTCACCGCCACGGCCGCGCCGACGGCCACCCGCTGCCAGGCCCGCGGCACGGACGGCGGCAGCAACGCCCCTGCCGCTGCGGCGACCAGCATGAGCATGCCCAGGCCCCATGCCTCCATGAGGTACTCGGGCCAGTGGGCCTGCAGGGCCGCCACGCCGACCCGCGCAGTGCCTGCCAGCCCGGGGCGGCCTTGTGGGAGAGGATGGGGCAAGGCGTTCATCGGCTGCTCTCCGCGGTCCACTGCCGCCGCTGAAGCAGCAGGGAGCACCAGGATGCTGCGGTTCACGGGCCGTCAGGGCAAATGCCGATGCGGCATGAATTCGATGACGCCGGGGGCTGGAAGGCCGTCGCCGTGCGGCATGGAAACCATGCCCAGGAACAGGGTGGCGGCAGGGGGGTGGGCTGGCCCAGGATCGGACCTTACGCAAGCAGGTGCCCCCCATGACCGCCAAACGCGCCGCCTCCCTCGCCGCCCTCCTTCTGCTGGCGTCCGGCCGCACGGCCGACGCCGAGCAGGCCGCGGGGCCGGTCGTGGTGGAGCTGTTCACCTCGCAGTCCTGCTCCTCCTGCCCGCCGGCCGATGCGCTGCTGGCCGAGCTGGCGCGGACGCGGCCGGACATCCTGGCGCTGGACTTCCACGTCACCTACTGGGACCGGCTGGGCTGGAAGGACCCCTACTCGCTGCCGGACGCGACCAGCCGCCAGCGCCGCTATGCCGAGCTGTGGCAGCGCGACGGGGTATATACCCCGCAACTCGTCGTAGGCGGGCGGCACCAGGCGGTGGGGTCGGACCGGGCCGAGGTGCTGGCCGCGATCGGGGCTGCGGCGGCCACCCCGCCCGCGGCGGCGCTCCGGCTGGGACGCGACGCGGCCGGATTGGTGCGGGAGGCGGGTGCCGGGGCGGGCGCGGGGACGCTACTGCTGGTCGGGTTCGATCCCGCCCGCACCACCCGCGTCGCCGGCGGCGAGAACGGCGGGCGCACGCTGACGGAGGTCAACGTCGTCCGCTCCATCACCCCGGCCGGAGCCTGGCACGGCGCGACCGTCAGCCTGCACGCCCCGCAGCCGGCCGGGGAGCGGACGGCGCTGCTGCTGCAGGCCGACGACGGCCGGGTGCTCGCGGCGGCGTTGCTGCCGCCCGGCTGACGAGTGGCGCCCCCTAGGGCAAGGAGACGACCATGCACCGCTTGCCCACCCGATCCGGCGTTGCGCTCATCGCCACGCTCGCGGCTTCCCTGGCGCTTGCGGCCCCGCCTGCCGAGGCTGAAGCCATGCGTCTCCTGGGTGCGGAACCGAGGCCCAACCAAGTGATGAGCGGGTCCGGCGTCGCCTTCGCCTTGCACTTCGATCATCCGCTGGATCACCAGGCATCACGCTTCATGCTGTCGGACGCCGGCGGCGCGCGGCGCACGGTGCCGGTCCGCCTGGGCGCGCAGCCGAGCGTGCTGTACGGCTTCGTCGGACAGTTGCCGCCGGGCAGCTACAGCCTCGACTGGTCCGCCCGCGCCAGCAACGGCGCC
>CAXTFY010000475.1:0-3778 GCA_964243265.1 uncultured Acetobacteraceae bacterium | reverse complement strand
CACAACGGCAAGGTTGTGGACTTCCGCAACGTCATCCTGATCATGACGACGAACGCGGGTGCCAGCGACATGGCCAAGGAGAGCATCGGCTTCGGGCGCACCGAGCGCGAGGGCGAGGACACCGAGGCGATCAAGCGGCTGTTCACCCCCGAGTTCCGCAATCGGCTGGACGCCGTGATTACCTTCGCCGGGCTGACGCAGGAGATCGTCGGCCAGGTGGTCGAGAAGTTCGTCATGCAGCTTGAGGCTCAGTTGGCCGACCGCAACGTGACGATCGAGCTGTCGTCGGCGGCCAAGGAGTGGCTGGCGGAGCGTGGCTACGATCGGCTGTATGGCGCGCGTCCGTTGGGCCGTGTGATCCAGGAGTGGATCAAGAAGCCTCTGGCGGAGGAGTTGCTGTTCGGCAAGCTCGTGCATGGCGGGTCGGTCAAGGTGGCGATGAAGGACGACAAGCTGGACTTCGAGTACACCTCGGCCCCGCCACCGCCCGTGCTGGCCAAGCCGGAAGGCGATGGCGACGAGGGCGGGTCGGAGCGGGAGCCGGAGACGGCGGAGTAAACCCGCGCCGTAGCGGAACGCTTATGGGCCGGGCATCATGCCCGGCCTTTTTGTTGGAGGGTGCCATGAAGGCAACGTGGAACGGCCAGGTTGTGGCCGAGAGCGACGACATCGTCACCGTCGAGGGCAACGCCTACTTCCCGGCAGCCAGCTTGAAGCAGGAGTTCGTGCAGCCCAGCAGCCACACCAGCGGCTGTCCCTGGAAGGGCACTGCGCAATACTACACCCTCGCCGTGGATGGACAGTCCAACAAGGACGCCGTGTGGTACTACCCGGAGCCGAAGCAAGCCGCGGAGAACATCCGTGGCCGGGTTGCATTCTGGAAGGGCGTCGCCGTCACGCCTTGAGTTGTTGGCGGGCCGCATCCATTGCGGCAACTCGCTCCGGCGTCGGCGCTGGGCGGTCCAGGTCCAAGCCTTCCATCATTGTGATCAGGATGGCTTGGACCAGGGCGCGTGCGACCGGTTTGTTGTCAGCCGGCACGACATACCACGGCGCAATGGTCGTCGCGGTCGCCGTGAGTGCCGCGGCGTAAGCGGCCCGGTGTTCCGTCCAAAGATCACGGGCGGCCAGGTCGGCGGCGTCGAACTTCCACTCCTTGGCCGGGTCATCAAGCCTGGCCAGTAGCCGCTTGCCCTGCTCGCCAGGGGAAAGGTTCAGGAATACTTTGGCCATCGCCGTGCCCTGCTGCGCCAGATAGGTCTCGAACGCAACGATGGCGTTCAACCGTTGGGACCACATCTGCGGCCCGATCAGATGGGCGGGCAAGCCCAGCCGCGGCAGCAACGCCGGGTTGGCGCGCGGTTCGACGACATCCTCGTAGTGGCTGCGGTTGAAGATGCCGACCATGCCCCGCGGCGGCAGCGCCTGGTGGATGCGCCAAAGGAAGTCGTGCGACAGCTCCAGTGCGCTCGGCGCGGCGAACGACACGACCCGCAGGCCCTGCGCGTTCAACCCGGCCGCGAGACGCTTGATGGTGCCGTCCTTGCCGCTGGCGTCCATGCCCTGCAGCACCATCAGCACCGACCAGGCGCGCTGCGCATACAGGCGCTCGTGCAGCGCAGCCAGGCGTTCGGCGCCGTCGGCCAGCATGGCCTCCGGCTCCGCCTTGCCCAGACCAAGGCGGTCTGCCGGGTCCCAGTCGTCCAGGTTGACCGCCGTGCCCGGCGTCACGCGGCACCGCGCCGCGAGTGCCGCATGGTCCGTCACGTACGGCGCTTGATCGTCAGCGGTCCCACTGCCTGGCAGGTCGGCATCATCTCCATGCTGTTGATGTTGACATGCGCAGGCAGGCCGACCACCCAGGCCACCGCCTCCGCAATGTCCTCCGGGGTCAGCGGCGTAGTGCCGGCATAGACCGCTGCTGCCTTCTCGGCGTCACCGCCCATGCGGACGGTGCTGAACTCGCTGCCGCCGACCAGGCCCGGCTCGATGCTGGTCACCCGGACGCCGGTGCCGACCAGGTCGGCCTTCAGGTTGTCGGTGAACCGGCCGACGAACGCCTTGGTGCCGCCATACACGTTGCCGCCGGGGTAGGACACGTTGCCGGCGATGCTGCCGAGGTTGACGATATGGCCGCTGTCGCGCTCGACCATGCCCGGCAGCAGGGCGCGGGTCATGTGGATCAGGCCGGTGATGTTGGTGGCGACCATGGTGTCCCAATCCGCCAGGTTCGCCCCCTGCGCGGGTCCGGTGCCCAGGGCCAGGCCGGCGTTGTTGACCAGCACGTCCACCTGGCGCCATCCCTCGGGCAGGCTGCCCGGCAGCGCCGCCACGGCTGCGGCATCGGTCACGTCCAGGGGAAATGGCAACACAGCGTCGCCAAGCTCGGTCCGCAGCCCGTCCAGCCGCTCGGCCCGGCGCCCGGCGGCGATCACGCGGTGGCCGTCGCGCGCAAACCGCCGGGCGAACGCGGCGCCAAATCCGGCGGTCGCGCCGGTCACAAGGATGGTCAGGCTCATCTACTTCACTCCAGGGATCGCCGGCAGTGTAAGCCCGTCCCCCGGCAGGCGAAAGCGCACGGAGACTGGGCAGTGATCGGACAGGCGCTCCTTGGCCTCCGGGTCGGTCTCCTGGTAAACCAGCACGCGCAGGGTCTCCGGCTGCATCCAGCCGCGGGCGGCGCCGCCCGCGATGATGTGGTCGATGAAGCTGCCGCCGCCCCAGCAGGGGCTGCCATGGCCCGCGGTGGCGCGCAGCAGCGGACCGGTGCTGGTCAGGGCCGTCATCAGGTCCTCGGGCCGGTCCATGCGCCGATTGAAGTCGCCCAGCAGCACGAAGGGCACGCCCTCCTCGCGGCGCTCGGCGATCCAGCCCTGCAGGGGAGGCACCTGCCGGCGCAGGGTCTCGCAGTTGCGGCTGCTGCTGTCCAGGCGGGCCTCATGGCACCCGGTCTTCAGGTGGACGGCCAGCAGGCGCAGGCGGCCGCCGGGCAGGACAAGGGTAATGTCGGCCCCGCTGCGCAGGCGGTGCCGGGCGGTGGGGTAAACGTCCAGCCCGACCAGGTCCGGATTGCGCTCGACGATCAGGCCCCGGCGCACGGCAAAGCCCACGCGCTGCGTCACGCTGTCGCCGGTGGCGTAGATGGCGTAGCGGTCGGGCGTGAACACCTGGGCGGCGATCTCCGGCCCATCGACCTCCTGGAACGCCACGACGTCCGCGTCCAGCACGACGGCGTAGCGCCGCAGGGTTGCGATGTCCGCATCCGCCTTCGGGCCGGCGTCGTCCGGCAGCCCGGGGTCGCCCTTCGGCCGGGAGGTCAGCCATTCCAGGTTCCAGGTGGCGATCTTGAGGCCGAACCCCGGCCGCTCGGCCGCAGGTGCGGCGGTGGGATCGGTTGCCGGCGCCTCGGCCGCAGCCGCAGGACCCGCCAGGAGCAGGAGGCACAACGCCCAGCGGATCATAACAGCACCGGTTCAGGAACGTCCGCACTGTCGTCCACCAGTGCGGCTTCGTCCAGCGTTGCCGCGCCGCATGCGAGCAGGTGCTCGGCGATGCCGTCATACTGGGCAGGATCGCGCGTGCGGTCCCGGGCGTCGCCACGCGGCACCCAGATGACCGTGCCATGGCGGGCACGGGTCAGCAGCACGCGGTAGGCATTCAGCCGGTTGCTGCGCGCCTCGCCCTGGCGTGGCAGGGTCCAGGCACTGCCGCGGAAGCTGCGCGCCTGCCAGGCCCCCCCGGCCCGCACCAGATCCAGGTCCCAGCACAGGCCAACCCG
>CAXTFY010000474.1:0-3803 GCA_964243265.1 uncultured Acetobacteraceae bacterium | reverse complement strand
ACGAAGGTGTAGATGCCGACGATCTTGCCGTGCTTCACCGCGGCGAGGAACTGCCGCTCGGCGATGGCGGCGGCGGCGGCGGCCTCGTCCTTGCTGTTCAGCAGGCCCTTCAGCACTACCCAGCGGTTCAGGCCGGTGTCCATCGCCAGGTAGATCCAGCCCAGGCCGCCGAAGGCGATGGGGCCGCGGACTTGATACTGTCCGGCTACCACGTCGCCGGCGCGAAGGGCGGGGCGGAAGCTGTACTCGGCGCCGCAGTTGCTGCAGAAGCGCTTGTCGGGGTTCACCTTGTTCTTGCAGTTCGGGCAGAAGCACTTGTCGGCCGGCACCCGCGGGTCGGCCAGCACCAGGCTGAGCGGATCGGCGGACGGGGCCGTCGGCATCTGCACCAGGCCGCCGCCCAGGGCACGGCGCCGGGTGCTGCTGCCGCGGGTGGCGCGGCCGCTGCGGGTGCCGCCGCTGGTGGCTGCGGTGCCCGCCGTGGCCATTGTCGCCGTTGGTCCGGCCTGCGGGCGGCGGGCGGCGGTGACGCGTCCGGACCGGCTGTAGCCGCCGCTGCGGGCAACCTGGCGCGAGGACGTGGACAGGGTGGTTACCGCAGCGCTGCTGGGGGCGGGCGCATCCGCCGCGCGTCCGCAGGTGTCGCAGAAGCCGTCCTCGATGTGCCCGGCGCAGCCGGATGCGCCGCATGGAATGCTTGCCATGGCTGCTCCTTTATCTTGCCGGAACCTGGGGGCGCGCGAGTGCGGCCTCGTACTCGGACAGGCGTTGCCGGGCTGCGGGCAGGTCGGCCGGGCCGCCGAACAGTGCTGCCCGCAACGCCGCGGCGGCTGCGTCCAAGGCCGGGTCGGGCTGGCGTGGGCCATCCTGGCGGGCGTGCGCCTCACGGGCGCGGTGCTTGGCCTGCAACGCACCGAAGCGGCCGCGCAACTCGTCGCGCAGGGCGACCGATGCCGCTGAGCGGTCCAGGATGTCCTGCCAGCCCGCCGCCACCTGGTCGGCCAGGACGGTCCAACTGCCGAGGCCGAGGAGGAATGCCTCCGTCCGTCCAGCCTCCAGCGTCCGTTGCAGGCGGTCGAGCCAGCCCGGCAACTCGCCCGCCTGCGCCACCGGCCCAGCCGGGACCGCGCCCGCCACCAGCGCCGCGGTTGCCGATGCGGCCTGGCGGGCCTGCGCGGCCTGCTCGGCGAGATGTGTCAGGCGGGCACGGGCTTGGTTAAGGGACTGGGTGGCCCGGCTGCGTGCCGCACTGGCCTGGGCCGCCGAGAAGGTTGCGGCGTCGATGTCGGGGCGCAGCGCCTCCAACTGCGTCAGTGCGGTCAATGGGTCGGGCGCGTTGCATCCTGCCAAACGGGCCGCCAACGCCGCAGCTTCTGGGCGGCCTTCTCCCGCCAGGCTGTCCACTGCGGCCGATAGCGACGCGCGCAGGGCAGCCTGCGTGTCCCGGGCGGTGCTGATGCGGGCCAGGGAGGTCCGGGCGGCGTCGAAGGCAGCCTCCATGGTTTCCAGCAGGCGGTTCGGCGATACCCAGGCGGTGTCCGCCGCCTGGCCCAGCAGGCGCCGGTGCAGCACGGGCGACGCGCCGAGCGCAATGCCGATGGAGGGGCCGTCCAGGATCTGCACCACGGCGGCCAGGCTGGCCGGCATCCACAGCCGGGTTGCGGCGGCGCGTGCGGCCTCGGCCCGGCTGATGGCCTCGCCGAGCAGCAGCACGCCTTGCCATAGCTCATCCACGGTTGCCACCAGGCGCTGCGCCTCGGGCGCGCCTGCCGGGTCCGACCGGGCGGCGGATTTTAGGGTGATGAACTCCGGCAGCTCGCTCAGCTCGGCGACGTTGCGGCTGGCGGCGGCCAGGCGGGTGCGCCAGGCGGCCAGCGCCTGGTCCACCCCGGCCAGCGTTGGCGAGGTGGACGGCGGCACGGCGGGAGGGCCGAAGCGCGCGGTCATGCGTACTCGCGGTAGCGCTGCCACAGGCCCGCCGCGGCCAGCAGCACGGCGGCGGCCAGGACGCCGCAGGCAATGGCCGGGGTCAGCCGCACCAGTCGCTGCGCATGATCGACCTGGCGGTCGAACTCGGCCTGGTTGACCAGGATCGTCGCGGCCAATGCGCCCGCCAGTCCGTTCAGCGCCGTCACGCCATCGCGGCGGCGAAGCTGCAGGGCGGTGGCCAGCCCGCCGTGCGCCGCCTGGTCGCGCACCTGGTCGGCGACGCGCAGGAACCTGATGAGGTTGCGGGCGGCTTCGCTGGCCGGGTCGCGCTCGGCCGTGCCGAAGGTGATGTTGGCCAGCTCCGCGCCGAGCAGGCCGGTCTTTTTCGGTATGGCCGCCAACGCGGCGGCTGGCTGGCCCTGCCGCTCCAACGCCTGCGCGGCGGTGAGGGCGTTCAGGAAGCGGTCCGTCGCCGCCCGGTCGCGCCAGTCCAGGTCCAGCAGCGTGCGGGCCTGGGCGTCGAGGACCTGCGATATGACGGGCCGCGCGGCGGGGTCAAGCAGCCACAACGCCAGGTCGGTATTCAAGGCCGCCGCGGCGCTCTTGGCGGCGTAGAGCGGGTCCAGGCTGTCGTAGCTGTCGGTCTTGGCGGAGCGGACTGTTTCGCGCTCGGTGGCGGTCACCGCGAACAGGCCGGCGACCATGCCGACGCCAAGCACCGTCGCCACTGCCAAGGGCAGGTTCACCAGGCGGCGGGTGCGGCGGGTGAGGAACACCTGCAGCACGGCCAGCACGGCAATGAGCAGCGCGAACGAGGCGGCGGCGACCAGCCCGTCGGCACGGGAGTAGGCGCGGTAGGTGGCGTAGGCGGCCTCCAGCGGCTTGCGGTTGGCTGCGGCCAGGGCGTTGGCCTCAGGTAGGGCGAAGTCGTGCAGCAGGCGGTGCGACCACTGCAGGCGTTGGATGGAGATGAACGGCCGGGCAGGGTCGGCGGCGTTGCGCGCGTCGGCCAGGGCGGCCTGGTACTCGCCGGTCCAGCGCAGCACGCCTTGCAGGGCGGTAGTCTCGTCGTCGTAGGTGATGTTGCGGCTGGCCTGGATCACCAGGGCGTCCAGGTCCGCCTTGCGGTCCCGCCAGCGTTTGGAGGTGCCCGCGGCAGCCATGTCGGCCAGCGCGTCGTCGGCCGCGGCGGAGTCGAGGTCGCCCATCGCCTCGCCGATCTGCAGGGCCAGCACGACCGAGGGTTCGGCGTCGCTGCCGATGGTCCGGATGGTCTTTGCGGCGTCGGCGGCGGCCAGCAGGTTGAGCGCCACCGCCAGCAGGGCGACCAGGACGACCAGGACGAAACCGCTGGCGATGCGGCCCGGCGTCGTCGGCGCGAACTGGCCGAGCCTGCCGAGTATTTGCATACGGCCGGCGGCGGGCGGCGCTGCCATGCTAGCGCCCGCGCAGGGTCAGGCGCGTCCAGCAGCCGAGCGTCACCTGGTCGCCCTCCGCCAGCGGCGTGATGACGTTCGGCGCCACCGCGGTGCCGTTCACCTGGGTGCCGTTCATCGAGCCGAGATCGACCAGCGCCATCCCGCCGTCGGGCTGGCGCAGCAGGCGGGCGTGGCGGCGGGAGATGCCGGGGTCGGGGATGACGACCTCGGGGTGGATGTCGGCGCTGTCGGAGCGGCGGCCGATCAGGTGGTCCTGCAAGTCCAGGGGGAACAGCCGCTCGCTGCGGTCGCCGGGTTCGGGGTCCTCGGGCTTGCGGAGGCTGGCGTCCACCTGGGCCAGCAGTTCCCAGCGTTGGATGGATGGGAGGGCGGGGGATGCGGCCGGGGCTGGCGGGGATGCCGGGGCAGGGGGCGGCGGGGCAGGGGGCGGGGTGG
>CAXTFY010000473.1:0-3818 GCA_964243265.1 uncultured Acetobacteraceae bacterium | reverse complement strand
CAAGGGCGTGATCCAGGGCATCGACGCCGATACCTGCCGCGCCGTGGCCGCCGCCATCCTGGGCGACGCAACCAAGGTGCGCTTCGTCCCAACCACGACCACCAACCGCTTCACCGCCCTGCAATCGGGCGAGATCGACATCTTGGTCCGCGAGACCACCTGGACCCTGGGCCGCGAGGCCAACCTGGGCCTGGAGTTCGCCGGCGTGAACTTCTACGACGGCACCGGCTTCATGGTGAAGGCGTCCACCGGCGTGAAGTCCGCCAAGGACCTGAACGGCGCCACCGTCTGCGTGCAGCCCGGCACCAGCACCGAGTTGGCCGACAACGACTACTTCCGGCTGAACAACATGAAGTTCACCCCGGTGCTGATCCAGGACCTGGCCGAGATCGAGAACAGCTACCTTAGCGGGCGGTGCGACGCGTACTCGACTGACGCCTCCGGCCTGGCCGCCTTCCGCTACCAGCAGGGCGCCAAGGCTAGCGAGCACGTCCTGCTGCCCGAGATCATCAGCAAGGAGCCGCTCGGCATGATGGTCCGCAAGGGTGACGACAAGTACTTCGACGTCGTTCGCTGGACCCTGTTCGCGATGCTGCAGGCCGAGGAGAGCGGCGTGACCAGCAAGAATGTCGAGGAGATCGCCACTAAGGCCACCAACCCCGACGTCCGCCGCCTGCTGGGGCTGGAAGGCGACCTGGGCAAGGCGCTGGGCGTGGACAACAAGTGGGTGGTGAACATCGTCAAGCAGGTCGGCAACTACGGCGAGATGTTCGACCGCACCGTCGCCCCGCTCGGCATCCCGCGCGGCATCAACAACCTGTGGGACAAGGGCGGCCTGCAGTATCCACCCCCGATCCGCTGACAACGCAGGCGTTGCCGTCCCATACTGCCTAAGAATTGGGCCGCCGCTGCCTGAGGCGGCCCTTTTTCTAGGGAATGGTCCTGACGCGTCGATTGATATTCGACCGCGGTTGCCCGCAGATGTGCCACGCTGCCATCACATAACTAGCAGCCGCCGGGCGCCTGCGCCGGCGAAGGGAAAGCCGCACGATGTCCGGAGCCGCCATCGACCCCCGCCTTCTCCCCGCCCGGCAAGCGCCGCGCAAGGCATTCAGCCTGAGCTGGTCGGACCCGCGCTTCCGCAACGTGGTGTGGCAGGTCGCCATCCTGGGCGGTGTCGGCGCCATCGTCTGGTACCTCGTGCAGAACACCACCCGCAACCTCGAGGCGCGCCGCATCGCCACCGGGTTCGCGTTCCTGTCCCGCACCGCCGGTATCCCCATCGGCGAGCACCTGATCGACTACGACCCGGCGATCAACACCTACGGGCGCGCGATCCTCATCGGCATCCTGAATACCCTGAAGGTGGCCGTCGTCGGCGTGGTGCTGGCGACCCTGTGGGGCACCTTGCTCGGCGTGGCCCGGCTGTCGAAGAACTGGCTGATCTCCCGCCTGGCGGCGGTTTACGTGGAGGTCGTGCGCGACATCCCGCTGCTGCTGCAACTGCTTTTCTGGTACGGCGTGCTGCAGACGCTGCCGGGGCCGCGGCAGGCGTTCCATCCCCTGCCCGGCGTGTTCCTGTCCAACCGCGGCATCAAGGTGCCGGCGGTGGAATGGGAGCAGCCATTCTGGTGGGCACTGGCCGCGCTGATCGTCGGCGCGATGGGCACGGCGGCTTGGTCGCGCTCGGCCACGCGCAAGCAGGAGGCGACCGGCGTCCGTCCGTTGGTATGGCCGGTGGCGCTGGCCCTGCTGGTCGGCTTCCCGGTCGCGGTCTGGGCGGTGTTGGGCGCGCCGTTCGACCTTGAGGTGCCGGAACTGCGCGGCTTCAACTTCGTCGGCGGCGCCACGCTCAGCCCGGAGTACGGGGCGCTGACACTGGGGCTGGTGCTGTATACCTCGTCCTACATCGCGGAGATCGTGCGGTCCGGCATCCTGTCAGTACCCAATGGCCAGTGGGAGGCCGCGGGCGCCATCGGCCTACGGCCCGGCACGACATTGCGGAAGATCGTGCTGCCGCAGGCGCTGCGGGTGATCGTGCCGCCGATGACCAGCCAGTACCTGAACCTGATCAAGAACAGCTCGCTCGCGGTTGCCATCGGCTACCAGGACGTGGTGTCCATCGCCAGCACGACGCTGAACCAGACCGGCCAGGCCATCGAGGGTATTGCGCTCATCATGCTGGTCTACCTGGTGATCAGCCTGTCGATCAGCCTGTTCATGAACTGGTACAACGCACGCATCGCCCTGGTGGAGCGCTAGGCCATGTCCGAAGTCACCCAACGCCTGACCGGAGCCGCCGGGGAGCCGGTGCCGTCCATTGCTGGCATGCCCGCGGCAGTGCCGGAACGCGGCCGGCCGGCGCTGGCGGCGGTGGCGCCAGTCGCCTGGGCGCGGGCCAACCTGTTCAGCGGCTGGCTCTCGACCGCGGTCACCTTGGCGCTGATCTACTTGATCGGACGCTGGGCCATCGGCTTCTTCCAGTGGGGCGTGCTGAACGCAGTATGGTCGGTGCCGCAGGGCGCCAACGGGCCGGACCCGGCGGCGTGCCAGGCGGCGCGCGGCACCGGGGCGTGCTGGGCGATGGTGGGGGACAAGTACCGCTTCATCCTGTTCGGCCGCTACCCGTACGACGAGCAGTGGCGGCCGGCCATCGTGGTGGCGCTGTTCATCGGGCTCTATGCCGTCTCCGCCATGCGGAGGTTCTGGAACAAGGGGCTGATCGCCGTCTGGCTGGCGACGTTGACGGCGATCGGCGTGCTGATGTGGGGCGGCATCCTAGGCATGGAGTACGTGCCGCAGGATAGCTGGGGCGGGCTGCCGATCACCCTGATCCTGAGCACCTTCGGCCTGGCGTTCGCGTTCCCGCTGGCGGTCGTGGTGGCGCTGGGCCGGCGGTCCCAGGACCTGCCGGCGGTGAAGGTGATGTGCGTGGTTTACGTGGAACTGATCCGCGGCGTGCCGTTGATCACGCTGCTGTTCATGGCCAGCGTGATGTTCCCGCTGTTCATGCCGCCGGGGCTGAACCTGGACAAGCTGCTGCGCGCGCAGGTGGCGATCATCCTGTTCGCCGCCGCCTACTTGGCCGAGGTGGTGCGCGGTGGGCTGCAGGCGCTGCCCAAGGGGCAATACGAGGCCGCCGACGCGCTGGGCCTGTCCTACTGGAAGAAGACCGGGCTGATCGTGCTGCCGCAGGCGCTGCGCCTGGTGATCCCGCCCCTGGTCAACACCTTCATCGGCTTCTTCAAGGACACGTCGCTGGTGCTGATCATCGGCATCTTCGACCTGCTGACGGCGGGCAAGGTGGCGATCACCGACCCAGCCTGGCAGCCTTACAGCAGCGAGCTTTATCTGTTGCTGGCGGCGATCTACTTCGCGTTCTGCTTCGTCATGTCGCGTTATAGCCGCGGGCTGGAGCAGGAGTTCAGCCGGACCGTGCGGCGCTAGACATCCCTAACCGCCGAACCCAGGCCGCCCAACCAGGAGGAACACCATGAGCCAAGCCGTCGCCATCGACCGTCCGGACGCCGCGCAGAGCGAGAACCCGGCCATCCTGCTGGACCGCGTGAACAAGTGGTACGGCGCGATGCACGTGCTGCGCGACATCAGCCTGAGCGTCGGGCACCGGGAGAAGGTGGTGGTGTGCGGCCCCTCCGGCTCCGGCAAATCGACCATGATCCGCTGCATCAACCGGCTGGAGACGCACCAGGAAGGCCGCATCCTGGTCGATGGCACGGAGCTGACCGACGACACCCGCGCGCTCGACACCATCCGGCGCGAGGTCGGCATGGTGTTCCAGAGCTTCAACCTGTTCCCGC
>CAXTFY010000472.1:0-3825 GCA_964243265.1 uncultured Acetobacteraceae bacterium | reverse complement strand
GATGAAGGATCGCCATGCCCAGGCATGGCTCGCAATGACCGGGCTTATAGGCGCTGACTTGGGCCGGGCGTGGGGTGCTTCGACCCGACATGCCCGGCACCGTCATTGCGAGCCGCGCTTGGGGTGCGGCAATCCAGGAGCGGCGTGCGCAGCCCTCTCGGCCCTGGATTGCCGCGTCGCAAGCACTCCTCGCAATGACCGCGGCGCCCGGAGCGCATGCTAGCCGGCCTGATTCAGCGCATATGGCGAGAGGACGCTGCCTGCGGGCTGATGGGTGCATCGCGGTCCGGCCGGCCAGGGTCAAAACAGCTGCTTGATCCCACCGCTCCGGGAGGCGCATGCCAGGGACGGGCCAACATCGGACACCGAGTGACGTACCAGGACAAGACGACGCGCCGCGCCGCGCCTCTGACCACTCTGAAGGGGCAGGCGCCGCCGCTCTGGCTGCTGGCGCTGATCACCCTGAGCGGCACGCTGGCGATGCACATGTTCGTGCCAGCCCTGCCAGCGGCAGCGCGTGAGCTGGGCGCCAGCGCCGGCGCCATGCAGGGCGCCATCAGCGTCTACATCTTCGGGCTGGCAGTCGGGCAGCTCGTCTATGGGCCGCTGTCGGACCGCTACGGGCGGCGGCCGCTGCTGGTGGCGGGCCTGCTGCTCTATACCTCGGCGGGACTGGCCGCAGCACTCGCGCCGGGCGTGCATTCGCTGGTTGCGGCCCGGCTGGTGCAGGCGCTGGGCGGGTGCGCCGGGCTGGTGCTGGGACGCGCCATGGTGCGCGACACCGCGGTGCCCGAGCAGGCGGCGCGGCGGATGGCGCTGCTGAACCTGATGGTGACCCTGGGGCCGGGCCTAGCGCCGCTGATCGGCGGGGCGCTGTCCGAGGCGTTCGGGTGGCGCTCGATTTTCGTCGCGCTGTGCGGGCTGGGCGTGGTGAACATCTGGCTCACGCTGCGCCGGCTGCCGGAGACAGGGACGCGGCTGGCCGGGGTCAGCGCGGCGTCGCTGGCGCGGGATTACGGGCGGCTGCTGGGGTCGCCGGCCTTCCTGGGCTACGCCGTCGGCGGCGGCTGCGCCACGACGTCGATGTATGCGTTCTTCGCGGTCGCTCCGTTCGTGTTCGTGGACGAGCTGCACCGGCCGTCCCGCGAGGTCGGCGCCTACTTGGCGCTGCTGGTCGCGGGGGTGTCGCTGGGCAGCGTTCTGGCCAGCCGCCTGGTCACGCGCGTCGCCATCGAACGGCTGCTGGCCTGGGCCAGTGGGGCGGCCGTGCTGGCGGCCTTCGCCCTGCTGGGGGTCGCGGCGCATGGGGCGCCCAGCGTGCCGCTGGTGGTGGGGCCGATGTTCGTCTTCACCGTGGGGGTCGGCCTGGCGAGCCCGATGGCCTTGACCAAGGCCGTAGGGGTGAACCCGAAGGTGATCGGGTCGGCGGCGGGCCTGTATGGGTTCAGCCAGATGGCGGTTGGGGCGCTGTGCACCGTGCTGGCCGGGCTGGGACGCGACCCATTGCTGGCGGCGGCGGCGGTGCTGGCGGCGGCGGGGGTGATCGGGCAGATTGCGTTCTGGACGTCAGCGCAGGCGGAGCAGGCCAACCTGCGCAAGCCGCATTAGGCCGGGATGCAGCCGTTCCCCGCAGGCTGCGGGACGGGCAGGCCGGTCCGGGCATGGGGCGCCTGGCATCATGCCAACCGTGCTACGCTGGGACCAATTTCCCCCATGTGTCATTGCGAGGAGCGCTTGCGACGCGGCAATCCAGAGGCTGTACGACCGCCATCATCGCCCGGAACCCCCCGGATTGCCACGCCGCGAGCGCGGCTCGCAATGACGGCGGCGGACCCCGATGCGATCACGCAAGGGTCAGGGCAGAGGGCGTTCGATATCAGACCTCGACGCGCTGGACTGCGACCCTCCCGGTCCGGGCTTCCAGAACCACGCGCCCGATCAGGTCCACCGTCCTGGCGCGCATGGCGACGACGCCGTAATGCGACCGCGCCCGCGCTTCCGCCCGGTCCACCTGCGCCTCGAAGCCCAATCGGTTCGACAGCACCGCCTGCACAGCCGCCGTCAAGGCGGGGACATCGCCGGGTGGGACCAGGGTTCCTGCCGCACCGCCGTCCAGGACCTCGGACGGTGCGCCGGTGTCGGTTGCGATGACGGGCGCCCGCATCAGCATCGCCTCGATCAGCGTACGGCCGAACGGCTCTGGATCGACCGAAGGGTGGATCACTGCGTCGCACGCCTGCATCAGCCGGGGCACGTCAGAGCGTTGTCCCAGGAACTGCACGCGGTCGAGGACGCCGAGGTCGCGGGCCAGGTCGTGCAAGGTGCGTGCATAGGCGTGCTCACCGAACAGGGCGTCCCCAGCCACGACGCAACGCACTCCCGGCATGCGAGCCAGGGCGCGCAACACGATATGCTGACCCTTCCAGGGCGCCAGCCGGCTGAACACCCCGATCAGCAGCCCCGGCGGCAGCCCCAAGCGGTCGCGCAGTGCAGCTGGCGGCAGCGGGTCCCGCACCAGGTCGATGCCGTTCGGGATGACATGCAGCAGGCCCGTCCGGCCGCCGGCTGCGGTGAACGCGTCGGCCGCCGCCTGCGAGGGGACCACCACCCCGGCGGCGAGGCGGTTGGCCAACCCGACCTGCAGCCGGCGCTGGCCCTCGCCGAAATGCGCCCCGTTGATGATGTCGTGCAGGTGCCAGATCAGCGGACGCCGGGCCAGCGCCGCCGCGACGGAGGCGAGCACGAACGCCTTCTGCGAGTTGGCATACACCAGGTCGTGCCGGTGGGCAGCCCGCGCCAGCCCGGCCGTGGTCGCCACCAGCCGGCCCGCAAGCGGCAGCGCCCGCAACAGGCTACTGTCCCGCTGGATGCCGGCCAAGCCGCCGCCCCACCGCGCCACCTGGACCTTCACACCGCGGCTCCGCATCTCGGCGTTCAGCGTCCCGTCCTCGAACAGGTAGGCCGAGGCGCCCGCCCAGGCCTGCACCAGGTCGAGCAAGACAAGCTCGGCCCCGGCGCCGGTGCTGGTGTGGTTGACGAACAGGACGCGCGGCGTGGCCATCAGCCTGCAGCCAGGGCCAGGCGGGTGCGAATGCCATAGGCGCGCGAGGCGGCCACGGAGGCAGCATGCCCGCTGGCGAAACCGGCAGCTATGCCAGATGCGGCTAGGCTCCCGTTTGCGTCCGCTGCAACCGCGGACGGCAGCCCCTCTAGCCAAGACATCGAGCAACTCCCGGCAGTTTGGGTCAGCCTGCCTGAACCACCCGCGCGTCAGCAGTAGCGCCCGCGGCTGGTGCAGAGCGAGTTATGTTTGGTCAGGTTCGTTCCATGCCGATGCGGCTCCCATGCCAGCCGTCAGACAGGCGGAATGGCGCTGCGGCGAGCGGTCGAACCCAACCCTGGCGCCGCCGCAGGCCAGCGCGCCGGCCAGGCTCAGCCGCGTGCGACGGCGGGCCAGCCCAGCGAGCCCTCCGCCCCCGGCCGGTTGCGCAGCCACCAGGACCAGTCCTGCGGGATCAGCGAGAACGGGTCGTTGTGCGCCAGCTCGCGCGCCGCCCACACCGGCCAGTGCGGGTTGGCCAGCGCGGGGCGGCCGAGGAACACCAGGTCGATCAGCTCCTGCCGGATCACCTGGTCGGCCACGGCGGGCAAGCCGAGGTTCCAGCTCACGCCCACGGGAATGCCGACTTCCCGCCGCACCCGGGCGCCGCGCTCGACCATGAACGCCACGTCGCGGAACGGCAGGTCCTTGGTGTCGTCGGTGTTCATGCCCAGGCTGAGGTCGGCCAGGTCCAGCCCATGCTCCTTCAGGGCGCCGACCGCCCA
>CAXTFY010000471.1:0-3843 GCA_964243265.1 uncultured Acetobacteraceae bacterium | reverse complement strand
GGGCGCATCAAGCCGCTGTATTGCTGGCTGCGCGCCGTGTTCGCCGATGGCGCCTGCAACCGCACGGCCGCCCTGCTGGCCTAGTTCCTGCTCGGCCTGATGCTGGTCGTCGTCGGCCGTCCGCCGGGAGCAAAGGGCTTCGCCGTGCTGCCACGCCGCTGGTTCGTCGAGCGTGCCCCCGGCTGGCTCAACCGCTGGCGCCGCCTGTCGCGGGACTACAAGCACCTGCCCGAGGTGTCCGAAGCCATGGTCACGCCTGCCATGATCCGCCTCATGCTCCACCGCGCCGTCCACCCAACCCGTCGGCGGCTGGCTGCACCATGCCTTCGCAAACGGGGTCTAACTGTTCGGTATCGAAGCGTCACCATAGTGGGTAGGGGCGCTAGGGTACTAAGGACGGCGCGCCGATAGCCGGACCGTTCCCGCAGGCAACTCCTGGCCCTCGACGGGCAACCGGCAGCCAGGCTTGGAGGGCGCGCGGTGCAAGCCCATATCCCTGCCAGGAAAGCTACGGAGATCGTCCATGTCGTTGTTTGCCACCAAGACCAAGCCCGCTGAGGCCTACTCCTTCACCCGCACCGACGCCGAGTGGCAGCAGACGCTGACCCCCGAGCAGTTCAAGGTCATGCGCGGCCATGGCACCGAGCGCGCCTGCACCAGCCCGCTGAATGCCGAGAAGCGCGACGGCACTTATGCCTGCGCCGGTTGCGGCCAGGCCCTGTTCAGCACCGGCGCCAAGTTCGAGAGCGGCACCGGCTGGCCTAGCTTCTTCCAGCCCATCGTGCGCGACGCCGTGGGGACCACCGAGGACCGGGCATGGGGCATGGTCCGCACCGAGGTGCATTGCAGCAACTGCGGCAGCCATCTGGGCCACGTCTTCCCGGACGGCCCGGTGCCGACCGGCCTGCGCTACTGCATGAACGGCGTCGCGCTGAACTTCCAACCCGCCTAGGCCCGCGCGGTGCCCCTGGAGATCAAGGTCGGCCCGCCGCAACTGGCGATCCACCAGGGGCGCACCGTGCTCGTCACCGACCCGGACGGGCAGGTGGGGTGGCCGGGCGAGAAAGGCCTATACTTCTTCGACACCCGCCTGATCAGCGCCTATGCGCTGTATGCCAATGGCCAGGGGTGGGACCTGCTGAACAGCGGCGCCGTGTCGTACTACTCGGCCCGTATCTTCATGACCAACCGCGCCTTCCTCAGCGAGGACGGCGAGGTACCGGAGCGCAGCCTGAGCCTGGTGCTCAGCCGGGTGGTCGATGGCGGAATGCACGAGGCCTACTGCATCACCAACTACGGCCGCGCACGGGTGCGCTTCAACCTGGAGATCGCGGTCCGCAGCGACTTTGCCGACATCTTCGAGGTGAAGTCGGGCCGCATCGTCCGCCGCGGCCGCATTACCAGCGGCTGGTCGGACGCCGAGGGGATGCTGACGACCGGCTATCGCAACGCCGGTTTCTACCGCGAGGTCCGCGTTGCCGCCCGTGGTCACGTCCCGGCTGTCTACGCCAACGGGCGCATCAGCTTCGCGATCGACCTGCAGCCGGGCGAGACCTGGGACGGCTCGCTGCTGTATGACCTGCGGGACGGCGACACCAGTTATCCGGCCCCGGCGAGCTGCGATCTGGGTGCGGATAGCGCCCAGGGACAGGATTTGGCGGCCTGGCGGGCCAGCATCCTCAAGGTGGAGGGCAACGGCAGCGCCTTCGTGCGCATGTACGAGCAGGCGGTCGAGGACATCGCGGCCCTGCGGCTGCCGGTGCAGGGAGCGGAGACGCAGTTCATCACCGCCGCCGGGTTGCCCTGGTTCGTGGCGCTGTTCGGTCGCGACACGCTGATCGTCAGCCTGCAGACCATGCTGCTCGACTCCCGGTTCAGCCGGGCCGCGCTGGACGTGCTCGGGTATTGGCAGGCCACCACCCGAGACGACTACCGCGACGCCGAGCCCGGCAAGATCCTGCACGAGCTGCGCCGGGGCGAACTGGCGTTCCTCAAGCTAATCCCGCACACGCCGTACTACGGCACCGCCGATGCGACGCCGCTGTATCTCGTGCTGCTGCACAGCACCTGGCGCGCGACCGGCGACATGGACCTGCTGCGCCGCCACCTGAAGACGGCGGAGGGATGCCTGTCCTGGATCGACGATTACGGTGACCGGGATGGCGACGGCTTCCAGGAATACGGCACCCGGTCCGGCGCCGGCTATGAGAACGTCGGCTGGAAGGACAGCGGGGAGGCGGTGGTCAACCCCGACGGCAGCCAGGTGCACAACCCGAAGGCGCTGTGCGAGCTGCAGGGCTACGTCTATGCCGCCTGGCGCGGCATGGCGGAGGTATACGAGGCCCTGGGCGACACGGCGCGGGCCACCATGCTCGATGCCAAGGCGGACGACCTGTTCCGGCGCTTCAACGAAGTGTTCTGGGACGAGGCCGGCGGCTTCTACGGTTACTGCCTGAACGGGGACAAGACGCTGGTGACGACCGTTGCGTCCAATGCCGGGCACTTGCTGTGGTCCGGCATAGCCACGCCGGAGCGTGCGGCGCGCGTGGTGGCGCGGTTCATGCAACCGGATATGTGGAGCGGCTGGGGCATCCGGACCCTGACGGCATTGAACCCGTCCTATAATCCATACTCGTATCAGAACGGGTCGGTTTGGCCGCACGACAACAGCCTGATCGCGCTCGGCTTCAAGCGTTATGGTTTTCACGCGGAGGCCAACCAGGTCGCGGAGGACATCAACCGCGCCGGCGGGTTCTTCGTGCAGCGGCAGTTGCCGGAGCTTTATTCCGGGGTGCAGCGCGACGACACCAACTTTCCCGTGCAGTACCTGGGCGCCAACGTCCCGCAGGCTTGGGCGGCCGGATCGGTATTTGCGCTGATGCAGGCGATCTTGGGGCTTGAGCCGGACGCGCCGCGTGGCGTGTTGCGGATCGACCCGGTGCTGCCGGAGTGGCTGCCGGAATTGGTCCTGCGCGACCTACGGTTGGGAGAGCAGGTGTTCGACATCGCGTTCCAGCGCGTGGGCGGAGTGACGGAGCACCAAGTGCTGCGCGGCGACCCGGCGGCAGTGATACGAAAGACCTTGGCGTCCTGATCGCTGCTCCCTTTCCCTCCGGGAGAGGGCCGGGGTAAGGGAGGCAGGGGGAGTTTACCCGCCAGTTTCTGCACAACGTCCGCTCCTAGCATGGCGAGGCGTGGTCCTGGCAGCCTCCCTCACCCCGACCCTCTCCCGGAGGGAGAGGGAGAAGGAAGCTGCATTTCTTTGGAACGTTAGGCCGCGTTGTTGGCGCTGTCGCCGGCCGTCACGTCGTAGGTGGCGCCGCTCACCATCCGGGCGGCGTCGGACGCCAGGAACACCACGACCGGCGCCACATCCGCCGGGTCGATGAACGCCACGTCGAGCGCTGTTTTCTTGGCGAACGACTTGGCGGCCTCGGCCTCTAGCTTCGCCTCCGGCTCGTTGGTCTGCAGGTCGCCGACGCCCTGGGCGTAGCGCTCCCGGTGCCGGGTCAGCGGCGTGTCGATCAGGCCGGGAACGACGGCGTTCACCGTGATGCCATGCTCGCCCAAGTCCAGCGCTGCCGACTTCATCAGGCCGATGATGCCCCATTTGGAGGCCGAGTAGGCCGCGCCGAACCGGGTGCCGTGCCGCCCCTGGGTGCTGCTGGTGACGATGATCCGCCCGCCCATCCGGCCCTCGACGATGTGCGGCGCGACGGCGCGGATCGCGTTGGCGGTGCCGGTCAGGTTCACGTCGATCTGGTCGTGCCAGTCCGCATCTTGCCACTCCAGGATGGACTTGAAGCCTTGGATGCCGGCGTTGGCGAACAGGATGTCGATGCG
>CAXTFY010000470.1:0-3877 GCA_964243265.1 uncultured Acetobacteraceae bacterium | reverse complement strand
TCCGGCATGTTCGACCGCCACGCGACCGACAACCTCAACCGCTTCGCGATCTACCTTGCCCTGCCGGCGCTGCTGTTCGTCGCGATGTCGCGCATCAGGCCCGACCAGGCCGGCCAGGGCGGCTTCGCCCTCGCCTTCGGCGGCGGGATCGTCGTCACCTTCGCGCTCGGCTTTATCCTCAGCCGCTGGCGGGGCGGCAACGCCGCCATCGCCAGCATCGAGGGACTGGACGCCAGCTACAGCAACGTCGGCTTCATGGGCATCCCGCTCTGCTTGCTGGTGTTCGGGCCAGACAGCTTGCCGATGGCCGTCATCGCCACCCTGTTCACGGCCTGCGCGCTATTCCTACTGGCCGTCGCGCTGATCGAGTTCGACCTGCAGCGCAGCGCCAGCTTGGGGCGCACGCTCGGCAAGGTGCTGGTCTCCCTGCTGCGCAATCCCCTGCTGCTCGCGCCGTTGGCCGGGCTTGGCGTCGGATTGGCCGGGCTTCCCCTCCCCGTCCCGGTCGAGCGGTTCGCCAGCCTGCTTGGCGGCGCCGCGTCGCCGGTCGCCCTGATCTGCATCGGCCTGTTCCTCGCCCAGGAGCGCGTGACCAGCCGCGACGCCGTCCCGGTCAGCATGCTGGTCGGGCTGAAGCTGATCGTGCAGCCCGGCGTGACCGCGCTGCTCGCGCTCGCCGTATTCCACGTGCCGCCCACCCAGGCGCAAGTGGCCGTGCTGCTCAGCGCGCTGCCGATCGGATCGGGGCCGTTCACCATAGCCAAGCTGTATGGCGTCGAGGCCAGGGTGACCTCCGGCGCCATCCTGGCCTCGCATGTGATCTCCGTCGTGACCGTATCGGCGCTGGTCGCGTGGCTCGGCTAGGGGCGGGTGGACCGCCTGCCGCCACTCCGGGACGCCCGGCACGTTGCCCCTCTTGCAGGTGTTCCTGCCGGCATGAGTTGACGATTGCTGGCATGAACCGTGCATAGTTGCAGCGACGCACACTCACAATTCAGGGAGCGGGTCCGCATGATCACACGTCGCACAGCACTCACCGCCACGGCCGCCACGTTGCTGGCCTCGCGCGCCGCCCTTGCCGCCGACAAGGTCCTCAAGGTCGGGATCGACCTCTCCTTCACCGGCGCCGACGGCACCAATGCCGAGCGCATCGGCAACGGCGCCATCCTGGCATTCGAGGACGCCAACGCCGCCAAGGCAGTGAAGGGCTACACCTTCCAGCTCGTGAAGCTGGATGACGCCACCGCGACCGCCGGGCAATACGACCCGGCGCAGGCCGCGACCAACGCCCGCACCATGGTGTCCGACCGTGCCTACGTCGCAGCCCTGGGACCGCAGATGTCCGGCGCGGGGAAGGCGATGGCACCGATCCTGAGCCAGGGAAACCTGGCGATCATCACGCCGTCCTCCACCAACCCGGACCTCACCGACCCCAAGTTCGCCGCCCAGTATCGGCCTGCAGGCAAGGCGATCTACTTCCGCACCGTGACCACGGACGCCTTCCAGGGGCCGAACATGGCCAACTACATGGCCGACACGCTCAAGGTGAAGAGCATCTACGTCCTGGACGACTCCGGCGCGTACGGCGTGGGCCTGGCCGACGCCTTCCAGGGCCAGGCGGAGAAGAAGGGCATCAAGGTCCTCGGACGCGACCGGCTGGACCCGAAGGCGGCGGACTACGCCTCCGTGCTGACCAAGATCAAGGCGCTCGACGCCCAGGCAGTGTACTACGGCGGGGTCGCGCAGGCCGGCGTCAAGCTGGCCAAGCAGGCGTACGACATCATCCCGGACGCCATCAAGGCCGGCGGGGACGGGGTGGAAAGCTCCGACTTCCTCACGGGCGCCGGGTTCCCGGCGGTCGAGGGGTGGTATGCCACCGTCGCCTCCCCGCACGTGACCGAGGACCCGAAGACCAAGGGGTTTAGCGACCGCTACTTCGCCCGCTTCAAGCAGCGCCCGGACGACTACACCATCGCCTGCTACGTCGCCGCGCAGGTCATCATCGAGGCGGCGAAGCGCTTGGCGGCGAGCGGCAAGGACGTGACGCGGGCAGCCGTCCGGGATGCGATCCAGGGCGTGAATCTGCCCGACACGCTGCTCGGCCCCATCGAGTTCGACCAGTACGGGGACCTCAAGAACAAGATCATCAGCGTGTTCAAAATCACCAAGGACGCCGAGAAGCCGCTGGGGGACCCAGACGCGCAATACAAGTATGTCGGCGTGGCGCCGATGGCCTGACCGGGGCTGCATCATGTCCGCCGCCGTCACCGCGAGCCGGTTCCGCAACGCTCCGCAACCACAGTCCTTGCCGTCGCTGGACTGCCGCGCCGCGAATGCTGCTCGCACTGACGGCGGCGGATACGATGCAAACGTGCAAGGGGCGCCGCAGGTGGCCATAGCCGCATGACCACAACCGACCTCCTGCTGCAGCAGGTCATCAACGGGCTGAGCCTGGGGGCGATGTACTCGCTCCTGGCGCTCGGCTTCACCCTGGTTTACGGCATCGCCGAGCTGATCAACTTCGCCCACTTCAACGTGTTCATGGTCGGCGCGATGGTCGCCATGCTCACGCTGCAGTCGTTCGGGCTGGTGGGCCAGGAGACCATCCTGACCGGCCTGCCGCTGGTCGGCGTGCTGGCCGCGGGGTTCGCCGTGTCCATGGTCGTGTGCGGGTGCATCGGCGTCGGGATCGAGCGTTTCCTGCTCCGCCCGCTGCGCGGCGTCGTCGGCCCGGCGGCGATGATCACCACCATCGGCGTGTCCTACGTGCTGTTCAACGTCGTGCTGCTGACCCTGGGGTCGGACAGCAAGAACTTCCCCAACCCGCTGCCGCCCATCGTGTTCCACATCGGCGGCGCGGTGCTGCGGCTGCGGGAGATCCTGACCTGGGCGATGGCGCTGCTGCTGATGGGCGCGCTGACCTACTTCGTCCGCTACACCCGGCTGGGCAAGGCGATGCGCGCCACCGCGCAGGACCCGGAAGCCGCGCGGATGATGGGGGTGGAGGTGGACCGCGTGGTGATGACCGCCTTCTTCCTCGGCTCGGCGCTGGCCGGGGCGTGCGGCATGATCTTCGGGCTGTACTACAACCTGGCCAAGGTGGACATCGGCTTCGCCGCCGGGCTGCGCGCCTTCACCGCGGCGGTGCTGGGCGGCATCGGCAACGTGCCCGGCGCCATGCTGGGCGGCGTGCTGATCGGGTTGATCGAGGCCCTCAGCGGCCAGGCGTTCGGCGCAGCCTGGACCGACGTGGTGATCTTCGGGCTGCTGGTGGTCGTGCTGGTGGTGAAGCCGGCCGGGCTGCTGGGCCGCCTGGCGCCAAACAAGTCCTGAGGAGGGGGCCGCATGGCAATCGCACTTCCGGCCATACTCCGCGACATGGCGCCGGCCCGGCGGCAGGCCCTGGGCCTGTTGCTGCTCGCCGCCGTGCTCTTGCTGCTCCCGGTCGTGCTGGACGACGACGCGATGGTGGACAGCGCCGCCAACGCCCTGTCCTACGCGACGCTGGCGCTCGGGTTGAACATCGTCGTCGGGTTCGCCGGGCTGCTGGACCTGGGATACGCGGCGTTCTTCGCCATCGGCGCCTACTACTACGGCATCCTGACCAGCTTCCAGGTGATGCCGCACTGGAGCGAGGCCTGGGCGCCCCTGGCGTTCCTGGGCCTGGTCGAGAAGATGAACCAGGGCGGACCCGACCTGGTCCACTTCACCCTGTCGTTCTGGCTGGCGCTGCCGACCGCCGCCATCGTCAGCGCGCTGTTCGGCGTGATGTTCGGCGCGCCGACGCTGCGGCTGCGCGGCGACTACCTGGCCATCGTAACACTAGGCTTCGGCGAGATCGTCCCCATCGTCGCGCGCAACACCGACAGCATCACCA
>CAXTFY010000469.1:0-3894 GCA_964243265.1 uncultured Acetobacteraceae bacterium | reverse complement strand
CTGGAGCGCGAGCAGCCGCTGACGTTCCTCGAATTCAACTACATGATCCTGCAGAGCTATGACTTCCGCGAGCTGCACCGCCGGCATGGGGTGCTGCTGCAGATGGGCGGGTCGGACCAATGGGGCAACATCGTCTCTGGCGTCGAGCTGGTGCGGCGGACAGCCGGGGCGCAGGTGTTCGGCCTGACGACGCCGCTGATCACCACCGCGGGCGGCGCCAAGATGGGCAAGACCGCCCGCGGTGCCGTGTGGCTGGCGGCGGACCGGCTATCGCCGTACGATTACTGGCAGTTCTGGCGCAACACGTACGACGCCGACGTGGGCCGCTTCCTGCGGCTGTTCACCGACGTGCCGCTGGACGAGATCGCCCGGCTGGAGGCGCTGCCCGGCGCCGGGATCAACGAGGCGAAGAAGCTGCTGGCAACGGCGGCCACCACCCTGGCGCATGGGGCTGCCAACGCCGAGGCGGCGGCGGAGACGGCGCGGCAGGCGTTCGAGGACGGCGCGGCGGCCGAAACGCTGCCGACGCATCGGGTGGCCGCCGCCGACCTGGACACCGGGATCGCTGCCATCCGCCTATTCGCCGACAGCGGCCTGTCGCTCAGCCTGGGCGAGGCACGCCGCCTGATTCGCGGCGGCGGCGCCCGGGTGAACGATGTGGCGCTGACGGACGAGGGCGCGGTGGTGTCCGCCGCCGACCTGCGGGACGGCGCGGTGAAGCTGTCCGCCGGCCGCAAGCAGCACCGGCTGGTCCGCCCGGGTTGAGGGGGAGGACCGCGCTGACAGCCACGTTGCACGGAGCTGACGCATAGGCGCAGCTACGTCCATATCGTGTCAACCAAAGCAGGGACTGGGGTAGCTGCGCCTACGCGTCAGCTCCGTGCAACATGGCTCCCGCCGTGCCCGCAACCGCAAGGTGCGCGTCCGGGGAGGCCAACGCCACCTCCTTGCAGGCCATGGTGCACATGGAGAGCAGCATGCCCAGGCTGGTGTTCGGCTCCGCCATGCCGGCCAGCACCAAGTTGTCGGCTCCGCCGGGCACCGAAAGTATGACGACCCGCCCGTGCCCGGCCTCCTGGATGAGGATGCGGGACTCGCCCAGCGCGGCCTCCGACGCGACGGCGTCGGCCAGGGCGTGCATGGTGCTCACCATGACGCTCAGCTTCTCGTTCGGGGCGCCGATGCTGGCGATCTCGATGCCGTCCCTCGTGGCAACGGACGCCCACGTCAGGCCGCTGCACCGGGCGGTCAGCGTGTCCAGTATGTCCCGGCATGCCGTGGACAGGTAGGCTTTGCGGTTAGGGGACATCTGGCCTGCTTCTCAATGGGGTGGCGCCGAGGTCCGCGCTGGCTTCGGCGCTTCTATGCCGCTGCAACCAGGGCCTCGATCATCAGCATGATGTGGCTCCGGTTGCGGGCGTCCACGCCGAACACCGGCAGCACCCGGTCTTGGGACGCCAGCACGTCATGGTAGATTTGCAGGCCGATGTCGGGCCGCTCGTCCATGTGGGTGACGCCGATCACGGCCCTGGCGCCGGCGATCGTGTCGCGGAACAGGTCCATGTAGTAGGCGAGATCTCCTGTAGGGTCCGGACCCGCATGGTCCAGCAGGATGATGACGCCCAGCGCGCCGCGCGCCAGCACCTTGCACATGAAGTCGTAGCGCCGCTGGCCAGGCGTGCCGAAGATCAGCAGCTTGCGGCCGTCGTCCAGCGCCATGGTCCCGTAGTCCATCGCAACCGTCGTGGTGGTCTTGTCGCCGCGCACCTGGTCCGAGCCGACCGGCACTTCGGTACGCACGGGCGGGATGTCGCTTAGAATGGTAACGATCGTGGTCTTGCCGGCCCCCATGCTGCCAGTGATGATGATCTTCAAGCCGGTCACGACCGTTTCAGTCCCAGGCGGTTCAGCAGGCTGCGCAGAACCGTTGCGTGCTCGGGCGCGCGGCTGGCCACGGCGGGCGACGTGGCCGGTAGGCCAGACGGCAGTTCCTTGCGCACCAGGATGCCAAGCTCGTCGCAGGCTGCCAGGAAAATGGCGGCTTCGTCAGCGTCGTGCGCCGTGATCCTGGACAGCGCGGTGGCCGTCATAGGCTGGCGGGCGAGATGGCTGCACCAGATGATGTGGTGGGGTGCGTGCGGCAGGCTCGCAAGGTTTGGCCAGGACAGGAGGCTGAAGGCGCCGTCCCGGTAGCCTGCAGCCTCGTCTGCGCCGCCGCACCGGAGGGTTGCCACCCAGAACAGGTCCTTGAGCGGGAAGCTCGGCGCGCTTACGGGGGCGCCGTGGTCGGTCGTCTGCACCTCGGCCCGGCCGTGCTGGGAAGTCCGTGCCACGGTGACGTGGGCGGGCGCAAGCGCCGCAACCGGGCTGTCGAACACCGCTTGCAGCGTCGCGAAGGTGTAGCACATCGCGACCGCCGGCTCCGCGCAGATGGGCGGCATGTCGCTCAGGCGGACCACGATGACCTCTGACGCCGTCTTGGCCCGGCGCAGCAAGCCCAGCAAGTCGCAGCCCATCGCGTCAAGCACGACCACGTCGCCGGCCGCTACGGGTGAGGCTTGCGGCGCGGGTTGCCTTTCCGGCTGGTGCAGGTCAGTCATCTCTGCCGCGGCCAAGGTTGGCTCAGCAAGGCCGAGGTCCGCCGCGCTGCTCCGGGCTGGGGTTTCTGGGACCAGGATGTCGTGCATGCGCGGCGCCGGTTCGGCGCCGTCCTCCACGGGGAGGGTGCTGGCCAGCGCCTCTGGCTTTTGCGCCAAGCCTGGTGTGGGCGTGCGCGCAGCCGGTTCGGACAACCATGTGGGGAGGGCACGGAGAAGGTGCCGCAACCTGCCTGGCGCCGGCGCCGGCTGCGCTGTACCAGGAACTGCGGGTCCGGATGCTGGCAGGTCCGGGCCGGCCGGCGTCATGCTAAGTTGCGCGGCCTCGTTTAGAACGTGCACAAGGCTGCCAGGCCCATATACCCGCAACGGCTTCACCAGCGCCAGCTCATCCAGCGTCGTGTTCTCGTCGGTTGCGGCAACGCGAACCCCGCTCCACGTCGCGCTGTCCCGCCAAGCCACGGCGCCCGGCACCGAGTCGACGTCGCACAGCAGCAGGTCGCAGACGTCTGCCCCCGCGGTGCTGAACGACCATTCCGCTGACAGGTGCGAGCGCACCAGATCCGCCAGGCTCTCGATCTGCAACGCATCGGGAACGCCAAACCCAGCCAGGTAGCAGTGCAGCTTCACCATCGCGCTCATTAATAAAAGGTTGCTTACGTTGCCTGGCAGCGCCGGGCCACACCCTGCAAGCAGGACGCGATGACACCAGCGGCCCTTTGCCTCAACCGCTTCCGTTATCAAGCGCCGGTTGCGGCACGGCGATCCAGGAGCCGCAAGCATAGCCCTTTCAGTCCCTGGATCGTCACATCACTGCGTTTCTTGCGATGACGGAAGCAGCTAAAGTAACAGATGACTAGTATTGCAGCCTGGGACGACTGGCCTGCCGCCCGTCATCCCAAGCCCATAGATCAGGCAGCCAGCTTCTTCTCAGCCGCATTCAGCAGGTGGCGCGACATGGCCAAGTTGGAATTCGCCTTGTTCAACGCGAGATAGATGAACAGCGAGCTTTCGCCCTTCACAATCCGGATCAGGTGGTACTGGTTGCCCAGCGTAATCAGGATATCTTCGATGTTGTCGCGCAGGCCCAGCGCCGACATCGTCTTCATTTTGGCCTTCACAACCTCGGTGTTGCCCGCGGCAGCCACTTCCAGGTTCAAGCCCTGCCCGCCGGCGGTGCCGAGGCACATGCCAGTTTTCCAATCCACCAGCGCACAACCCACTGCGCCATCAATCATCATCGTCTCATCGAGAACAGATTTAACCATCGTGCCATTCATGACTTTCGCTCCTTTAG
>CAXTFY010000468.1:0-3901 GCA_964243265.1 uncultured Acetobacteraceae bacterium | reverse complement strand
GAGACCTTCGCCCAGTGCGCCGACACCATCGTGCGCCACGTCGGCGACATCGGCCGCATGGTGGACGAGTTCTCCGCCTTCGCCCGCATGCCGCAGCCGGTGCTGGCACCCGCCGACGTCGGCCGCATCGCGCGTGAGGCGCTGATCCTGCAGCGCAGCGCCCGGCCGGAAATCGTCTGGTCCACCGACATCCCCGAGCGCGGCCCGATGGCGGTATGCGACCGCCGCCTGCTCGGCCAGGCGCTGACCAACCTGCTGCAGAACGCTGCCGACGCCGTGGCCATGCGCCCGCGCAACCCCGGCGAGCCCGTGGGCCACATCGGGCTGGCGGTGCTTGTCCACGGCGGCACCGTGGCG
This sequence comes from uncultured Acetobacteraceae bacterium, assembly GCA_964243265.1. Taxonomy (GTDB): domain Bacteria; phylum Pseudomonadota; class Alphaproteobacteria; order Acetobacterales; family Acetobacteraceae; genus DASWOJ01. The sequence continues at coordinate 3,544 of CAXTFY010000468.1, read as the reverse complement.
CTCCAAGTCAGCGATGACGGAGTCGGCCTGCCCGAGGGCGACCGCGACCGCCTGGCCGAACCCTATGTGACGCACAAGCCGAAGGGCACCGGCCTCGGCCTTGCCATCGTGAAAAAGGTGATGGAGGACCACGGCGGCAGCCTCGGCCTGGACGACCGCCACGACGGACCCGGCGCGACGGCCACATTAACGCTTCCCTTGATGGTCGCCGCGGCGGCAACGGCGTAAGACAGGCGCATGGCCCACGAAGTACTGATCGTCGATGACGAGCCTGACATCCGCATGCTGATCGAAGGCATCCTGGAAGACGAAGGATACCAAGTCCGCCAAGCCGCGGACTCCGACGCCGCCATCGCCGCCTTCCGGCTGCGCCGCCCGTCGCTGGTGATCCTGGACATCTGGCTGCAAGGCTCGCGCCTGGACGGCCTGGGCATCCTGAAGGCGATCCACTCGGAGGAGCCGCACGTCCCGGTCGTCATGATCAGCGGACACGGCACCATCGAGACCGCCGTCGCCGCCATCCAGTACGGCGCCTACGACTTCATCGAGAAGCCGTTCAAGTCCGACCGCCTGCTGCTGATCGTCCGCCGTGCCCTGGAGGCCGCCCGCCTGGCCCGCGAAAACGCGGAACTCCGGCTGCGCGCCGGCTTCGACTCGGACCTGACCGGCCACAGCCCAGCCATCGCGGGCCTGCGCGCCGCGGTGGAGCGCGTGGCGCCGACTGGCTCGCGCGTGCTGATCAGCGGCCCCGCCGGGTCCGGCAAGGAGGTGGCGGCGCGCATGGTGCACGCCCGGTCCCGCCGCTCGGACGGCCCGTTCGTCGCGCTGAACTGCGCCACCCTGGCGCCGGCCCGGTTCGAGGAGGAGTTGTTCGGCGTCGAGGCCGGGCAGGACGCCAACGCGCAGCCCCGCCGCGCCGGCATGCTGGAACGCGCGCACGGCGGCACGCTGCTGCTGGACGAGGTGTCGGACATGCCGCTGGAAACCCAGGGCAAGATCGTCCGCGCCCTGCAGGACCAAACCTTCGAGCGGCTCGGCGGCTCGTCCCGCGTCAAGGTCGATGTGCGGGTGCTGGCGACCACCAACCGCGACCTGCACGCCGAGATCAGCCACGCCCGTTTCCGCGAGGACCTATATTACCGCCTGGCCGTGGTCCCGATTCGCATGCCCAGCCTGAAGGAGCGCCGGGAGGACGTGCCGGAGTTGGCCCGCCACTTCCTCGACCGCTCCGCCGAAACGTCCGGCATCCCCGGACGCGAGCTTTCCACCGACGCCTTGACCGCCCTGCAAGCCTACGACTGGCCCGGCAACGTCCGCCAGCTACGCAACTTGATGGACTGGCTGCTGATCATGGCGCCGGGCGGCCCCGCCGACGCCATACGCGCCGAGATGCTGCCGGCCGAGATCAGCCAGGGCGCCCCGGCGCTGCTCAACTTCGACCCCACCGCCGACCTGATGGCGCTACCCCTGCGCGAAGCACGCGACATGTTCGAGACGCAGTACCTGCAGGCGCAACTGCTCCGCTTCGGCGGCAACATCAGCCGCACCGCCGGGTTCGTCGGCATGGAACGCAGCGCCCTGCACCGCAAGCTGAAGCAGCTCGGCGTCGGCGGCGAGGAACGCAACGGCGCATGAGCCGCATCGCCTACGTCAACGGCCGCTACCTGCCGCAGCGCGCCGCCACCGTGAACGTCGAGGACCGCGGCTACCAGTTCGCCGACGGCATCTACGAGGTCGTGCATCTCCACCGGGGCCGCTTCATCGACGCCGAACGCCACCTGGCCCGTCTGGACCGCTCGCTGCGGGAGGTGCGGATCGCCCCCCCGATGGCCCATGCGGCGCTGGCGCACGTGCTGCATGAGGTCGCACGCCGCAACCGGCTGCACGATGGCCTGCTATACATGCAGGTCACCCGCGGCGTCGCCCCCCGCGACCATGCCTTCCCCACGGCACCGGTCACGCCTGCGCTGGTCGTCACCATCCGCCGCATACCATCCTACCCGGAGGACGTGGACACCTGGACCGGCCGCGCCATCACCCAGCCGGACGAGCGTTGGGCACGTTGCGACATCAAGTCCACGGGACTGCTGCCCAACGTGCTTGCCCGCCAGGCCGCACGCGAGCAGGGAGCCGCCGAGGCCATCCTGATCGACCGCCACGGCATGGTGACCGAGGGCGCGGCCACCAGCCTGTGGATCGTGGACGACCAGGGGACCGTGCGGACCCGGCACCTGGACCACGGTATCCTGCCCGGCTGCACCCGCGATGCGCTGCTCGCCGAAATGGCCAGCGCCGGCATCCGCGTGGAGCAGCGGGCGTTCAGCGAGGCCGAGCTGCGGACGGCTCCAGAGGTGTTCCTGACCAGCGCGACCAGCTTCGTGAAGCCGCTGGTCGCCGTCGATGGCCAGGCGGTCGGCAACGGCACGCCCGGCCCAGTGACGCGCCGGCTGTTCGACCTGTTTGCCCGCCATGTCACGGGTGGCCTGCGCAACGCGTAGCATCGCACCACCCCCAAGCCTGACCCATAAGCCTCCGCCGTCATTGCGAGCCGGTTTCGGCGCGGCAATCCAGGAGCGGCCAGCACAGTCCTTACACACTGGACTGCCGCGCCAATGCCGCCTCGCAACGACCGTTCAGCCAGGGCATGGCGTATCGAACCGGCCCTGAGGCTGCCAAACACATAATGGTGCAGTGCAGCATTCGGCCTTGCCCGCAAATGAAACGTTGATAGGCTCAGATGGGCCGCCCATGTCGGGGGCTGACGCGATCCTCGCCGCCTGGGAACCGGGCCGGCGACAACAACAAGGACACGAACGTGGCCATTGAAAAACCGCAGAACGTTCAGGACGTCTTCCTGAATCATGTGCGCAAAGCCAAGACGCCGGTTACGGTGTTCCTCGTCAACGGGGTGAAGCTGCAGGGCATCATCACCTGGTTCGACAACTTCTCGGTGCTGCTGCGCCGCGACGGCCACACGCAGCTTGTCTACAAACATGCCATCAGCACGGTGATGCCGGGCGCCCCGATCCAGTTGTTCGATGGCGTGAAGGCTGAGCCTGGCACCGAAGCTCCGGCACCCTCGCCAACCCGGCTCAGCATCACGCCCCGGGAGACGCTCGCTGTCGATTAAGGTGGCAAAGGCGGCGCGGTCAGGCGCTCACGAGGCAGGCAACCACATGACGGAGCGCGGCGGCCCGCCACGGGCTGCCGTCATCCTGCCGTGGGACCGGCCTGGGCATTCGCATGATGGCTCCGCCGACCCGAGCCGTGCGGCCGAAGCGCGCTTAGCGGAGGCGGTCGGACTGACCGCCTCGATCGGTCTTGTGGTCGTCCATACCGCCATCCTGCCGCTGCGCCGCCGTCCGGCGACCTTGCTCGGCAGCGGGCAGGTCGAGGCGCAGGGCGAGGCTATCGCCGAGCAGGAGGTGACCGTCGCGGTGATGGACGCGCAGCTCTCGCCGGTGCAGCAGCGCAACCTTGAAAAGGCCTGGAACTGCAAGGTGATCGACCGCACCGGCCTGATCCTCGACATCTTCGGCGAGCG
>CAXTFY010000467.1:0-3902 GCA_964243265.1 uncultured Acetobacteraceae bacterium | reverse complement strand
CGTCAAGAGCGGCGACATCGACTTTACCCTCGTCAGCACCGCCAACTCCGCCACCCTTTCCCCCGAGGCTGGGGTGTTGTCGCTGCACTACCTGTTCCCGACCGAGGCCATCCTGATCAAGTCGATCAGCGACCCGGCACTGGTCACAGCCGTGCGCAAGATGTTCGACGACACTGTCACCGGTGCCCACGCGCTGGCCATCGGCACACTCGGCCTGCGCGAGTTCTACGGCGCCAGCCGTGAGGTCCACGGCGTGGACGACATCAAGGGCGTCAAGGTCCGAGTGCAGGCAACCGCGACGGAGGACGAGCTGTTCGCCGCCTATGGCGCGCAGACTGTGCACATGCCGTTCGGCAGCGTCTACACCTCCCTGCAGACGGGCGTGGTGCAGCTCGCAGAAAACGGTCTCGACGTCTACGCGGCCAGCAAGCACTACGAGGTGGCGCCCGTCGTCTCGATGTCCAACCACGAGGCGAATGACAACGTGCTCTGGGTCAGCGACAAGCTCTGGCAAACTCTTTCGGTTGAACAGAGGGGCTGGGTGCAAGCCGCCGCCGACGAGGTCGCCCGGGTCGAGCCGCCGCGCGCGATCGAGCTGGAGCACAAGGCGCGTACCCGGCTGACCGCGCTGGGCGTCAAGTTTGTCGAGGTCGACGTTAGCGGCTTCGTCAAGATTGCGGCCCCTATCGAAGATGCCATCGCCGCTAAGCTTGGACCGCACGCGGTCGAGATACTGCGCCTCAGCCGCGCCGTGCGGGAGTGAGCCCGTCGCCTCGGCTGACCTGGCGCGTGCTCGACCCGCTAGAGCGCGCGCTGATGGCGCTTTGCGGGCTGACCCTGTTCGGCTTCAGTGCCACGGTGCTGCTCGACATCCTCACTCGCCTCGCCGGGCATCCGCTGCGCTCGGCGCAGGAGATCACGAACACCTTCTTCATATATGGCATCTTCACCGGCGCTGCCGTCGCCACGCGCCGTAACGAACACCTGACCCTGACGGCCGCGGCTGATGCGTTGCGCGGCACGCCCCGCCTGCTACTCGAACTGATCATTCGCAGCGTGATCTTGACGGTCGGGCTATGCATGGTGGTGTTCGGCTACCGTAATTTCCTGGGCGGCTTCACCAGCTTTCGCATGCCGTCGATGACGCCGATCGCCTCACTGTACGCCGCCATCCCGCTCTCCGGCGCCCTAATCGCATTGTTCGCGTTGGAAGGCATGGTGCAGGGTTGCCGGAACGGTTTCGAAGCCGCCCCACCACACACGCAGCCCGCCGCCGCGGCCTGAACCGGTGAGCAACGCGGCGATCCTCGGCGTGATGATCGCGCTGTTCCTGGGTTTGGGCTATGCCGGGGTGCCAGTGGCCTTCGCACTGATGGCGGGCGTGCTGGCGGGAGCGGCGTTCACCGACGTGGCGTTGCCGGCGATCATCCAGCAGATGTTTAACGGCGTGGATTCTGAAGCATTGCTGGCCGTGCCGTTCTTCCTGCTGGTGGGCGAGCTGATGACGTCGGCCAATGTGGTGATCCGGATCGCGGACCTGTCGCAGGCCCTGGTGGGCCACATCCGCGGCGGGCTCGGCCAGGTCGTAGCGGTGTTCAGCATGTTCTTCTCCGGCATGTCCGGCTCGGCCACCGCCGACGTGGCGGTGCTCAGCCGAACGCTGGGGCAGCCGATGCAGCGCGACGGCTACACCGCGCCGTTCACCGCGGCGCTGGTGGCGGCGGCGTCCACGATCGCGGTGCTGGTGCCCCCCTCGATCACCGCGGTGGTGTATGGCGCGGTCGGCAACGTGTCGATCGCGGGGCTGTTCCTGGCGGGGATGCTACCTGGCTTGATGATCGGGCTGGGCCTGATGCTGCACTGCTACGTGTTCGGCCCGGCCGGCATCCGGCGCCGCCGTGCCACCCTGTTCGAAATCGGCCGTGCCGGCGGCCGAGCGGTGCTTCCGCTGATGATCCCCATCATCCTGCTGGGCGGCATCCTGACGGGTTGGTTTACCCCAACAGAGGCGGGGGTCGTGGCGGTAGTATGGATCATCGCCGTAGTCATCCCGGCACTGAACCGCGGACATCTGCGGCACTTGCCGGGTGATTTCTGCCAAGCTGGGCTGATCTACTCGCTGCCGCTGATCACCATTGCGGCTGCCGCGGCATTCGGCTGGCTGCTGGCCTACCTGCGCGGACCGCTCGTGGTGTCGGACTGGCTGACCCAGGTGGCGGGTACCGACCCCCACCTGATCATGCTCTGCCTGGTGCTGCTGTTCACCGTAGTGGGTGACTTCATCGAGCCGATTCCAACCATCATTATTTTCATGCCGGTGGTGGCCAGCCTGACCGAGAGCGGCAACATCAACCCCGTCCACATGGGCGTCCTGCTGATCGAGACGCTCGCCTTCGGGCTGATCACCCCGCCCTATGGGTTGGTATTGCTGATGGCGTCGAAATTCGTAGGCGTCCGCTTCGCCAGCGCCTTACGGGCGAGCATGCCGATCTACCTTGTGTTCCTCGTCACCATCATATTCACCATCTTCGCGCCGGGCGCCATCCTATGGCTACCCAAGCATTTCATTCCGCAATCAGTCGGATGCTTCCGCGCACCTGGAGGAACCGGGTTCATCTGCCCGTAGGATGGCGCGTCGCTCTCGCTCGGCCCGCCTCCCGTCTCCACCCGGTTGCAGGCCGTCGAACTGTATGACGCCTATCGACCCAAGTCAGTCACTTAGGGAGCTGGTAGTGCTTCCTGGAAGCGGACCTTCGTCGTGCGGAGGTGTCAGCGGCTCCGCGCCGGACTCGGACATTCCAGCCTCAGTTGCTTCTCGGCAGTAGCGGACATCAGTGCGACTTTTCCTGGATACTCAGCTGCAAAAGGCCGTCGGGTCGGGTTCGTTGCCCGACATGTCTCGCGCCAACGTCTTACCGGACGGGCAAACATGATTTTTCTTCTGGTAATCTACATATGGAATTGGCTGGGTGAGCTTGCACATACGAAAGGATCCGTCGGGCAGCAACTGCACCGCACCTGCCGCACATGGGATAGTGGCCGGTATCCCGACCCCGGCCGACTCAACGCTTAGCGGACCGGGCACCTTGCAGTCCAACACATTGCCAACCCCATGGACGTACTCCGCCGGCTCACAGGTTAGTCCCAAGCTGCGGTTGACCTTCAGATCGAACCCGGCCGCGTGCAGCTTCAACTCGGCAAATGGCTTCTCCTCAGGTGGACTCGGCACCGGATCCGAAAAATCGATGTTCGGCACAGTGTAGACTTGTGGGCCACTCGAGCCCTCATAGTACACCTCTGATGTTTGGTGGTGGCGGTCGCCCATCGGCAGTCTTGCACCCATTGGGATATCCCTACACTGCGAGACGAACGCCATCTCTTGGTCTGCTTTCGTGGCTTGACCTGTCTTCAGCTTGCTGGATCCATCCGGCATTGTCAGCTTTGCAAGACCTTTAGGATCACTGCACATCAAGCCAGGACGCTGAGCGATCAGATCCTTTGCCTTTGCTCTCCCCGCCATGACAACTAGTATAGCAATCATCGACAAACCGAGTGCCCTCATCCTTCGCCTCCATACGAGTTCAGTCGCATTGATGGTATGGAACGACAAACCTCCAAACCGCGCAACGAAACATCCGTGTCGTAGTCCAGGCCAAATCTTCTAGCCCAGTCTGTCCGTGCGCCTACGTGATGGTTGCCGGAGCCTGGCATACTGCGTTCAACCGGGTGTCTGCTCTTCATCTCGCGTGCTCAAGAGCGGACAGACGGCTTCCCACCATGAGCCGATATTCAAACTGAGACACTATCACCCGGGCGCGTATCTCCGCTTTCAAGCGGCGCTGGTGCCCGAACCCGTCTGGCATGGCAGCCGCTCCCACTTGCGGCACCGACCGTAGCAGCAC
>CAXTFY010000466.1:0-3919 GCA_964243265.1 uncultured Acetobacteraceae bacterium | reverse complement strand
CGCGCACATTGATCAGCCCGGCGACGAAAGGCTGGCTATGCGGCACCTCGGTGATTGGCACCAAGTCGAGTATTTCCCGCACATAGGCAGCCTCCACGGCGAAGGTTTCACCTTCGAGGTCGAGCGTCAGAACCTCCAGCGCCTGGTCGCCGTTCCACTTTGCCATGATGCCGTTCCTAACCTGCGATCCGCAGGCGTTCTTCGTGCTGCTGGCCGTGTTCGACGAGATGCGCGATGTCCATGATGAGGGCCACGGCGCCGTCGCCGAGGATGGTTGCGCCGGAGAAGATCTGCACGTCGGCATGCAGCCGGGAGAGCGACTTGATGACCGTCTGGTGGTCGCCGATCACCTGGTCCACCACCAGCCCGACCCGCAGGTCCCCCGCCTCGACGATGACGACCTTCTGGTAGCGGTCCGGCGGGGTGGACGCGTTGAACAGCTCGCGCAGCCGCAGGAACGGCACCAGGTCGCCGCGGATGTTGAGGAAGCTGCGGCCGCGTGAGCGCGCATCCTCCTCGCCGCTGAGTTCCACGCATTCGCCTACCGCCGAGAGCGGAATGACGTAACGGGCGTCGCCGACGCGCACCAGCAGGCCGTCGATGATCGCCAACGTCAGCGGCAGGCGCAGCATGATCTCGGTTCCATTGCCCGGCGTGCTGGTGATGTCGATGGTGCCGCGCAGGCCGTCGATGGTGCGCTTCACCACATCCATGCCGACGCCCCGGCCGGACAGCGCGGTCACCTCACGCGCAGTGGAGAAGCCGGGCTGGAAGATGAGTTGGAACACCTCGTGGTCGGAGAGCTTGGTGCCCGGGCTGATCAGGCCGGTTTCCTCGGCGCGCGCGTAGATGCGGTCCCGGTCCAGGCCGCGCCCGTCTTCCTTGACCGAGACGAGCACCTCGGCGCCGGAATGGCGGGCCGACAGGGTGATGCGGCCCTGGGCCGGCTTGCCGGCGGCGCTGCGGCCCTCCGGCCCCTCGATGCCATGATCGACAGCATTGCGGATCAGGTGGACCAGGGGATCGTTCAGCCGGTCGATCACCGTCTTGTCGAGTTCGGTCTCCTCGCCGATGGTGATCAGCTCGATGCTCTTGCCGAGGTCGTGCGCCAAGTCATGCACCAGGCGGCGGAACCGGCCGAATAGCGAGACGATCGGCAGCATGCGGATGCCCATGGTGGTATCGCGCAGTTCGAGCGAAAGCCGGTTGATCTCCTCGGCTACCGCCTTCACCGCCGGGTCACGGCTGGCGGCTGCGACCTGGTTCAGGCGGGACTGGGCGATCACCAGCTCGCCCACCCGGTCCATCAGTTCATCCAGCCGTTCGGCCGGCACGCGGCAGGTGTTGGGGACCATCGCCGCACGGGTGCCGCTGCGCTGATCCGGTGCGGCCACGGCGGACCCGCCGCCTGCTGCCTGGGCCGGCAGGACGGCCACCGGTGCGCTGGCGACCGGCGCGGGTTCCCGCACGACCGCCGCCGACCCTGCCGGTTCGATCGACAATTCCATTTCGTCGAGCACGAACAGGAAGACCTGCTCGATGGCGTCGCGCGATTGCACCGTCGTCAGCGTCACGTCCCAGCTTGGGTAGCAGGCGCTCGGGTCGATCACGTCGAGCGCGGGGATGCCCTCCGTCCGCATCGACACCGTTGCCTCACCCATGTCGCGAAGCTCGTCCAGCAGCAGCAGCGGGTTGGTGCCGGTCGCCATTGCATCCGATGGCAGGCGGAAGCGGATGCGCCATGTGGCGCTCGTGGGGGGCGGCTGGACCGTGGCCGCGGACATCAGGCCTTGCAGGTCACGCAGGATCGCTTCCCCAACGGTGGGGTCGCTATGGGTTGGGTTTTCGATCAGCAGCCGCATCTGGTCCTTGGCGGCCAGCGCCACGGCGATCAACTCCTGCGTCGGCGCCATCCCGCCCTTGCGCACCAGATCGAACGCGTTTTCGACGTGGTGGGTGAAGGCGGCGACGGCGTCGAAGCCGAACATCGCGCCAGAGCCCTTGATGGTGTGCAGCGCACGAAACGCCGTGTCGGTCAGCGCCGTGTCGGCGGGCGTCTGTTCGAGGTCGAGCAGCGTCTGCTCCAACTGCTCCAGCAGTTCCTGCGCTTCCTGCAAGAACAGTGCGGCCGGATCGACACCGATCATTGGCCGAGCACCTTCTTGACGATCGATACCAACTGGTCCTGCTGGAACGGCTTGGTGATCCAGCCGGTGGCGCCCGCAGCCTTTGCCTGCTTCTTGATGTCTGCGTCGGATTCGGTGGTCAGGAAGATGACCGGCACCCCGCAATAGGCTGGCAGCTTGCGTAGCTCCTGTATCAGACCCAGCCCGTTCATGACCGGCATGTTCAAGTCGGTCACCACCAGATCCACGGTGCAGGCCTGCGCCTTCGCCAGGCCGTCAGCGCCGTTGACTGCCTCGGTCACCTGATAGCCAGCACCGGACAATGTCATCTTGATCATCTGGCGCACGCTCGCGGAGTCATCCACGGTGAGGATTTTCTTCATGCCAAGGCTCCTTCGAACCAGAAATCATCGTCCGCTCCTGGCGGGGCGAGGTTTGCCGGGCGCAGTCCGGCGCGGCTCAGCACCGCGAGCAAGGGACCATCCGGGCTTTCGGCGAGGCTCACGGTTCGGCTCGCCTGCTGCGCGCTGCTGCGGGCGGCGACGAGCAGTTGAATGAAGCTGAGGTCGATGTCGGTGGCGGCCATGCAGTCGATCGAGACGGCCGCATGATGCGCAAGCGCTTCGCGCAGCGTGTCGCAGGTCCCGGCGGCCGTTCGCAGGTTTAATGGCCCCAAGAGTTTCAGCTTGGTGCAGCATTCAGACATTTTTTTCTCCTTTAACTCGCCACACACGATCAACTTCTGTACGTCGTCCAGGATGGGAGGTACACCCTGTCCGTGAATCCGGGCTTAATCAGGGATGCTAACCTCGACTTTGGCCTTTTCAGGCTGGGCAGCGTGCAGCTTCGGTGGGGTTGTCGAGCAGTGCGCGCGGGATCGTTGCCATGGTCTGGGCGTTCGGCGACGTTGGAAACGCCTGTGCGATCCAAAGCTGGCGGTGGACGGCGGCGAGCGCATCGGAGAAGCTGACCGCAGGCTTTGACCCAAGCGGCGCGCCTGGGCAGGACGAGGCCGCGTGCGGTCAAGTTGTTGGCCCAGAGCGTTACCAGCGAGAACAGGGCGAGCAGGCAGGGCGTGGTGCGGGCGATGGCGAGGTCCGACCCCTGGCAAGCGCCCTTCGGGACGGATCGCTTCGCGATGGCGCTGTGTCTTGACGCCGAGATGACGGCGCACCCCGGCGAACGTCACCTCGACGGAGCGGCGGCGGACGAACAGCGGCGGGATGGCGATGGGATCGGTGGCCTGGTCCGTGCTCAGGACCGCCTGCGGCTCGAACGCGTCGGCCGGGTCGCAGACCAGCACCCTTGTCGTCGGGTCGGCCAGGCGCTGGAGCAGCGTCGGCTGGCGTGCGCCGGACACGCGCGGGCGGGCGTCGAGCCGCAGCCCCGCGCAGGTCCTTCGGACTTCGCGGTGATCACGCTCACCCGGCTGCGCACGGCGGCGAGCAGCTCGATGGCGGCGTAGCTGCTGTCGGCGACGGCGATGACCCGCCGGTTGGGCAGCCAGCGCGCGGGCAGGAGCCGCCGCCGTCGGGCCCGGTCGGTCAGCGGCTTGTGCCGGCGTCCCTGGGCCTGGGCGTAGCGCCCGGACGGGGCCAGCGCGGTCAGGAACGCCAGCGCCCAGACCCGGCCTGCGAACGGCACGGGCGCGAGCAGCATCAGGCTGATCCAGCGCAGGCGCTGATGTTGACCCGTTTCTGGTGGCTCTCCCGCAGTTTGCGTGGAGCCAACCCTCCCGATTTGAACGGTAGAAAATTGATTCTGCTGCAGAAAAGGCGATTGCCGATCTGGCT
>CAXTFY010000465.1:0-3936 GCA_964243265.1 uncultured Acetobacteraceae bacterium | reverse complement strand
TCGACGACGATCAGGTCCGGGGCCGGGTCCTTGGTGCCGCGCATGGCCTCGCGGGCCAGGTGCAGGGCGTACAGGTTGCGTTTCTTGGAGAACAGCGCGGTTTCCGGGCCGTTGATGTACTTGGGCTTCGCGTCGCCCAGGGTGCGGCCGCCGAAGCTGATCAGGCGGCCGCGGCGGTCGCGGATCGGGAAGGTGACGCGGCCCCAGTACAGCTCGCGCGCCGGGGCGCCGTCCTCGGCGGGGCGCAGCAGGCCGGCCTCGATCAGGCGGGCCGGGTCGATGCCGGCGCGGCCCAGCTCGGCCACTAGGGCACCGCGGCCGTCGCCGCTCCAGCCCAGGCCGAACCGCTCCAGCGTCGCGTCGGTCAGGCCGCGGCCGCGCAGGTAGGCCAGGCCGGCGGCGCCCTCCGGCTGCCGCAGCCGGCGGACGAAGCTGGCCTGCGCGGCCTCCAGCACCTCGTGCAGGTCCAGGCGCTGGCGTTCGGCCTCGACGGCGCGGGGGGATGGCTTGGGCACTTCCAGGCCGGCTTCTCCCGCCAACTGCTCGACCGCCTCGGGGAACGAGGCTCCGGCTGTCTGCATGAGGAAGCTGATGGCGTCGCCGTGCGCGCCGCAGCCGAAGCAGTGGAAGCCGTCGTCGTATACGTAGAAGCTCGGCGACTTCTCGTTGTGGAAGGGGCAGCAGCCCTTCCAGTTGCGGCCGGACTTCGACAGCTTGACCCGGCGGGAGACCAGCGCAGACAGCGGGGTGCGCGCCCGCAGCTCGTCCAGGAAGGCTGGCGGCAAGGCCATTATGTTAGCGGGGCCATTATGTTAGCGGGGCCATTATGCCAGCGGGGCCATCAGGTAGGCCGACTGCCGGAGGATCGGACCGACGCGGGCGTGCCATCGTTGCGAGCCGGGCTTGCGGCGTGGCGATCCAGGACGGCGAGTGCAGTCCTTGCCCGCTGGATTGCCGCGCCGAAGCCGGCTCGCAATGACAGGCCGATACGAGACAGGGCCGGATGAGGTGGAAGGCGGCTGGCGCGGGCAGGCGCATCAGGCGTTCAGCCGCGCCCGCACCAGCGCGCCGGCCCGCGCCATGTCCAGCGCGGCGCCATGCTTGGCCTTCAGCGCGGCCATGACCTTGCCCATTTCCTTTTGCGATGCCGCGCCGGTTTCGGCCACGGCAGCCTCCACCTCGGCCGACAGGGCGGCGTCGTCCATTTGCTGCGGCAGGAAGGCCTCGATCACGGCGATCTCGGCCACTTCCTTGGCGGCCAGCTCCGGGCGGTTGCCCTGCTCATACATCGTGACGGACTCGCGGCGGGACTTCACCATGCCGCGCAGCATGCCCAGGATGTCGTCGTCCGGGATGGCGGCGACGCCCTTGGGACGGGCGGCGATGTCGGTGTCCTTCAGCCGGGCCAGGATCATGCGCAGCGTGGAGGTGCGCGCGGCGTCGCCGGCCTTCATCGACTGCTTCAACCCATCGGTAAACTGCTCACGCAAGCCCATTGCCGCACACTCCAACCTGGTCCCGTTGCATACACCAGTCTGCACGGCGGAGAGAAGTTCCACGCCTGGCCCGTCGTGCTTGCGGTGGGAAAAATCCTCCCATATGCTCCTGCCATGGCGGACATCGACTATATTATCGCCCGGCTGGGTGGCGCGGAAGCGGCGGCGCGGCTGACCGGCGTCGGGCTGGAAGCCATACGCAAGTGGCGGCAGGGCCGGGCCGTGCCGAGCAAGCACTGGCCGGCCGTGATGTCCGCAACCGGCCTGCCCTTCTCCGCCCTGACGGGCGTTCCAACCCCGGAGCCGCCCATGCAAGCTGATCCCCATGCCCCACCGGCTGGCGCCACCGCGGTGCTGGTGCTGGCGGATGGGTCGGCGTTCTGGGGGCGCGGGTTCGGGGCGCACACGGCTGTCGGAGCGGAGGGGCGGGTCGGCGAGGTCGTGTTCAACACGGGGCTGACGGGTTACCAGGAGACGCTGACCGACCCTTCGTATGCCGGGCAGGTCATTACGTTCACCTTCCCGCACATCGGCAACACCGGGGTCAACCCGGAGGACCTGGAGGCGGTCAACATCGCCGCCCTGGGCCTGGTGGTGAAGCAGGATGTGACGGAGCCGAGCAACTGGCGGTCCACGCAGCCGCTGGACGGTTGGCTGCGCTCGCAGGGGGTGCCGGGGCTGGCCGGGGTGGATACCCGGGCGCTGACCATACGCATCCGCGACTCGGGGGCGCCCAGCGGGGTGCTGTCGTATCCCGCCGATGGGCGGTTCGACCTGGCGGCGCTGGCGGCGCAGGCAAGGGCTTGGCCGGGGCTGGAGGGCATGGACCTGGCGAAGCAGGTAAGTTGCACGCAGTCGTATGCGTGGGACCAGGGGACGTGGGCGTGGCCGGACCTGCACGTCGCGCCGCCAGCCCGGCGCCATGTCGTCGCCGTGGATTATGGCGCCAAGCGCAACATCCTGCGCAGCCTGGTCGCCAATGGGTGCCGGGTGACCGTCGTGCCTGCGACCGCGACGGCCGAGGACATCCTACGCCATGCGCCGGACGGCGTGTTCCTGTCCAACGGCCCCGGCGATCCCGCCGCGACGGGCGCCTATGCCGTGCCGGCGATCCAGGGCGTGCTGGAGGGGAAGGTGCCGGTGTTCGGCATCTGCCTGGGGCATCAGTTGCTTGCCCTGGCGCTAGGGGCGAAGACTTACAAGCTGGACCGCGGGCACCATGGCGCCAACCAGCCGGTGAAGGACCTGGCGACCGGGCGGGTGGAGATCACCAGCCAGAATCACGGCTTTGCGGTGGACGACGCCAGCCTGCCGGCGGGGGTGCGGATCACCCATACCAGCCTGTTCGACGGCAGCAACGAGGGCATTGCGTGCGATGCCAAGCGGGCGTTCAGCGTGCAGTACCATCCCGAGGCCAGCCCGGGGCCGACCGATAGCCAGCACCTGTTCCGGCGGTTCGTGGCGATGATGGATGGCGGGTTGTAGAGAGTTTACCGGGTTATTCGAGGCCGTCCGGGTAACTCGATAAACTTCCGATAATGCGATCCTTGCCGCCTGTGATGCTGCGGCTGCTCGCATCGTGCGGCAGCGCCAAATCCGACGCCGACCAGAGGTAACCCCATGCCCCGCCGCACCGACATCCACTCCATCATGATCATCGGCGCCGGCCCCATCGTGATCGGCCAGGCCTGTGAGTTCGACTACTCCGGCGCGCAGGCGTGCAAGGCGCTGCGGGCGGAGGGTTACCGGGTCATCCTGGTCAACTCCAACCCCGCCACCATCATGACCGACCCTGGTCTGGCTGATGCCACCTACATCGAGCCGATCACGCCCGAGATCGTCGAGCGCATCATCGCCCGCGAGAAGCCTGACGCCATCCTGCCGACGATGGGCGGGCAGACGGCGCTGAATACCGCGATGCAGCTCCATGCCAACGGCGCACTGGCCCGGCACGGCGTCGAGCTGATCGGCGCCAAGGCGGAGGTGATCGACCGCGCCGAGGACCGGCTGAAGTTCCGCGACGCCATGGCGGAGATCGGCATCGAGTCGCCGCGCAGCGCCATCGCCCACACCATGCAGGAAGGCTGGGACGCGCTGGCGCAGGTCGGCCTGCCAGCGGTGATCCGGCCCAGCTTCACCCTGGGCGGCACGGGGGGCGGCATCGCCTACAACCGGCAGGAGTTCGAGCAGATCGTCGCCTCGGGGCTGGATGCCAGCCCGACCAAGGAGGTGCTGATCGAGGAGAGCGTGCTCGGGTGGAAGGAGTACGAGATGGAGGTGGTGCGCGACAGCGCCGACAACTGCATCATCGTCTGCGCCATCGAGAACGTCGATCCCATGGGCATCCACACCGGGGACAGCGTCACCGTCGCCCCGGCGCTGACCCTGACCGACAAGGAATACCAGATCATGCGCGACGCGAGCATCGCTTGCCTGCGCA
>CAXTFY010000464.1:0-3947 GCA_964243265.1 uncultured Acetobacteraceae bacterium | reverse complement strand
GAGGTGGACGACGCGTCCCAAGTCGCCCCTTGCTGGATTAGGTCGCGAGACCTGTGGCGTCGTTCACTGCCGACGGCACGTACGACCAGGACCGTGTTTACGCCGGGGTTGCCGAGCGCCATCCTGACGCGGCCGTTGTCGTCCCGCCACGCGTGAATGCCATGCCCAGCGACACGGCTGAGAGCGCACCGACGCGGCGGGACGGCTACTTGCAGCGCATTGCCCGGCACGGGCGCATGTCTTGGCAGAACGCGTCTGGCTACAACAGGTGAGCCCGGGTCGAAGCCACCATGAACCGGTGGAAGCAGGTGATCGGCGCTGAGTTGCGCGCGCACTCGGACGAGCGCCGGGCGACCGAGATGGCCGTTGCCGTTCATGCTCTCAACCGTATGCTCGAGTTAGGACGCCCGAACCACGTCCGCGTCGCCTGATCTCAGATGCGGGCAGGGTTAGTGCGCCCGCGCCCCTGATCCATGCACCACGCTCCCGTATGGCGGAGAGCATGCAAAGTTGTGGGGTGGCCGCGACAGGCCGTGGGCTGCGCTGTCGGCTCACCCCCATTCCGACGGTGCGGAATCCACCCGATCACGCCAGCACCCCACAACCTTAGTATGCTCCCGTGTCGGCCTGCGCGGACGCCGGCCAGGCTGCCAGGAGCAGCGCCAGCAGCTAGGCCACCGTGGCAGGCCGGGACACGCTCCTCATGCCTCCAACGCTCACGCCTCCAACGCCAGCAGTGCGAAGCTGGCGAGCCAGTGCTCCCCCATGTAGTCCCCGGACACATGGGACATACTGGCATCCAGGTGCCGCTCCGCCGCGTCGCGCATGACGCCGGCGCTGGCGTCGCCCCGCGGGAGGGCGCCGGCCAGGGCGCGGAAGCACCAGGCGCGGCTGAGGTTCAGGCCGTCGAGATGGGCGATCTTGCCGTCGCTGCGGTCGGTGAGGACGGCTGGCGCGAACAGCGCCGCCGGCTGCTGCCCGGCCAGCCGCGGCAGGAAGCGCCCGAACCAGGGCAGGAAGCGGCCGGGCGGGAGCAGGCGCCTCATGCACTCGGCCTCGATCAGCGCGGAGGACAGGAAGTCGTCCCCGCCCGGCTCGCCCCAGGCCGGGCAGTCCGCGTCGGCGCCATACCAGCGCTCGCTGGTCTCCGCCAGCAGCGCCAGCAGGGCGGTGTCCTCCCTGCCCTCGGCGTAGTCGGCGGCCATGCGAAGCCCGAACGCAGTGTTGAAGTGGGTGCCGACCCGCACCGGGTAGGGCGCGATCGGCAGGAAGCCGCGAAAGCGCCCGGCGAAGGCGTCCGCCAGGGGAGCCAGCGCCGCCGACCAGCGCCCGTCCGGCAGCCGGCCCAGCTCGTCCGCCAGCTTCAGCAGCCAGGCCCAGCCGTAGGGCCGCTTGAAGCCGCGTGCCGTGGGCGCGGCCAGGTACTCGCACTCGGCCGCAACCTTGTCCGGGACCAGGTGCTGGTCGAACAGCGTCCGGATGTCGGCAGCCCGCGGCATGGCCGGGAACAGCCGCAGCAGCCGGGCCAGCAGCCAGTAGCCGTGCACGCAGGAGTGCCAGTCGTAGCTGCCGTAGAAGACCGGGTGGAGCGACGAGGGGGTGCGGGCGTCCGCCGGCCCGGCCAGGGTGTGGTCCGGGTTGTTCGGATACTCACGCGTGACGTGCCCGAGCGCGATGGCCGCGAAGCGCGCGGCGATGTCCGGGGTCAGCGCGTGCGGCATGGCGGGCAAGGTCCCAACCTCCACACTAGGGTCGGTGCGCCTTGACTTGGACGGCCGTCACCCGGCCGCAACCGCCGTTCCCTTGGACAGGGCAATGCTGGCGAGGGCACATCCAAGCCGTCCGGCGCTGGGTGGGCCGGCGCGGGGGTGGACAGGTCCGTCATGCCAAGTCCGACGCCGCCGGCACGTTCGGCAGCCCGGGGCCGCGGATGCCCTTGGCCGCGAGCACGGCGCGCAGCACGGCCGACGCCGTGACCCGGGCCGCCAGCAGGCCCAGCGTCATCATGTTGCCGGGCAGCCCGCTACGGCCGGTGGCCAGCGCGAACAGAGTGTCCCCGTCCCATAGGGTGTGCGACGGCTCGATGGTCCGCGCCAGGCCGTCATGGGCCATCCCCGCCAGCTTGCGCGCCTGCGCCTTGGTGAGCTGGGCGTCGGTGGCCACCACGCCGATGGTGGTCGCCATTCCCGCCTGCAGGGCGGGCGGCACGTCCCCGCGCAGGACGGCCTCGGCCGCGCCCGGCCCGCGCCGGCCGTCCGCGGTGCGGGCGCCCGCAACGACCCGGCCCGAGGCGGGGTCGATCACGTCGCCCACGGCGTTCACCGCCACGAGGGCGCCAACCGTGACCCCACCCACCCTGGCCGACGCCGTGCCGATGCCGCCCTTCATCGCGCGCGCCATCCCGAACAGCTTGCCGACCGTGGCGCCTGCCCCGGCGCCGAACGAGCCTTCCGCTGGGGCCTCCGCACGGGCCGCCTCGCACGCCGCATAGCCCGCGGCGGCGTCGGGCCGGATGGTCGGGTCGCCCACGCCGAGGTCGAACAGGATGGCGGCGGGCACGATGGGCACGCGCGCCGGGCCGGCGGGATAGCCGACGCCGTGCTCCTCCAGCCAGCGCATGACGCCGCCCGCCGCGTCCAGGCCGAAGGCGCTGCCGCCGGACAGCAGGATGGCATGCACCTGCTCGACGAGGTTGCCCGGGTCGAGCAGGTCGGTCTCGCGCGTGCCCGGCGCGGCGCCCCGCACGTCCACGCCGGCCACGGCGCCGTCCTCGGTCAGGATCACGGTGCAGCCGGTCGGGCGTCGGGGGTCCGTGAAGTGGCCGACCTGCATGCCGGGCACGTCGGTGATGGCGCCGCCCAGGGTTGCAGGCCGGGGCGCATCCTGCGCCGCGGCCGAGCCGCCAGTGGGGAAGGCGGCCCAGCCCAGGCCGAGTGCTGCCGTGGAGGCGAACTTGCGGCGTTGCATTGCAGGGGTGTCCCATGACGTGCGGACGGCAGCATGGCATGCCGCTTGCCGGATGGCGAAGCGGGACGCACCTGGAAGTGCTCAAGGGCCGCACCGACGATCTCGTGGCGGGTTGGACGCTTCACCAACTGCCGCAGATCGCCTGAACACAGAGACGCTGCCAACAAAGACGTTCTATTACGCAACGACTTCCCCAGCGAGCCGTGCCGTGCCCATGCTCGGCAGAACGTCCCGCGGCCGGGTTCCGGTCAGATGGACGTGACGCCGAGTTGCCGGAGCATCCCGAGGTTGTCGAACAAGGCCCAGTGCTCCGAAGGCTTGCCGTCGTGCAGGCGGAACAGGTCCAGCACGCCGACCTGGATGGACCGCCTAGTGGGCGCTATGCCCGCCAGATCGCCCCGGTGCGTGCCGGGGATCGTCAGCCGCACCGCCGCCTTGCCGTTCTCCGCCACCATGTCCTCAAGATCGAGTCACATGCCGGGTATTGCAGGCAGCCAGCGTGGTGCAGGGATCGGCTGGTTGGTGCTGAAAAGCGGGGCAGAGTAGAAGCTCGCCCCTGTGCTGACCCTGGGATGCTCATTGTGCCGTTGCCCAGCACGGGCGCATGAGGTGGCAGAGCGCGTCTAGATGCGACCGGCGCGCCCGCATCGAGGATACCGTGAACAGGTGAAAGCAGGTGATTGGCGACGAGTTGCGCGCGTATACGGACGATCGCCGTGCGACTGAAGTGGCCGTTGCTGTCCACGCTCTCAACCGCATGCTCGACTTGGGGTACGCAAGCTACATCCGCGTCGCCTGACCCAACGACGGCGGGGCAAACTGGGCGGCCATCGCCTCCCTGGTCGAGACCTGCAAGCTGAACGGGGTCAATCTGCAGACCTACTTCGCCGACTTGCTGCCCCGCTTGGTCCATGGCTGGCCGCAGGTACGCATCGATGAGCTGATGCCCTGGAGGTGGGCCGCGAAAGCCGGATGACCGT
>CAXTFY010000463.1:0-3966 GCA_964243265.1 uncultured Acetobacteraceae bacterium | reverse complement strand
ATGGGCCTGACCATCCTGATCATCGAGCACAAGCTGGACGTGGTGACGGCGCTGGCCGACACGGTGGTCGTGCTGGACCACGGCGTCAAAATCGCCGAGGGCCGTCCGGAGGAAGTCAGGCGGGACGAGCAGGTGCTGACCGCCTACCTCGGCCGTGCTGCCCGCGCGGCGGTAATGGAGGCGGACCGTGTCGCCTAACCCCTCCGGTAATTTGCCGCACGCCCCAACGCACGCGGACCGTCATTGCGAGCCGCGCTTGCGGCGTGGCAATCCAGGGATGCGCGGACAACAATTCCGGTCCGGCGGCCCCTGGATTGCCGCGCCGCGCTGCTCCCCGCAATGAGGGAGGTGATCGTGGATGGGACCGACTGGCGCAAGCCCGGCAATGACGCCGCCATCAAGGCGCCGCTGCTGCAGTTTAAGCAGGTGAACACCCACTACGGCGACCTGCACGTCCTGAAGGACGTGAACTACACCATCCAGGCCGGCGAGATCGTGTCGCTGCTGGGCGGCAATGCCTGCGGCAAGTCCACCACCATGAAGACCATCATGGGCGTCGTGCGCCCCACCAGCGGCCAGGTGCTGCTGGACGGCGTGCCCATCGAGCGCCTGCCGACCAGCGCCCGCGTCGCCCGCGGCATCGCCCCGGTGCTGGAATCCCGCCGCCTGTTCCCGCGCATGACCGTGTACGAGAACCTGGAGATGGGCGCCTACACCCAGCCCCGCGGCGCCAGCTTCAACGAGGACCTCGACCGGGTTTACTCCCTATTCCCCCGCGTGAAGGAGCGGCGCACCCAACTGGCCGGCACCCTGTCGGGCGGCGAGCAGCAGATGGTCGCCATCGGCCGCGCGCTGATGGCCCGGCCGCGGCTGATCTGCATGGACGAGCCCTCGATGGGCCTGTCGCCGCTGTTCGTCGAGCAGGTGTTCGACATCATCCAGGCCATCAACCGCCAGGGCACGACGATCTTCATGGTGGAGCAGAATGCCGCGATGGCGCTGCAGATCGCGCACCGGGCCTATGTGCTGCAAACCGGGGTGGTCGTGCTGTCCGGCACCGCGGCGGAGCTGCGGGAGAACGAGGACATCCGGCAGGCTTATCTCGGCGAGATGCAGGTAGGGCGGACGTAGCGATGGACCTTGGTTTATATCTCGCCTTCATCGGCGCATCCGCGGCGCTGGGCCTGTTGCCGGGGCCGAACGTGGCGCTGATCGTCGCCAACAGCGTCGCCTGGGGGCCGCGCTACGGGTTGCTGACGGTCGCGGGCACCTGCACGGCGACGATGCTGCAACTGGCGGTGACGGGGCTGGGCCTGGCCGAGCTGCTGCGGGCCGCCGGGTCGGCGTTCGAGGTGCTGCGGTGGGTGGGCGTATTGTACCTGCTGTATCTCGGCGTGTCGCAGTGGCGGGCGGCGGTGGTGGACCTGACGCGGGTGCAGCCGGAGCCGCGGTCCCCGCGCGCCATCGTGACGCGGGCGGCCTTCGTGTCGCTGACCAACCCTAAGACGCTGCTGTTCTTCGCCGCGTTCTTCCCGCAGTTCATCAGCCCGGCGCATGCGCCGGGTCCGCAGGTCGCGCTGCTGTCCCTGACGTTCCTGGTGGTGATCGCAACGGTGGACGGCGGCTGGGCGCTGCTCGCCGGCCGGGCGCGCGGGGTGCTGGCCCGGCATGGGCGGCTGCGGAACCGGATCAGCGGCGGGCTGCTGGTGGGCGCCGGGCTGGGGCTGGCGGCGGTGCGGGGGAAGTAGGACGGCGGCCAGACCTGACCGCCTCGCAAAACCCTCACCACGCCAGGCATGCCCACCGCACCATCCGCCACGCTACGGCGCAAGCGCCGCCGTCGCAAACAGCCCGGCCGCCCAATCGACAAAAATCCGCAGCCGCGTGCTCAGGTGCCGGTTCGGCGGATACACCACATGCAGCGGGATCGCCGGCACGCCCCAGTCCGGCAGCACCCGCGTCAGCCGGCCCGCCGTCACGTGCCCCTCCACCATGAAGTGCGGCGCCTGGATGATGCCATGCCCGGCGAGGCCCGCCATGAGGTACGTCCCCGCCTCGTTCACCGCCGCCTGGTAGCGGCCCGCGACCTCCAGCCGTTCCCCGTCACGGATGAACTCGAACGGAAAGTGCCGTCCAGTCCGCGCACTGAAATAGGCGACCACGCGGTGCCCCGCCTCCAGCGCCGAGGGGTGCGCCGGCATCCCATGCTTCTCCAAGTACGCCGGGGCGGCAACGGTCGCCATGTGCATCTCCCCGATGCGCCGGGCGATCAGCGACAGGTCGCCGATTGTGCCCGCCCGGATCACGCAATCGACGTTCTCCGCAACCAGGTCCGCCGGCCGGTCCGACGTGCCAATGTCGAGCTGGATCTCAGGATACCGCTCGAAGAACCCGCCCAGCGCCGGCAGGATGATCCCCTGCGCAATCGCGGCCGACACGTCGATGCGCAGGCGCCCCTTCGGCCGCGCCTGGGACGCGGCAACGCCCGCATCCATCTCATCCAGGTCCGCCAGCACCTGGACCGCCTGTTCGTAATACGCCGCCCCGTCCGACGTGACCGCCAGCCGCCGCGTGGTCCGGCTCAGCAGCTTGGTGCGCAGGTGCGCCTCCAACTGCTGCACCAGCTTGGTGACGGTGGGCTTCGGCGTCGCGAGCGAGGCGGCGGCCTGGGTAAAGCTGCCGGTCTCGACGATGCGGACGAAGGCGCGCAGGGCGGCAACCTGGTCGATGACGCTCTCCCAGCATGATTGTTCACAGACGTGAATAATGTAGTGCAATCCTGCCGCTTTATACCAACCAAACCGATCACCATCCTTTGATGCGCTGTAACACGAACCAGGGCCGCCCATGCACATCGTTCCCACCACCGAGCAGATTGACATCGGCGGCGGCGCTGCGCCGGTCATGGCGCAGGTGTACCGCCACCCCGCAGCCCGCCCGGCCCCGCTCGTGCTGCACCTGCGCGGCGGTGCCTTCCTGAACCTCTCGCCCGGCGATGAGCGTCCGGTCGCGATGCTGCTGGCCCAGGCAGGGGCGGTCGTCGTGTCGGCCGACTATCCCGCCGGGGCCGCCTGCCCGTTCCCCGGCGCGGTCGAGGCCATGTACACGCTGCTCTGGCGCCTGCACGACCGCCGGGCGCAGTGGGCGTCCCGCACGGCAAAGCTGTTCGTCGCCGGCGAGGAAGCAGGCGGCAACCTGGCCGCCGCCCTGGCGCTCATGGCGCGTGACCGCCTCGGGCCGCCCTTGGCCGGGCAAATCCTGCTGTCGCCGATGCTCGACGCCGGCATGGCGACCTGCTCCTACCGCGACGCCAAGGCCGGGCCGGTCGGGTGCAAGTGGGCGAATGGCTGGCAGGCCTACCTTGGCACGCCCGGCAACGCCGCCCACCCCTATGCCGCACCGTCCTGCGGCTCCCGTCTGCACGGCCTGCCGCCGGCCCTGGTGCTGACGGCGCATGACGACCCGATGCGGGACGAGAGCCTCTGCTACGCCCGGCGGCTGCAGGAGGCCGGGACGCCGGGGCAGGCCCACATCTTGGCTGCCGGCGGCTGGCCCGATGCGCTGGCCGGGCCGCCTGCACCCTGGGCCGCCGAGGTGCGCGACGCCTTTGCCGGTTTCTTCGCCGCCATGATCCCGGGCTTTGCGCCCATGCCGCTGACGCCGGGCTTGGTGCCCGTGAAGCTTATGCCCGAGAAGCTTGTGATGGGAACACAGCCATGATCGACTACAAGCCCGACACTGCCGGACGCAGGACCTCCAGCCGCGGTCCTCGCCGGCTTGCATGGACGGCCGGTATTGGGCTGGCCGCCGCGCTCGCTGCCGGCGGCGCCTGGCAGGTCCTGCCCCATGGCGGCGCTCCGGCCCCAACCGCAGCAGCCGCCCCGGCCGCGATCCCCGTCACGGTCGCCACCGTCGAGCAGCACGACATCGCCATCTGGAACGACTTTTCCGGTCGGGTCGAGGCCA
>CAXTFY010000462.1:0-3967 GCA_964243265.1 uncultured Acetobacteraceae bacterium | reverse complement strand
CGGGCGCCGGTCGCGTCGGCGATGGCGTTCAGGATGGCCGGCGCCGTGGCGATCAGCGCCGGCTCCCCCACGCCCTTTGCGCCATACGGGCCGAGCGGGTCGGGGTCCTCGATCAGCAGGGTCTCGATCGGCGGCACGTCGCCGATGGTGGGGATCAGGTAGTCCTGCAGGGTCTCGGTGCGGCCGGGCACGTATTCCTCCATCAGCGCCAGGCCAAGTCCCTGCGCCACGCCGCCATGGATCTGGCCCTCGACCTGCTGCGGGTTCACCGCCCGGCCCACGTCGTGCGCGGCGACGATCCGCAGCACGCGGACGGTGCCGAGCCGGCTATCGACCTCCACCTCGGCAAGCTGCGCGGCAAAGGCATAGCTTGCATAGGGGGCGCCCTGGCCATCCGCGTCCAACGGGGTAGTCGGCGGATCATAGACGCCCTCGCCGCGCAGCACGAAGCCGTCCGCGTCGGCGGGCAGGCCGGCGAGGTCCAGGGTGCTGGTGACGCCGTCGTGCTGCACCCGGACCACGCCGCCATCCAGCATGATCCGCGCCCCATCCCCGGCATTGACCCGGCGCAGGATGTCCGCCCGCAGGGCCTCGCCTGCCAACCGCACCGCATTGCCGCTCACGAAGGTCTGGCGGGAGGCGCTGGTCTTGCCAGCGTCCCGCGTGCGGTCGGTATCGCCCGACACCAGGCCCATCGCCGCCGCCGGGATGCCCAGCGCGTCGGCGGCGATCTGCACCATGACGGTATTGGACCCCTGCCCGATATCCAGCGCCCCCGACAGCAGCACCGCACGGCCCGCCGGGTCGATGCCGGCCACCATGCGGGACGGGTTGGACATGCTGGTGTTGCCGATCCCGTACCACATGCAGGCCACGCCCACACCCCGGCGCAGCACCGGATGGCGGAACGCGGCGGCCGTGGCCCGCAGCTCCACCCACCGCGGGCGCAGCGCATCCAGGCAGGCGGCCAGCGCGGCGCCGCCACCCATGACCTGCCCTGTGCCGGTGACATCGCCGGGCCGCAGCGCGTTGCGGTGGCGGAACTCCAGCGCATCCAGGCCGAGCTGCGCGGCCAGCATGTCCATCAGCGCCTCGGTCGCCAGGCTGGCCTGCGGCACGCCGAAGCCGCGGAACGCCCCGGCTGGCGGATCGTTGGTGTGCAGCGCCGTGCTGGTCGCGTGGACGGCAGGGACGCAATAGGGGCCGCTGGCGTGGATCGGCACGCGGTCGGCGACGGTCGGACCCCAGCTCGAATATGCGCCGGTGTTGAAGTCGCCATGGAAGCGCAGCGCGGTCAGGCGGCCCCCCGCATCGGCGGCGGCCTCGGCCCGGATGCGGGCGGGGTGGCGCTTGGTGGTGGCCGCCATGCTCTCCGGCCGGGTATAGACCAGGCGGACCGGCCGGTTCAGCAGCCAAGCAGCGACGCAGGCCAGCGGCTGCACCGACAGGTCCAGCTTGCCGCCGAAGCCGCCGCCGACCGCGGTAGGCACCACGCGCACCTGGTCCTGGCGCAGGCCAAGGATCAGCGCCAGCTCGTCGCGGTCCAAGTAGGGGCTCTGGGTGCAGGCCACGACCTCGATCCGGTTGCCGACGCGGCGGGCATACCCCGCCTCCGGCTCGATGTAGGCATGCTCGACAAAGCCGGTCTCGGTCGCGATGCCCGCATGGGCTGCGGCGCGCAGCCCGGCCTCGATGTCGCCGCGCACCACCCGCCCCCGGCACAGCACGTTGCCCGGCGCATGGGCGTGCAGGTCGGGCGCGGTGGCTGCGATGTCGAAGGTGACCGGCGGCATGACCTCCCAGGTGATCGGCAACGCCTCGTCCCGCAGCGCGGCCACCGTCTCCGCATCGCCGACCAGCGCGCACACGGGGTCGCCGCGATACCGCGCCAGGCCGTCCGCCAGCACGGGCTGGTCCTTGCCGGCGGCATAGATGCCATACAGGTTGCGGCCCGGGATGTCGGCGGCGGTCAGCACGCGGACCAGGCCGGGGTGCGCGGCCAGCACCGGGCCGAAGTCGCCCAGGGTGAACCGGGCGTGCGGGTGCGGGCTGCGCACCACGCGCAGGGTCAGCCAGGCCTCGCCCGGCACGGCGTCGGCCCCGAAGCGTTCGGCGCCAGTCAGCTTGGCAGCGCCATCCACCTTGGGCAGCCTTGCGCCGACGGCATCGCCGGCCTCGGGCGCCACGAGCGGGACGTTGCCCCCGGCATCCAGCACGGCCTCGACGATCTTGCGGTAGCCGGTGCAGCGGCACAGCACGCCACCCAGGGCGTCCTGCACCTGCGCCTCGGTCGGGACGGGGATGCGCGCCAGCAGGTCGGTCGCGGCCATCAGCATGCCCGGCGTGCACATGCCGCACTGCGCTGCCCCGTGACGCAAGAAGGCCTGCTGCAACCCGTTCAGGCCGTCGCGCGCCAGGCCCTCCACGGTCGTTAGGCTGGCGCCAGCCAGGCGGCCCGCGGGAACCAGGCAGGCACACACCTGGCGGCCATCCAGCAACACCGTGCAGGACCCGCAATGCCCGGCGTTGCAGCCGACCTTGGTGCCGGTCAGGCCCAGGTCGTCCCGCAGCACGTCCGACAGCCGCCGGGCGGGCGGAACGCGAACCTCGACGGCCCGGCCGTTCAGCGTGAAGGCAAAGGGTTCGGCGGGCGACCTCATGCGGCGGCGCTCCGGGCCTCGAACCCGTCCAAGGCGCGGCGCAGCATCTCCAGCGTGGCGGCAATGCGATAGCTCGCGGCACCCTGCACGTCGTCGATAGGGGACAGGGGCGCCAGGTGCTCCGCCTGCACCAGCCCTGGATGCGGCACGGCGCCGAGCAGTGCGGCCTCCAGCGCCGTCAACCGGACCGCCTTGGGACCGCAGGCGCCGACGGCCACCCGGGCGCGTTCGACCCGGCCGCCCCCATCCTGCCGCAGCGTGACGGCGACCGCCGTGATCGAGCCGACCAGGCAACGCCGCGCGCCAAGCTTCAGGAACACCGACCGTGCTGCCCTGTCCGGCACCAGCACCGCCGTCGCCAGCTCATCTGCGTGCCGGTCGGTCCGCCGGGGGCCGAGCACGAAATCCGCCAGCGGCAGCGTGCGGGACCCGGCGGCGCTTTGCAGCAGCATGCCAGCGTCGAGCGCCAGCAGGGCAGGGATGCCGTCCGCCGCCGGGCTGGCGGTGCAGACATTGCCGGCGATCGTGCCGGCGTTGCGAATTTGCCGGCTGCCGACCTGCTGTGCTGCCGCGCGCAGGCCGTCGAACAAGGGGGGCAGGCCGGCCTCGATCAGGTCGGTCCAGGTGGTCAGGGCAGGGATGCACCAGACGCCGCCGGCGCGGCTGATGCCGCGCAGGGCGGTGATGGCGGTGAGGTCAAGGATGTCCTCGTCGGGCTCCCAGGTGGCGCGGGCGGCGAAGTGGTCGGTGCCGCCGGCCAGTACGGTGCGCGGCTGGCAGCGCAGCGCGGCTAGGGCGTCGGGCAGGGTAGTCGGGCGCAGGTAGCTGGCCATGGCGGGCCTTCCTGATCATTCGCACACATATGATCAGGCGGGCAGGGCAAAGCTGTCAAGCACCACCGCCTTCCCCCTCTCCCTCCGGGCTTGGGCCGTGAAATGGACCAAGGCCGGGGTGAGGGGGCGCGGCAAGGACCCAGCTTGCCGGCTGTAGGCGGCATCCGTTCCCACCCAGGCAGAACTAGCCCGTGCAGCCTCAACCGGACCCGAGTGCATTCAATGCCATGCAACTTGCGCCGCAAAAACTCGGCCGGACTGCCGTGGGGCCCGACTGCCACGGGGACAGAAGACAGCCCCCGTTGCCCCTCGGCCCCCGATCCGCTACACCGCCGCCGACGCTGGCACCCCTGGAGGCCGGCGCTTTTGCTGTTAGGAGCAGACCATGGCCAACATCGTGACCATCGAGGCCGAGGCGCGCGAGCGGGCAGGTAAGGGGGCGGCACGCGCATCTCGTCGGGCGGGCATGGTGCC
>CAXTFY010000461.1:0-3985 GCA_964243265.1 uncultured Acetobacteraceae bacterium | reverse complement strand
AACGTCGCCGGTGCGTCCCCGGCAAAGGCCAGGTCCACCGCGCCGGCGTTCAGCACCTCCAGCAACGGCGCGGCGGCGGAGAACTGGCTCCACTCCAGCCGGTAGGGCAGGCCGTCGAGCACGCCCGCCGCCTTCATCACCGACTGCGTGCCGCCCTTCTGGTCACCGGCCCGCAACACGTCGGCCGCCCCACTGGCTGCCCAGGCGGCACGGCCCAGCAGCGGCGCCGTGGCCAAGCCCGCCAGGAGGTCCCGGCGCGTGCTCATGCGCCCAGGCCGGGGCGCCCGGCGCGGTGATCGTCCGGCAGCAGGTCGCGCGCGCGCTGCGGGCCGGATTTCAAGGTCTGGTCCGCGTGGACCCGCGTGACCGGCTGGCGCTGCAAGCCGGCCGTGCCATCGTCCGTGCCCGGCACGCGTCGGCGCAATGTGTGGTCGAACACGAACACGCGGTCCGCCCCGGTGGCCTCCCGGATCAGGCGCTCGGCTTTCGGATAGTAAACCCGGCGAACCTCGTCCTCGTCCCAGACGTCGCGCACGGCGCTATGGTGCCGCACAAGGGCGAAGCCTTTCCGGTCCAGCGCGAACTCGGCCGCGTGGCGGCGCGCGTCGTGGACCGGCACGCCCTGCGGGGCATGGCGCGCGTTCAAGCGCGGGGTCCCGTCGGGCGGATCATAGGCGTAGTTGCGCGGCTTCTCGTCCTGGGGGACCAGAACGTGCAGGTCGGCGGTCGTGACGGCGCCGCGCGCAGGCTGGACCGGGTTCAACGTCGCACTCATGCGATGCTCCATCTGGGGGAGGGTTTCGGTTTGGGGCCAGATGTCCGCCAGGGACCGGGCGCGTGCCACGGCGGCTGGGCTTGACCAGCAGGGTGACACCTGGGGAGGCCCTGCCGGATGCGTCCCTGCCCGTTTGGCCGGCGCGGAGCCGTCTTGATGTTGGCGCCCCGATCATCCTCTGGGCTTTGAGGACGCCTGGGCAGGGCAATGGTCGTCTTCGAGTCTCGTATGGCTTTCCGGGCGCAGCCGTTGTCGATCTGGCCGCTCACGATGATCCGCCCAGACTTCCGCGGCACTCAAGCATAAAGACCGGCACCGGAGCATTATGCGCGCCGATGCCTCGGAGCGCGCTGCCGGGAGTGCCCGATGCTGCGGACGACCTCCCTGGTGGAATAAACGGTCAGCCCCGTTGCGGCTCGAAACGCACACGCCTCGCCGGCGAGACGCGGCCATCAGGTCCCAGGCATTCCGGCCTGCTGCGGCCAGCGCCGGGCCACACCGTGACCCGGACCGGAACATCGTCCGTTGTTGGAACGTTCCCTCGGCTAGAATTGGCCAATCCCGGGCCGGCTGACGGAGGTAGGTTGGCGAGGCCGGCGATGCGGCACTGCTGTCGCGCCGACGCCGCGGCGCGTCAGGCGATGGCCGGGTAA
Organism: uncultured Acetobacteraceae bacterium; assembly: GCA_964243265.1. Classification (GTDB taxonomy): domain Bacteria; phylum Pseudomonadota; class Alphaproteobacteria; order Acetobacterales; family Acetobacteraceae; genus DASWOJ01. The sequence continues at coordinate 2,557 of CAXTFY010000461.1, read as the reverse complement.
TCGACATAGCCCTGCGGTCCCTGCGTGTACCAGGTTTCCGACGCGCCGGACGCCAAGGGCAGGCCGTACGCCAGACGGTGCACGAGGTCCGGATTGCCGATGAAGTGCCGGCCGAAGGCAATCGCGTCAGCAATCCCCTCGGCCAGAGCCGCAGGGGCACGCACCGCATCGAAGTCGGAGTTCAATACCATTGGACCCTTGAACAGCTTGCGGATCACAGGGGCCACCGGAGGATGGTCCGGCGTGCCGCGCGTCCCGCCCGGCGGCGGTTCCTTCACCTCCAGGAACGCCAGCCCGAGGGAGGACAGGCCTTCCGCCGCAAGAGCGAACAAGGGGGCGGGGTTGCTGTCGGTCACCCCTTGGATGTTGCCATTGGGCGATATCCGCACGGACGTCCGGTCGGCGCCCGCGACCTCGGCGATCGCCTTGGTCGCATCGATGAGCAGGCGGACCCGGTTCTCGGGCGATCCGCCATACAGGTCGTCACGCTGGTTCGCCGCATCGCGCAGGAACTGGTCGATCAGGTAGCCATTCGCACCGTGCAACTGCACACCGTCGAACCCGGCCGCCATGGCGTTGTGGGTTGCGCGCCGGAAATCCTCGAGCAAAAGCGGGATTTCCTCGGCACCGAGCGGCCGCGCCTGAACGTGCGGCTGCGGGCCTTCGTAGGTCATCGCCGTGCCAGGCGCCGTGGTCGCCGAGGCCGAAACCGGCTGGCTGCGGCCGGGCAGGCTGGAATGCACCACACGCCCCATGTGCCACAACTGACACATGATGCGGCCGCCGGCCCCGTGCACGGCCTCAGTGACCCGGCGCCATCCCTCGACTTGGGCGTCGTTCCATATGCCGGGTCCGTAAGGCCAGCCGAGGCCCTGCAGGCTGATCCCCGTCGCTTCCGAGATGATCAGGCCCGCGCTCGCACGCTGGCGGTAGTATTCCACCATCAGCTCGGTCGGCACATGGTCGCGCGTGTTTCGGCCCCGGGTGAGCGGCGCCATCAGGATGCGGTTCGGCGCGGCGATGGCGCCCAACTGGATCGGATCGAACAATGTAGGCATGAGGGACTCCGGCAAGGCAGGACGAGGCATCGGGTTGCAGGGAATACGACCGCGACTTCGATAGGTTACAGCAGTACGGATCGCGACGGATGCGACGGGTGGATGCCGTCAACTTGTTGGATTGGGATCGCGACGGCGCGCGGCAAGGGCGGCGTGCCCGTGATGACGCCCTGACGGCGACGCCGGTGGCCTCGGCCCAGACCTGATGGCGGCCTAGACCTGATGGGCTTGGGTCCAGGCGGCCCGAACCGGGTGGCGGGCCCGTGATGGCGGCGGAGCAGAGAGAGGTCGTTGATCCCGTTGGGAACAAGCGCCGAACCAGGACACATCCCAAAACCGGCTGCGACACGCTGACTCGGCGCCAAACATCGCGGATAGGTGACGTTCTGAGTGCGATCAACAAGGTTGACCCGACTCCAGCGAGGCCCTGATCCGGCGTTTGTTCACACGCGGCGCCAGCCCGGTTATCCAAGATTTACCGAGGTGCGCGTCGCCGGTCGTCACACCCGTCTTCCTGTGCGGCGCTGCCCGTCTGATTGACGGCGTTCGTGCCATTGCCCAACGTGGTGCACTGCACAAGGGATGACGATGCCTCTCACTCGCCGGGCCACGCTTGCAGCGCTTCCATCCGCCATCCTGCTTGGGTCGGGTGCCCGCGCCCAGGCCCGGCGCGGCGGCACCGCCACCATCGTGCTGTCCAACGAACCCACGACGCTGATCTCCGCCTTCACCGTGCTCACCTCGGCCCTGAGCGTCAGCGCCAAGGTGATCGAGGGCCTACTGGAATACGACAACGACCTCAATCCGCTGCCGCTGCTGGCGACAGCATGGACCACGGCGCCGGACGGACTCAGCTACACCTTCAACCTGCGGCCCGGCGTGCGGTGGCATGACGGGCAGGATTTCACCGCCGCCGATGTCGCCTTCAGCATCATGCTGCTGAAGCGCCTGCACCCGCGCGGCCGGTCCACCTTCGCCAACGTGACGGCCGTGGACACGCCGGACCCGATGACGGCGGTGTTCCGCCTGTCCAAGCCCGCGCCCTACCTGATCAAGGCGCTGGTCGGCACCGAAACGCCGATCCTGCCGAAGCACATCTACGAACAGGGCGACCCCGTTGCCAACCCCGCCAACAATGCGCCGGTCGGCACCGGGCCGTTCCGCTTCAAGGAGTGGTCGCGCGGCTCCTATGCCGCCTATGTCCGCAACGAGGATTACTGGGGCAAGCCGCAGCCCTTCCTCGACCAGCTCATCGTCAAGTTCATTCCCGATCCCGCCGCCCGCTCCGTGGCGTTCGAGACCGGGCAGGCCGATCTCGGCTACCGCACCCCAGTCGGACTCAACGACGTTGAGCGGCTGAAGGCGCTGCCGAACCTGATGTTCACGCCGGATGGCAACACCTACTCGTTCAACGTCACCCGCCTTGAGTTCAACCTCGACAACGAATATTTCCGCAAGCCCGAGGTGCGCCAGGCCGTCGCCCACCTGATCGACCGTCA
>CAXTFY010000460.1:0-3989 GCA_964243265.1 uncultured Acetobacteraceae bacterium | reverse complement strand
TCCGGCGTCATCACGACCAACCACTCGTTCTCGCAGCTTTATGGCTACTTTGAGATGCGCGCCGAATTGCCGCAGGGCACCGGCATGTGGCCGGCATTCTGGATGCTGCCCCAAGTGCACGTTTGGCCGCCGGAACTCGACCCGTTGGAGGCTTTCGGCGCACCGGGTCCAGGGGGCGACGGCGGAGCGTATTCGTTCCACGATGGCCGGGTTTCGGCCGCCGACGGCGGGCAAGGCGGGTGGAACGACACGAACGGGGCGAACCTCTACACACAGTTCAATACCTTCGGGGTGGACTGGGAGCCGGGTACGCTCACCTTCTACTTCAACGGCAAGGCGTACGGCACCATGGCCACGCCGGCCGGCTTCGACCAGCCGATGTATATGCTGGCGAACCTTGCGGTCGGCGGGAACTGGGCAGGCGCACCCACCGGCGAGTCGGCCGACCTGCTGATCGACTACATCCGGGCCTACTCGAACGATGGTGCCAACCCGGCCGTCATGCAGCAGGCCACTTCGTCGCCCGATGGTCGGGGCTACGACTTCTACGGGGCGACGGACGCGAACGGCAATGGCGCGCTCGGCGGCGTTGACCTGCCGCCTCCAGCGCCGTCAAGCCCGCCCGCCCCCACCCCGGCGCCAACCGGCGACCAGATGCTGGGGCAAGGCTCGCACGACATCGCACTCGGCATCAGCGAGGACGCATACGAAGGCGACGCGCAGTTCATCGTGACGCTTGACGGCACGCAGGTCGGCGGCGTGCTTTCCACATCCGCGTCGCACTCGGCCGGGGCGGTTCAGGTCTTCAACGTCATGGCCGACCTCAGCACCGGCCAGCACAGCCTGGGCGTGAACTTCCTGAATAACTTCGGCGGCGCCCCCGGCGCCGACCGGAACCTGTACCTTGACTCCGCAACGCTTGATGGGTCGCCGGTCCCAGGTGCGGCGCTGAGCGAGTACATCGGCGGCGAGCAGTCCTTCACCTTCGTGCAAGGCGATCTCGCGTCGCTTCAATCCGCAATGCCCGAGGTCGTCATAGGGTCCGGTCCGGATGTCGTGACGCTGCAGGTGTCCGAGGACGCTTGGCAGGGCGACGCCCAGTTCACGGTGCAGGTTGATGGCGTGCAGGTGGATGGCATCCAAACGGCCACCGTTTCGCATGCGTCTGGGCTGTACCAGAATTACGAGGTGGAGGGCACGTTCGGCCCAGGGCTGCACCAGGTTTCCCTGGATTTCCTCAACGATGCCTACGGCGGCAGCCCATCCACCGACCGCAACCTCTTCCTCGATGGAGCATCGTACGAGGGCAGCGATCCCTCCACCAGCGCCGTGAACCTCTTCAACGGTGGAACGCAGACTGTGATTGTCGGCACCGCGTCGATGCCTGACGCAACCCCGCCTGACACAGGGCCGCAAGCGTCCCCGCCGGCTGCTTTCGCGGTGACTGACACCACATCCATGCAGTCCGAAAGCAGCGCAGGTGACGCCTACTCCGGTCCCGTCGCGCTGCTGCAGCGGCAGTTCATCTGGTCCAGCCCGGACGGCGTAGCCGTGGCTGCGAACACCCCTGACGTCTTCCTGCATGGTGGGGCTGGCGATGACGCCCTCACCGTGACAGGTGGGACCAATGTCCTCGACGGAGGAGCAGGGTCGAACTTCCTAGTCGGCGGCGATGGTGGCGATGGCGCCGCCGACACGTTCTTCGTCGATGGCCGTGGGGGCGCTGTGACGTGGAGCACGGTCGTCAACTTCCACCACGGGGACAACCTGACGATCTGGGGTTTTGTGCCGGGCGTCAGCACGACGCTCTGGACCGCGTCTGACGGGGCCGCCGGTTACACGGGAGCGACCATCCATTCCGAGCTTGCCGGCGCGGGAGCGGGCACCAACCAATCCGCAACCTTTGCCGGGTTGAGCTTGTCGGATGTGACTTCAAAGGTGAGCATCACGACGGGGAGCGTTGATGGCCAGGCCTATTTGAATGCGGCCTATGTCGGATGAGCCTCGCCTGATCCTAGCCAGTCGCGCGACGCCACCGCTGTTCGGCTCATGCACAACGTTTTGCAGGTCCTTCAATGAGGACGACGCAGGTTGCCTAGTCGCGTGCCGCGCACCTTGGCCGCGCCGAGTGCCGCCTTGGTCCGCTACGAGATCATCTCGCGCTCACGCTCAGCAACGGCCGCGAGCACGTGCATCATCAGCCGGTTCACGCTGGGCATATCGGCAGCGGCGAAATCCACGCCGCCTTCCATGAGGTTGGACATGAACACCACGCTGCGTGCCAGCCGGTCGAGCTTGGCGATCGGCAGCGTCATGTGCTTGGCCCGGCAGGTCGCAAGCGCCTCAGCTAGTTCGGTGCGGTCCGCTTTGCGCCCGCTTTCGACGTTTTGGAACCGGCAATCACCTCGGCACGAACCGAGCGCGCCTGCAACTCGACCGCGGCGCGCTGGGCGTCGAGGCCTAGCCCGGACTGCCCCTGCCTATCAGTGCTGACACGGAAAGACCAAAGGCGTGGCTGTGGCTAAAACAGGACCATGCTCTTGACGTGGACTACGACCCCAAGCCTAGCCCGGCGGCCCCGTCCAGTTCATCCGTTGCAGACGACGCTGTTGCAGTAAGCAGGAGCAATTCCCGACTTGCATCGACATAACCTAACGTGACCGTCCCCGTCCCGCCGTGGTGTCCTTCGGGTGCAAGCAGAACCTGAAGTCATCAATGCAAACCAATGCCCCACGATCCGTTCCCCGGCATCCGGCGTTCACGCTCGGCCAGGTCGCGACCATCACGAAATGGAGCGGCGCGCGTCCTCTGGGCCTGTGCGTGAGGATCGCTACGCACCATCAGGACTTCCTGGAAGTCGCTGAAATCTTCCTTCGCCATTCTCCGGTTGTTCTCTACCTTATGAACCCGACGGACTGCGGTACGGTGTTCCTGGTCCGGTCGTTGGGCGGGGCATGGGAGCTGGGCACGTTGGATCTGGCACTGGCGAAAGTGCTCGTCTTGGAGGGGATGCAATTGGACGCCTAGCGGCGTTCGAGCCTGCGGCCGTTGCCAGGTTTTCCGCCTTCCCCGGCCTGACCGGAGGCGTCCGTCAGGGAAGCGCCGGCGAGGACGGGACCGGCCTCAAGACCAAGCTGGCGCTCATCGCGCACCGAGAGGCGACGTGGGCGGGCGCACCCTGCCTGGGATCGGCAGCGGGCGGGATTACGTGTGGATGGCGCTGCACGCGCCCGTCCGCCGGGGCGGATCACCGCGCGACAGGATCGCGGTGGCGGACAGCGAGCCTCCCGGCAGCCGCACGGAGAAGGGATGCAAGCGAGCCTCAAGCCATGGCGGACGGAGGCGGAATCAGGCGATGGCCTGGATCGGGCAAGCTGGCCTTAATGTTGCCAAATGCCTTTGGTAGGCGTCCAGTCCTAGATATGCGGCCTGACCGCAGATCGCATGGCCGCCCCACCTCTAGGATCGATCTTGCAGCGACGTGACCTCCTGCTGTCCAGCGCGACCCTAGCCGCAGCCTCCCTCCTCGGCACCGCCGCAGGTGCGTCGGAGCCTGGACCGGGCACTGGCCCGTTCGACGGTGCCGCTGTGCGCCGGCTGGCGCTGGCATTGTCCAAGCAGTCCTATGCCGCGCCCGACACCGCCCTGCCCGGCCCGGTGGACAAGCTGACCTACGAGCAATACCGCACCATCGCCTACCGGCTGGACCGCGCGCTGTGGCGGGACGGGCTGCCGTTCCAGGTGCAGTTCTTCCCGCGCGGGTTCCTGTACCGGCCAGCCATCGAGGTGTTCGAGGTCGTGGACGGCCAATCGGCGCGCGTGCCGTACTCGCCCGACCTGTTCGACTGGCCGGACCCGGCGATGCGCCTGCCGGACCTGGGCTTCGCAGGCTTCCGCCTGCACGCCCGGCTGAACCGCCCGGACGCCTTCACCGAGGCCGTGGTGTTCCTGGGCGCCAGCTACTTCCGCGCCGTCGCCAAGGACCAGGT
>CAXTFY010000459.1:0-3998 GCA_964243265.1 uncultured Acetobacteraceae bacterium | reverse complement strand
CTGCTTGATGATCGGGGAACACGGCGGCGACGGAGTCCTTCGCCGGGGTCAGCATGGTGGAGGTCTGCATGACGGATGCTTGCATGGGAGGCGCCTTCCTGACTGCTTGCTTGCAGCAAGGTCTGGGATTACCGGCAAGCGGCGCGGCGCGGCAGCCTCGGAAACTACCTAGCGCAACGGCCCTTCCAGGAGCTGCTGCTGCGCCTGCGCGGCGCAGTCCGCCAGCCAACCCGCGACCTCGGCGGCCAGGGCATTGCTGCCATGGGCCTGCATCACGCCCGCGATGTGCTGGATCAACAGCGCATCGTGGCCGGGACCGTCGCGCAGCTTCAGGATGGCCGCCGTCAGGTCGTCCCGCGCGGCGTCCGCCATCCCGAGCCGTTCCGCCACTCGATGCGCCATCAGCTTGTCCCGCCGCGCGGTGACCAGGAAGCGGAACTCCTCGTCGTGCGCGTACTTCGCCTCGAACGCCCGTTCCCGGCTCTCGAACATCGTCATGCCAAGTCCTCCTGGGTTGCGGGTTGCCCCGGGGTTGCAGGTTGCGGCGCCTGCCGGTCTGCAACGGGCTATGCGGGCTGCTTGCGCAGGGCGCTGCGGCCGAGGTCGAGCAGTTGCGGCTCCGTCAGGCTGGACAGGTTCGCCACCGCCTCGGTGACGGTGCGTCCATAGATGTCGCGATGGTGGGCCTGCAAGTGCTCGATCAGGTGCCGCGCCGCATCGCTGTGGCCGCGCCCGTTGCCGAGCACGACGACGTGCGCCGCCGCCATGACGGTGTGGGCGATGCGCTCGTAGTAGGCCGGGTCCTCCGCCGCCCGCTGGCCGCGCTCGCGCGACTCGTCCTTGTGGGTCAGGTGGTGCAGGTAGCCATGCGGGTCGTACGGCTTGATGGTGTGCCCGGCCGGGTCCGACGCGGCGACGTCAAGCTCGAACACCTTGGCCCCGTGATGGTCCATGGCGACCAGCAGGCCCGCAACGGGCGGAGGCGCCGGGGCTGCCGGGTCGGGGTGGCTGGCCGGCAGGGTGGGCGTCAGGCCGGCACGCTCGATCAGGTGGCGCAAGTTCACCGCCTCGGGCGCCGACAGGTCCGCATCGCGCGGCTTGTGCACCAGATGGTGCTCGGCGCCGATCCGGAAGGCGAACCTGCCATCGGCCCGCGGCTCGACCGCGCCGAGCACGCCGAACAGCGCGACGGCCGCGTTCCAGCCGATGTAGGGCAGGGGGTTGGCGAACATCGCATCCAGCGTCAGGCGGTCCGCCTCGTCGAGGAACGGCAGGTCCCGGGCTGGTATGAAGGCGGCTGGTGTGATGGCTTGGTGGCTGCCGGATGGCTTGGTCATGTGCGTCTCTCCAGGATGGGGCAGGCTTCGTCCGCGCCGCTCAGTGCGACAGCAGCGAGCACCGGCTGCTGTGCATCAGCAGGCTGCGCGTGACGCCGCCCAGCGCCCACTCGCGCACGCGGCTGTGGCCATAGGCGCCGGCAACGACCAGGCCTGCGCCGTAGTCCCGCGCGATGGCGTCCAACTGTGCCGCGTCGCCGCCGTCCGACGCCACCGCCTGGCCGCTCGCCGCAACGCCATGCCGGCCGAGCCAGGCGGCCACGTCCGCGACATGGCTGCGGGCGTCGTCCATGTCTTGCGCGACGGCGGCCTCGACGATGCTGACCCGGGCGGCCTGCTGCAGCAGCGGCAGCGCGTCCAGCACCGCGCGCCGGGTCTCCCGCGTGTCCTTCCAGGCGATCATGACGTGGTCCAGGCTGATCTCGCCGGAGCCAGTGTGCTCAAGCCCGGGATAGTCCAGCCCCGGCCCGTCCGCGCCGTGCGGCACGACCAGCACGGGCCGGCCAGCCTGCATGACAAGCTCGCCCGTGTTGACCCGGCGGCTGGGGTCGAAGGGATCGGCCGGCGCGCCCACCCCCGTGACGACCAGGTCGGCGCAGCGCGCCTGGTCTGCCACCCAGCCGCAGGACGCCCCGAGCGTGATGGTCGAGCGCCACTCGAGCAGGTTGCCGCGCGCCCGGAACGCGGCGCGGAACGCGGCCTCGGCCTCGGCGACCTCACGGTCCTTTTCCTCGCGGTCCCGCTCGAACACGTCGCCGGCGATATAGCCGTCGCTGTAGACGAGCTGGATCGGCTGGCACGCGGCGACGCCGATCACGCCGGCGCCGAACCGCTCCGCCAGGCCGGCCGCGGCCAGCAGCACCGCCCGGTTCGGCTGGCCGACCTGCAGGTGCACCATCAGTGTCGCGTAGCCCATCGCAGGTCTCCTGGAAGTGGATCAGGCGCCGTCAGGTGACGGCGTTGACGGCCGCACCCTGCGCGGCCTGGCCGAACGCCGAAGGGGGCTTCCCCAGCCCTACGGATCATCCACCCTAATCTGCTGCTCCCTGAGCCAGGCAGGCTCGGAAACTACCTACTCGCGCCGCCCAAGTTCGCACGGCCTGGCGCCATTCCTCCTTCGGCAGCGCTGCGCGCACAGGTTTCGGCAGGCTGCCGCACGTGGGCATTGCGGCTGTTGCCTCATCTCCATGGGCAGGCTGGCAGCCATGCCAATCAGCTTGCCTGCCGGTTTGTGCGATGGCCGGTCCGGACGCAACGACGGGATGGGGTTTTATCCAAGACGGGTAGGTAGATTCCGAGCCTTCCAAACCCTGCTGGCAGATCGTTATCGTTCATCTTGGGTATCTGAGGAACGGCGTTGCCCAATCCGAGCGGGAAGGTTGGGAATGACGCAAGCCTTCCTTTGACCGATCCGTTTTGGCAACGGCGACGATGCTGATGGCAAGCGGAACCCAACCCGGAAAACGCTGCCTGACATCTTGGAACGGAGTCACCTCCATGTTGAAGTCACGTCCTGGCACGCTCGTTGCCGGAGTATTTGCCGGCTTTGCTTCGTTATGCGCCATTGCGGCGGGCGCATCGGCAGCCGCGCTTCCAGCCCCCGGCAGCGCGGCTGCATCGGTGCAAGTCACCGAGGATTATGCGCGGGCGCAGATTACGGTGGACGGATATACCAAGCCGACGGATCTGCAAAAGACAGATAACGGGTGGACTGCAAAGGCGCTTGAGGACGGAAAGCAGGTTTCGCTGATCGTCAGCAGCCTCGGCGGCGTGCAGAGGCAGTAGGCCTGCCTTGACGACCGCAGCGGCGGTGGTTTCGTCCAATGCCGCCATTCTGCCCGCGTCTGACCCAGCCGGTGCGTCCCGGTCCGCCGGTGCCCCGGCGAAGGCGGGCCAGGCCGCGGCAACCGGCGTGATCGTGTCGGTCCGCGGCGCCGTGGTGGATGTGGTGTTCGACGGCACCGCGCTGCCGCCGGTCAACAGCGGGCTGGTCGTCGAGTGGGACCGCCCGGAGCCCTTGGTGCTCGAAGTCCACAGCCATGTCGATCCCAGAACCGTCCGCGGCATCGCCATGCAGGCCACGTCCGGCCTGGCCCGCGGCACCAGGGTGCGGGCGACGGGCGAGCCGATCACCGTGCCGGTCGGGGAGGCCGTGCTTGGCCGCCTGCTCGACGTCGTGGGCACGTTGCGGGACCGCGGCCCCGCGCTGCCCGACGGCACCCCGTGGCGCAGCATCCACAACCCGCCGCCGACCCTCAAGGAGGAGACCTCGGCGACGGACCTGTTCGAGACCGGCATCAAGGTGATCGACCTGCTGGCGCCGCTGGCCCAGGGCGGCAAGGCCGCGATGTTCGGCGGCGCCGGGGTGGGCAAGACCGTGCTGGTGATGGAGCTGATCCACGCCACGGTGGCGAAGTACCAGGGCATCTCGGTGTTCGCCGGCGTCGGCGAGCGCTCCCGCGAGGGGCACGAGATGCTGAACGACATGCAGGGGTCGGGCGTGCTGGCGCGCACCGTGCTGGTGTATGGCCAGATGAACGAGCCGCCCGGCGCCCGCTGGCGGGTGCCGCTGACGGCGTTGACCATCGCCGAATACTTCCGCGACCAGAAGCACCAGAACGTGCTGCTGCTGATGGACAACGTGTTCCGCTTCGTCCAGGC
>CAXTFY010000458.1:0-4006 GCA_964243265.1 uncultured Acetobacteraceae bacterium | reverse complement strand
GCGCTTGGCGGTTGAGGGCGATGTTGCAGGGGGCCGCCTCGTTCCAGCAGGAGGCGACGCCGACGAAGGGCTGGTTGATCTCGTCCTCGGTGAGGCCCATTGCGTAGTAGTAGCTGCGGTGCGGGGCGCGGTCGGCGCCCTCGGTGACGTGGCGGGATGGCAGGCGGGACTTGTCCCAGCGCTTCTTCAGCATGGTGGTTCCTCGGTTGGAATTGCGTTGTGCGTTGTGCTTGCTGCTTCCTCTCCCTCCGGGAGAGGGTTGGGGTGAGGGGGTCTTGGCTGCGGAGCGGGGAGCGGCGCATGGCGAAAGACCGCTGGGCCGCGTTGGTTGGGACCGTGCTTGCGGCAAGACCCCCTCACCCCGGTCTTGGTCCGTTTCACGGCCCAAGCCCGGAGGGAGAGGGGGAAGAGGAGATGCGGGCTAGGGCGGCGGCCAGGCGGGCTGCTTCGGCCAGGTAGGCGGCCAGGCGCTCGCGGTTTTCCTCGACAACCTCCGGCTTGGCGCGGTTGACGAAGTCGGGGTTGGCCAGCTTGCGTTCCACCTTGTCGGCCTCCGCCAGCGCCTTGCCGCGGTCCTTGTCCAGACGGGCGCGCTCGGCGGCAATGTCGATGATCCCCGCCAGCGGCAGCACCACCGTCGCCTCGCCGACCACCACCTGCGCGCTGTCCGGCGGCATCGAGCCGTTCAGCGGGCCGATCTCCGTCGCCCGGGCCATGCGGCGGATGCTGTCCGTCCAGGTGGCGGCGCGGGCCAGGGTAGCCGGCCCGGCGTCGCGCAGCAGGATGGGCGTCAGCGCGTTGGGAGCGATGTTCATCTCCGAGCGGACGGTGCGGACTTCGGACACCAGGCGCACCAGCCAGTCCAGCTCGTCGCGCGCCGCGGCTGCGCCGGGCACGGCGGAGGGCTGCGGCCAGGGGGCGCGGATCAGGCTGCAGGGGGCGCCGTAGCCCAGGTTGTCCCACAGGTGCTCGGTGACGAAGGGCATCGCCGGGTGCAGCAGGCGCAGGATGACGCCCAGGACGTGGGCGGCGGTGGCGCGTACCTCGGCGGCGTCCGCGTCGGCGGGTCCATTCAGGACCGGCTTGGCGAATTCCAGGAACCAGTCGCAGAAGGTGTTCCAGGTGAAGCGGTAGGCGGCACCGGCGTAGTCGTTGAACCGGTAGGCCTCCAGCGCCGCGTCAGCCTCGGATATTGCGGCGTTGGCGGCGTCCAACAGCCAGCGGCACAGCGGCAGGCGGGCGGTGGCCGGGTCGAAGTCCGCCACCGGGGCGACGCCGTTCATCTCGCAGAACCGGGCGGCGTTCCACAGCTTGGTGACGAAGCTGCGGTAGTTCTCCACCCGCGCCGCGCCCAGCTTCACGTCGCGGCCCGGACCCGTCAGGGCGCAGACGGTGAAGCGCAGGGCGTCGGTGCCATAGGCCTCGATCAGGTCCAGGGGGTCGATCACGTTGCCCTTGGTCTTAGACATTTTCTGCCCGCGCTCGTCCCGCACGAGGCCGTGGATGTAGACGGTGCGGAACGGTGCCCGGCCCATGAAGTGCAGGCCCATCATCATCATCCGGGCGACCCAGAAGAAGATGATGTCGAAGCCCGTCACCAGCACGTCGCCTGGGTAGTAGCGGGCCAGTTCCGGCGTCCCCTCCGGCCAGCCCAAGGTGGAGAACGGCCACAGCGCCGAGCTGAACCAGGTGTCGAGCACGTCGGGGTCGCGCTCCAGCGGCTCAGTCCGGCCGTAGTGGGCGCGGGCGGCGGCTTGCGCCTCGGCCTCGGTGCGTTCGACGAACACCTGGCCGTCGGGGCCGAACCAGGCAGGGATGCGGTGGCCCCACCACAATTGCCGGCTGATGCACCAGGGCTGGATGTCGCGCATCCAGGCGAAGAAGGTGTTCTCCCATTGCCGCGGCACGAACTCGGTCGCGCCGGTTTCGACGGCGGCGATGGCGGGCTTGGCCAACTCGGCGGCGTTGCAGTACCATTGCGTCGTCAGCAGCGGCTCGATGGCCACGCCGGAGCGGTCGCCGTGCGGGACCTGATGGGTGTGCGGCTCGACCAGTTCCAGCAGGCCCAGCCGCTCCAGTTCCGCCACGATGGCCTTGCGGGCGGCACCGCGGTCCTGGCCCTGCAGGGTGCGGACGAATTCGGCGTCAGGCCCCAGGTCCAGCTCTGTCAGTGTCACCCGGCCCTCGCGGTCCAGCACGGACGGCATCGGCAGGCCGTGGCGCTGGCCGACCTGAAAGTCGTTGAAGTCGTGCGCCGGGGTGATCTTGACAGCGCCGGTGCCCTTCTCCGGGTCGGAGTAGGCGTCGGCCACCACCGGGATGCGCCGCCCGGTCAGCGGCAGGATGGCGTGCTGGCCCACCAGGTCGCGGTAGCGGCTGTCGTCGGGATGCACGGCGACGGCCGTGTCGCCCAGCATGGTCTCCGGCCGGGTGGTGGCGACGGTGATGGAGCGGTCAGGCTTGCCCTCGATGGCGTAGCGGATGTGCCATAGGCTGCCTTTGACCTCGCGGGCCTCCACCTCCAGGTCCGAGATGGCGGACTGGAACCCCGGGTCCCAGTTCACCAGGCGGCGGTCGCGGTAGATCAGGCCCTGGCGGTACAGGGTGACGAACACCTCCCGCACGGCGTCGGACAGGCCCTCGTCCATGGTGAACCGCTCGCGCTGCCAATCGAGCGACGCGCCCAGCCGGCGGAGCTGCCCGGTGATGGCGCCGCCGGACTCCGCCTTCCAGTCCCATACGCGCCGGGTGAAGGCTTCGCGGCCGATGGCCTGGCGGGACTGGTTACCCTCTTTGGCCAGCAGACGCTCGACAACCAGTTGGGTGGCGATGCCGGCGTGGTCGGTGCCGGGCTGCCAAAGGGCGTCGCGGCCCTGCATACGGCGCCAGCGGACCAGGGTGTCCTGCAAGGTCATGGTCAGGGCATGGCCCATGTGCAGGCTGCCGGTGACGTTGGGCGGCGGGATCATGATGGTGTAGGGCGCCGCCGTGGAGGCCGGGTCGGCATGGAAGGCGCCGGTGGCCTCCCATCCGGCATAGAGGCCGGGCTCCACGTCGGCGGGGACGAAGCTCTTGCTTAGCATTCCAGGCTTCTAGACCGTGGCTGGTCCGGCGGGAAGGCGGGGCGCGTCAGGTCAGGGTCAACGCCAGGTCGGCACTGCGCGGGATCGACGCTTGGCTGGATCGGGTTGGCTGGGGCAGGCCGGCTAGATCAGGGCCGGCTGGATCAGGGTTGGGCTGGCCGCACGCGATCAGGACGACATGCGGCTCATCACGCGCTCGATCTCCGTGCGGACCAGGCGCTCGACCAGGGGCGGCAGGTGGGTGTCCAGCCACTCGCGCAGCAGCGGGCGCATTTCCTCGCGGACCAAGTCCTCGATGGTCGGCCCGCCGCGGTGCGTGGCGGTCGTGCGCTCCCGGGCCAGGGTCCGCAGCAGCAGCTCGACGGATCCGGAGGCGGCGCCGGCCGCGGCGGGGCTGACCAGCGGGGATGCCAGCGGCATGGTGATGGCCGGCGGCGGCATTGGGATGGGCGGGGCCGGCTCGGATGCAACCGGCGCGGGCGGGACCGGCTCAGGCGGCGCTGGCCCGGGCGGCATTGGTATTGGCGGCACCGGACTTTGCGACACTGGCTCTGGCGCGGGCGGCGCCACGTCCGCCGAAACGGCCTCGGCTGGCGGTTGCAAGGCCGGGAACGACGGTGCGGCCGGGGGGTCCTCGGGCACCATCATCGACTCGTCCAGCATCAGCACGTCGTCCGCCGGCACTTCGTGATGCGGCGGCTGCGGTGCAGGATGCGGCTCGGCCGTAGCCTCGCCCGGCGGCTTCCCCGCGTCGTCCTCGTTGAGGATCTTGCGGATCGAGGCCAGGATATCCTCCATCGAGGGATCGCTCGATGGCTCGGGGCCGGCCGGCGCCGGCGGTAGCGCCACCGCTAGCGCCCTGGCTGGTTCACGGCGTAGTCGCCGGTGCCGAACAGCTTCTGCCGCACGGCGTTGTAGTAGGC
>CAXTFY010000457.1:0-4011 GCA_964243265.1 uncultured Acetobacteraceae bacterium | reverse complement strand
CCAACTCTGGGTCCAACGCTGAGTCCAGCCCTGGACAGCTTGATGGCAATCGAGAGCCTGCCCTTGACTCCCAGCGCCTGTCGCACCGGGCGGCGATCAAGCACATCTCCGACCGGCTCGCCGAAGTCATCGGTCCCTACGCCGAGGTGGCGGTCCGGCGCGCAGCCGGGGAGGTTGCTGGCTGCGCCGAGATTTGCGCGAGGGTCGCGGACGAAATTGCGGACCCCCTGCTGCGGCAAGCCTTCCTGGCCGAAACCCGCACGCCTGAAGAGCGCAGCCACGGACCTGGCCTGGTGTTCCGCCTGCGGCGCGACGCGGCTGGAAACTTTGTTCCGGACCCTTTGCTGCGCGCAGCCGAGGCTTGCGCGCTCGTCGCAATCCCAATTGGAATGCTCGCAAGCACCGCTCCTTGAATGACGTGGCCCAACGACGCGGCTTCCGTGGCACCACGGCCGGAATGGACGGAGCGGCCTTTGTGCATGCGTAAGCCGAGCAAGCCGCCCACGACGCCCTGACGCTGGCGGTGAATTGTCTGACTATGCGGCGAGGGCGGCGAAGCGCGACGTGTGGGCGCGATGGCCAGCCTCCGAACAGGCGGCGATGCGGTCGAGGTTGATGGCCACGGCGATGGCTGCAGGCCGGTTTCAGCCAGGCCGCGGTAGCGCGTCCGGCGTAGGCCGAAGGCGTACACGGGCCGTGGCCGAAAGCCGCTCGACGCTGCCAACCCAGCCAAGCTCGCAAATTCGCCACCAGTGTCCGATGGTTTGGCGGATAGGTAGCCAATCCACTCAGGACACTTGGTCGAGAACCTGCAATGCAGGCTGCGGCTTCGCCACCGAACAGGCATAGTTGTCTAGACAAATCTGGTCTATGATCCGTCTTCCACCCAGTTTGCCACGGTGGTTCACTTACGCATGGTGCCGCCCAAAGCAGTCGGGCGCCGGAGGATCTGCCCGCATGTCCGCCACCACTGACGCCCCGCGTTCCACGCCTACCTTGCCACCCCCCAAGGCCCGCCGCACCCTGCTGGGCGCCAGCCTCGCGCACGCTTTGCACGATGGCTACACGGACACGATCTACGTTCTCCTGCCGGTCTGGCAGACGGAGTTCGCGCTCGGGTTCGGGGCGCTCGCCGCGCTGCGTGGTCTTTACGCCGGTATGATGGCGGTCCTGCAGATCCCGGCCGGGCGGCTCGCCGAGCGTCTGGACGGGCGCATTATACTCGTCATCGGCACGCTCGTTTCTGCACTCGGCTATGCGCTTGCGGGCTTCTCGGGCGGGCTGCTCGGCCTCTGCGCCGCGCTGGCCCTATCGGGCGCGGGGTCGGCCACCCAGCACCCGCTCGCCTCGGCCGCGATCTCCCACGCCTACGGCGCCGCGGCGCGCGGCCCGCTCGGCACCTACAACTTCGCCGGCGACCTCGGGAAAGCCGCACTGCCAGCGCTTGCGGCGCTCCTGCTCGCTGCGATGCCGTGGCGCCCCGCCCTGTGGCTCATGGCGACGATCGGCGTTGCCGCGGCGGTTGCGGTCTGGGTGTTGGTGCCCGCTTTCGGCGGGGTGGAACAATCGGCACCGAAGGCGGCGAGAGGCCAAGGCCGTGGCGGCTTCGGACTGCTGCTTGCCATCGGCGTTCTCGATACCGGAGTGCGGATGGGCTTTCTCACCTTCCTGCCGTTCCTGCTGCGGGCGAAGGGAGCGGAGATGCCGCTCATCGGCTTTTCGCTCACCCTGGTGTTCCTCGGGGGCGCGGCCGGCAAGTTCGCCTGCGGCTGGCTTGGCGCCCGCCTGGGCCTGCTGGTGACCGTGCTTGCGACGGAGGCCGGCACGGCGGCGGCCATCTTGGCCGTGATCGTGCTGCCGCTCGTGCCCGCGCTGGTCCTGCTGCCTCTGCTTGGGGTCATGCTGAACGGCACCTCGTCCGTGCTCTATGGCACGGTGCCGGACCTGGCGCCGCCGGGGCGGGAGGCACGCGCCTTCGCACTGTTCTACACGGGCACAATCGGTTCCGGGGCGCTCTCGCCCGTGCTCTATGGCGTCGTCGGCGACCTCGCCGGGCCGGCCTGGGGTGCCGCGTCCGCGGCGGGTGCGGCGCTGCTCGTCTGCCCTTTCGCGTTCCTTCTCGCTCCGCGGCTGCGTGCCTCGTCAGGGGGCAAGCTGTCTGTTGCTTGATATTGCCAAGGCACGCGCTGGTCTAAGCAGGCTTGCGCGGCCTGTCACACAGATGGCCTGCGGCCGTGCCAGGCCGCGCAAGCCTGCTTAGGTCTCTATCCCTGTGCAAACCCCCGGAGGTTTGCTCAGGGCACGCGCCGGGTGCGATGTCCGCCTGGGGTTCGATCCGTTTGACGGGTAGATTAGACCCGGCCGGTCAGGGGTGGGCTGATCTGGCGCGCAGGCCTCTCACGCCGACAGGCCGGCGCCGACAGGCTGGATCGGAGAGGTCCCTTGAGCCGATCAAGGCAGAACCGCAATCGGCGCCGGTCGCCGCCTACTCCAGGTCGGCATCGTCTACGCTGCCGACGCGGATCACGCCGTCCAACTCGGACAACCGGGTGACCAGGTGAGCGAACGGCCGCTTGCCTCTGACCTGCATCGCCAGCACGACGATGCCACGCGTCGGCCTGTCCTCTTCGATGCCTTCCAGGTCAGCTTGGTCGAGGGCTTCTTCCAGGGACCGCGCCGACGTGCCGCCGCGCTCGACATCGACGTGGTCGATGGCGAACCGGAGCTGGGTGCACACCACCAGGATCGTTTGCAGGAGCCCTTGGCCCTCCCGGTAGGAAATGCGGAGCTTAGTCGCCAGGCGCCGTTCCCGTGGCAGGCGGGCAACGAGCTTTGGGAACACGAACATGATGATGAAGTGACCGATCGCCGTTGCGAGGGCCAGGACCGGCAAGCCGGCGCCGCACGCCATGCCGAGCGCCGCCGTCAGCCAGACCGAGGCAGCCGTGGTTAGCCCGCGGACAATGTCGCGCCGCATGAAGATGACGCCGCCGCCGATGAAGCCGATGCCGGAGACGACCTGCGCCGCGACGCGGGACGGATCGACCACCACCCGGCCGGGGTCGAGCACGTTCGTGAACCCATACTTCGAGATGAGCATGAACAGCGCGGCTGACACGCCGACCAAGGTGTAGGTGCGCAGGCCGGCGCTTTTCTGGCGGAGTTCACGCTCCAGGCCGACGAGGGCCGAGAGGATGAATGCCAACCCCAGCTCGCCAAGCTGCAACCATCCCTGACCTGTCCAGTCGAACATGCCGCCACCCATTCCGGCGAAGGGCCACGTTAGCCGCACGGGACACAACCCGGCGAGAGGTCGTCGGGGCCGGCTCCGCACAGTGCGGGGGTGCGGGTTCGAACGAGGCGCCGGCCGCTCTGTCCGTCCTGCCCCGGTTTGGCAGCACCCGCCGGGTCGATGTCCCTGCCGGCGCAGACCGAGTGGAATTGGCAAGGCACCGGCAGGGCGCATGGGCTGGCCCGCATCGCCGACCTGGCGGCCGGAGCGTTCGGCGGCATCATCGGCAGTGGCTCCTTCATCATGCTTCTGCCCGTTCTGGTCCGTCAGCTTGGCCCAAAGCAGGCCGTGCCGACCATGGCCATCGCCGCATTGTTGGCGAACGTGGCAAAGGTGGCGTGATGGCAGGAGGCGAGCTGGCGCGCATCCGCCGCCTGCTGGCGTCCCGGTGTGCAGGCAGGAGCACCCGGGACCCGCACCTTGCCCGTCCCGCCGGCATGGGTGGCCGATGCAGCGCCCGGGGCTGCTTTCGGGAGGTTTCGGCCTGCCATGATCCCGATGCGCCGTTGGGGTCGCGCGCACAGCCTGCCCATTGGCGCATGGCGGCTTGCGCTGGCTTGGGCCGTAATACCGGCACCAGGCTGTCAACCGGGCCGCTTAGCGTGCCGGCCTTCACGCCGGACCGGCTGCTGAAGTCCCCTTACTGGCTGGCCCAGATGATACGGTGCACCCAAGCCACCTCCGTCAGGTCGAAGCTGCGGTCGCGGTGCTCCGGGTTC
>CAXTFY010000456.1:2402-4067 GCA_964243265.1 uncultured Acetobacteraceae bacterium | reverse complement strand
TGACCAGGTTGCAGCGTTCGGCCTCGGCGGCGTCCATCATGCGGCCGGTGAGGCACAGGTCCATGGCCTTCGATTTGCCGATGGCGCGGGTCAGGCGCTGGGTGCCGCCGGCGCCGGGGATGACGCCCAGGTTGATCTCGGGCTGCCCGAACCGGGCGGTGTCGGCGGCGATGATGAAGTCGCACATCATCGCCAGCTCGCACCCGCCGCCCAGCGCGAAGCCGGCGACGGCGGCGATGACGGGCTTGCGGACGCGCAGCACGGTCTCCCAGCGGGCGCCGATGAAGTCGTGCAGGAACACGTCGGGGTAGTCGCGGTCCTTCATCTCCTTGATGTCGGCGCCGGCGGCGAACGCCTTGTCCGAGCCGGTCAGCACGATGGCGCCGATGGCGGGGTCGGCGTCGAAGGCCAGGAGCTGGGCGCCCAGCTCCTCCATCAGCGCGTCGCACAGGGCGTTCAGTGCCTGCGGGCGGTTGAGGCGGATCAGGCCGACCCGGCCCTGCGTCTCGACTAGGATCATCTCGGCCATGTGCGTGCCCTTCCGTGGCGGTGCGGCGGTTCTACCCGGCTTGCAGGCGCGGGCAAAGGAAGGTGCTGCGGCCGGACTGCACGACACGTTGGATGCCGGGGCAGATGGGGGGGCCGGGGCAGGTGGGGCAGGCCTCGCCCTCGCGGCCGTACACGCGCCAGGCGTGCTGGAAGTAGCCGAGCTCGCCGTCCGGCTGCACGTAGTCGCGCAGGCTGGAGCCGCCGGCGGCGATGGCTTCCAGCAGGGTGGCCTTGATCTCCGGCACCAGGCGCGCGGCCTGTGCGCCGGCCACATCGGCGGCCAGGCGGGTGGGGGCGATGCCGGCGCGGAACAGCGCCTCACAAACATAGATGTTGCCCAGGCCGGCCACCACGCGCTGGTCCAGCAGGGCGGCCTTGATCGGGGTGCGGCGGGCGGTCAGGGCAGCGGACAGCACGGCGGGGGTGAAGGCGTCGTCCAGTGGCTCCGGCCCCAGGCCGGCCAGCAGGCGGTGCGCGTCCTCGTCGGCGGTGGGCACCAGGTCGATGCTGCCGAAGCGGCGGGGATCGACGAAGCCGACCAGCCAGCCGTCGTCGGTCTCCATCTCGACGTGCTCGTGCAGCGCCGGGCCAGATGCGTCGGGATCGTTGGCGCCGCGGTGGCGGATCAGCATGCGGCCCGACATGCCCAGGTGCAGCAGCACGCTGTCGCCGCCGTCCAGCCGCATCAGAATGTACTTGGCCCGACGGCGGAAGCCCAGCACCGCCGCGCCGGTCAGCCTGGCCTGCAAGTCCAGGGGCATCGGCCAGCGCAGGTCCGGGCGGCGCACCTCGGCACGCTGGATCACCCGGCCCTGCAAGCGTGCCCGCAGGCCGCGCATCACGGTCTCGACTTCTGGGAGTTCCGGCATTGGCGCCGCACAGGCTATAGACCGCAGCCATGAGCAGCAACCCAGATGACACCGACTTCGGCTACCGCAGCGTGCCGCGGGCGGACAAGAAGCCGCTGGTGCGCGCGGTGTTCGACAGCGTGGCGCCGCGTTACGACCTGATGAACGACCTGATGAGCCTGGGGGTGCACCGGCTGTGGAAGCGGGATTTCATCCGCGGGCTGGACCCGCGGCCCAGCCGCACCCTGCTGGACCTGGCGGGGGGGAC
>CAXTFY010000456.1:0-2302 GCA_964243265.1 uncultured Acetobacteraceae bacterium | reverse complement strand
GGGCAGTTCCACTGCCTGGAGTTCTCCCGCGTGCAGGTTGCGGCGCTGCAGCCGGTTTATGACGCCTGGTCGTTCCAGGTGATGCCGCGCATGGGGCGGGTGGTGGCTGGGGACGCCGATAGCTACCAGTATCTGGCCGAGAGCATCCGCACCTTTCCTGATCAGGAGGCGCTGGCGGGGATGATGCGGGCGGCCGGGCTGTCGCGGGTGGGATATCGGAACCTGACGGGTGGGATTGCCGCGATCCATACTGGCTGGCGGCTGTGATGCGGTGGGTGGGGCCGGCGGCCCGGGGCTGTCTTGCGCGCCGTGGGGGTTGGGCTGGCTGCTGCTCCCTCCTCCTTCGGGAGAGGGTTGGGGTGAGGGGGCGGGCAGGCGTTGCGTTGTCGGGCAGGGGGGCCGTCCTGCCAAGGGCTGAGATCGGTGCTGCAAGACCCCCTCACCCCGGCCCTCTCCCGGAGGGAAAGGGAGCAGGCAGCGTCCGCTTGCCATATGCGTCGGCCCTGCCGGTCGCTGGAGACTCGCACCTGCTGTGTCCGGTCCACGCTCGCCATTGCGAGGAGCGCAGCGGCGTGGCAATCCAGGGGCCGCAAGCGCCGTCCTGGCCGCCCCTGGATTGCCACGCCGCAAATGCGGCTCGCAATGACGGTGCGGGCGCGGGGAGCCAGTGTTCCCGGCAGTCTGCGTGATGCAGCGCGTCCTGCTGATCGTCAGCGGCGGCATCGCGGCCTATAAGGCGCTGGAACTGGTGCGGCTGCTGCGCCGCGATGGCCTGGGCGTGACGGCGGTGCTGACGCAGGGCGGCGCGCAGTTCGTGACGCCGCTCAGCCTGCAGGCGCTGACGGAGGAGAAGGTTTACTCCGCCCTGTGGTCGCTGACGGACGAGAGCGAGATGGGCCACATCCAGCTTTCGCGCAGCGCCGACCTGCTGGTGGCCGCCCCGGCCAGCGCCAACCTGCTGGCCAAGATGGCGGTAGGCCTGGCGGACGACCTGGCCAGCACGGTGCTGCTGGCGACGGACAAGCCGGTGCTGGTCGCGCCGGCGATGAACGTCCGCATGTGGAGCCATCCCGCCACCGTCGCCAACATGGCGCTGCTGCAATCGCGCGGCGTGCATGTCGTCGGACCCGACAGTGGCGCGATGGCCTGCAACGAGTTCGGCCTGGGCCGCCTGGCCGAGCCGCCCGCCATCCTGGCCGCCATCCACGGCCTGCTGGCGCCGGGGGAGGCGGTTGCCGGGGCTGGGCCGTTGGCCGGGCGGCATGCGCTGGTCACCAGCGGTCCCACGCACGAGCCGATCGATCCCGTGCGCTACATCGCCAACCGCAGCAGCGGGCGGCAGGGCCATGCGGTCGCGGCGGCGCTGCAGGCGCTGGGGGCGCGGGTCACCCTGGTCAGCGGACCCGTGGCGGTGCCGGACCCGGCGGGCGTCCTGGTGCGGCACGTGGAGACGGCGGCGGAGATGCTGGCGGCCTGCACCGCGGCGCTGCCGGCCGATGTCGCGGTTTGCGCGGCGGCGGTGGCGGATTGGCGGGTGGAGGCGCCTGCGCCGGGCAAGCTGAAGAAGCAGCCGGGCGGGGTGCCGCCGGCCCTGCGCCTGGTGCCGAACCCGGACATCCTGGCGGCGCTGGCGGCGGCCGGGCCGGGGCGGCCTCGGCTGGTGGTGGGGTTCGCTGCGGAAACCGACGACATGCTGGCGCACGCGCAGGCCAAGCTGGCGCGCAAGGGCTGCGATTGGATCGTGGCGAACGACGTGCGGCCGGAGACGGGGGTGATGGGCGGGGCGGCGAACGAGGTCCACCTGGTGACGCGGGCGGGCGTTGAGCACTGGCCGCTGCTGCCGAAGGCGGAGGTGGCGGCGCGGCTGGCCCGGCGGGTGGCGGAGGTGTTCGCATGACGGCGCCGGTGGTGCGGTTCCGGCGGTTGCCGGGCAACGCGGACCTGCCGTTGCCGGCGTATGCGACGGCGGGCGCGGCGGGGTTCGACCTGCGGGCGGCGGAGGCGGCGGTGATCCCGGCGGGGGCTTGGCGGGTGGTGGCGACCGGGTTTGCGGTGGCGGTGCCGGCGGGGTGGGAGCTGCAGGTGCGGCCGCGGTCGGGTCTGGCGGTGCGGCATGGTGTGACGGTGCTGAACAGCCCGGGGACGGTGGATAGCGACTACCGGGGGGCGTTGCTGGTTTGCCTGGTGAACTTGGGGGCGGAGGCGTTCGCGGTGGCGCGGGGGGACCGGATTGCGCAGGGGGTGGTTGCGCCGGCGCCGCAGTTGGGGGTGGTAGAGGTGGGGGAGCTGGACGGGACGGTGC
>CAXTFY010000455.1:0-4075 GCA_964243265.1 uncultured Acetobacteraceae bacterium | reverse complement strand
TCGAAGGACCACATGAGGCACCGGGCCGAGCGCAGGCCGCCCAGGCGGGCCCGGACCGTCTGGTTGATAATCCGGTAGTACTCGGCCGAACTTTCCCAACTCATCCCGCCGATGAGGCCGATGACCTTTTGCGACACGTCACTCTCCCCCCGGTAACCAGCATGAGACGGCGAAGCACGCCCGGATGGCAAGGTCCGTTTGCCACCAAAGGCGGACCGCAAGTTCTGCGACCCGGTTTCAAACAGTCTGGCAACGGTGGCTGGTCAGGCCCGAATTTCAAACTTTGACGCGACCGGCCAGGCTCGCGCCTTCCGCTGGGACCGCCCCTACGAGGCCGGGTCCGCCGGACCAGCCTGCTTGCGGAACCGTTCGACCCGCTCGTCCGCCAACCCAAGGTCCGGATCGTTGCGGAGCTGCCCGCAGGCCACCTTGGCGGGCGCCTCGGCGAAGCTCTCCAGCGCCTCGGCCTCGGCAAACGACAGGGCGCCGACCACGAGGTTGCTGCCGGGCGCCGCCGCGAGGTCGCGGTCGCCCTGCGCGTGGGACCCGGTGGCCGACTGGATGGCGCTCCGGCGCAGGTCGGCCGCCCAGCGTTGGTTCCGCAGGCCGCAGATCGGCGCCAAGGTGGCCACCTCGCCCAGGCGGACGGCCTCGGCCAACCCGTCCTGCGTCGGGCCAGGCGCAGCGTCCGTCGCGGGCTGCCCGGCGACGCCCTGCGCCATGCCGAGCAGCATCACCAGGCCCAGTGCCGTCCTACAGGGGGTGTTCATCGCCGGGCCTCCACGTCAGCGGAACCATGGCACCACCCCCGGCGGAAGTCATGCCGTCGGCGGCATGGCCGATTGACAGGCCGCATCCCGCGCCGCCTCATGCCGGAAATCCCGGGGAGGGCGCGATGATCGCACGCTTGGCAGGAACGTTGCTCTTGGTCGGTTCGGCCGCGCTGGCACAGCCGGCGGTCGCGCCGAATCCCGCCGTGCCGGAAATCCCCTTCGACTCCGTCGATACGCCGTTGCGGCTGCCGCCGGACCTGTATTTCGGCGAGGTGTCCGGCGTTGCGGTGAACTCCAAGGGGCATGTGTTCGTCTTCTCGCGCGGCAACACCTCGGGCCCCGCCTATGCCGCCGCGGCGGCGCAACTGCTGGAGTTCGGGCCTGACGGCGGGTTCGTGCGCGAGATCGGCCACAACCTGTATGCCTGGTCGTTCGCCCACAGCGTGAAGGTCGATCCCGAGGACAACATCTGGGTCACCGACAAGGGGTCTGACCTGGTGCTGAAGTTCAATCCGGAGGGCCGGGTCACGATGGTGTTCGGGCGCAAGCAGGAGGCGGCGGACGAGGACACCGGCCCGGTGAAGCACCCCAAGCCCCCCGCGCCGCCCATCGACGGCCTGTTCCGCCAGGTTACCGACATCACCTGGGACCGTGCGGGCAACGGCTACATCAGCGACGGGTACATCAACTCGCGCATTGCCAAGGTGGGCCATGGCGGCGAGTGGCTGGGGTCATGGGGCACGCCGGGCGACGGACCCGGGCAGTTCAGCACGCCGCACAGCATCGCCATCGACGCCGCCGACCACGTCTATGTCGCCGACCGCGGCAACCGCCGCATCCAGGTGTTCGACACCGATGGCAAGTTCCTGCGGCAGATCACCATCGACGTGCCGTTCAGCCCGGACGCCAAGCCCGCCATCGGACCGCGGCCGAACCAGGACCCGCCGGTCGGCACGCCAAAGACCATGGTCGCCGGCTCGCCTTGGGCGATCTGCATCACGCCCGGCCCCAACCAGGTGCTGTACAGCTCCGACGCCTACCCCGGCCGCATCTACAAGATGAGCCTGGACGGGCGGGTGCTGGGCGTGCTCGGCAGCGCCGGCAAGGCGCCGAAGCAGTTCGGCTGGATCCATGAGATGGCCTGCCCGTCGGAAAACGAGCTGTACGTGGCGGAACTGCTGAACTGGCGGGTGCAGAAGCTGGAGTTGCACCCGGCCGCGCCGCCGGAGTAGGCCGCACCAGGGGAGGTCCGGCCGGCGCGGGACGCCTTTGCGTCAATAGGGCGGCCTGGGAGCGCCGGCGGTGCCCGTCATTGCGAGCCGGCTTCGGCACGGCAATCCAGGGCGGCAAGGGCTGTGCGTATGACCCCTGGATCGCTGCGCCGCAAGCGCGGCTCGAAATGACAGCATCCTTACCAGCGGTCAGGACCTCCGGTGGTTGGTTTCAGTGCGCCTGTAGATCCCGGTCCGCCGCCGGCAGGCCGGACTGCGCGTCGCGGGCGCCGGTGAAGGCCTCCGGCGGGATGGCATCCGCCTGGTTGCCCCACGCTGACCGCACATACGACGCAATGGCGGCAAGCTGCCCATCGTCCAGCCGCGCCCGGAAGCTCGGCATCCCACCGCGCCCGTTCAGCAACACGTGGACGATGCCCTCCGGCGCCCCCACCACCAGAGCGTCGCCGGCCAAGGCCGGGAACGCCTTGGCGATGCCGCGCCCGTTCCGCTGGTGGCAGGCGGCGCAGTTGGCCGCAAAAAGCTGCTCTGCCGCCGGGTCGGCTGCGGCATGGCCCGGCGGCGGCAGCAAGCCCGCGAGCAGCCCAGCCGCCAGCCCGATGCGCCTCACGCGCTGGCCCGGCGGTGCAGCTTTTCCACCTGCTGCCAAGCGGACTCGATGGCGCCCGCCTGCCAGCCCGTCAGGTAGCTGAGGTGCTCCCCCGCAAGGTAAAGCCGCCCCGAGGGTTCGCACAGCAGGGGATAGGCGGACTTGCGCCCCTCGTCGGTCCATTCCGCCCAGCCGCCCATGCTGTGCTCCACCCTGTGCCAGGCGACCGAGAACGCGGTTTCGAAGCACTCCCGGTATTGCGGGAACACCTTCTGGCCGAAGGCGAGCGCCAACTCCGTCCGCTCGCCCGGGGACAGGGCGCTGACTTGCACCGCGTCCGTGTCGAACTGGTAGTAGCCGAGCAGCGTCCCCTTGCGGCCCTGCCAGTCCCAGGACGGCAGCGACAGGCTGCCGATCTCGTTGTTGTCGGTATAGACGTGGCCGCCGTAAATGTAGTGGTCCTCCTCCCAGAAGCGCCGCTTCATCTGCAGGCCGATCTTGCCGACCGGCATGTAGGCCACCCCGGCGATAGCCTGCTTGAAGGCGTCCGGCACCGCGACCTCGATGCCGCGCAGCACGGAGAGCGGGATCGTGCAGATGCAGTAATCCGCGGTCGTCGTGCCGCGCTGGCCCCCCGCGTCGGTCCACGCGACCTCTACCCCGTTCGCGTCCTGGCCGATGCGCTCCACCGTCACGCCGTAGCGGATCAGGTGGCCGACATGGGCCTCGAACCCGCGGGCGATCCGGTCCATGCCGCCGACCGGCTGGAACATCGTGCGCTGCTGACTGAACCCGGCGACCGAGCGCAGCGTACGCCACGTCTTGGAGTGCAGCAGGTCCGGCATGCCATGCGGCGTGCTTCGCCGGCCTGGGCCGGGCACGGTCATGGCGCCGGGCCAAACGTCGTAGCCGCGGCCTTCGGCGCCGGAGTAGGCCAGGTCCTTGGCGGACAGGTAGCCCTCGCGCACCAGGTAGGCGACGAACAGCTCGCGGTCCTCCGGGGTCATCGCGTCGTCCAGCGCGCCCTTGCGGACGGCCTTGGCGAGCAACTCGGCGGTGTGGCCGCGCATGTCGGCCGCGACCTCCGCCCGGCGGACCGGCTTGCCCGCCAAGGGGCCGGTCCCGCCCTCGAACAGGACGTAGGAGGCGTCGTTGTCGTTCACCATCACCTCGAGCGGGATGCCGAACTCCCGGGTGTAGTGCAGGGTGGACTGGTGGTTGAACGGGATGCGCCAGGGGCCGTGGTTGATGTACTGCCCCTCGTCGAAGGCGCAACGCTGCTCCTCGCCGCCCAGCTCGGTCAGGGCGAAGCCGCCGCGTGCGGTTTGGCAGCGCCCGCCTGCGAAGCCGCGCGCCTCCAGGATCTCGCAGTCGTAACCCTGCTTGGACAGCTCGTAGGCCGCCGTCATGCCGCCCACGCCAGCGCCCAGGATCACCACGCGGCGGCCCGCGCCCGAACCGCTCAGCGCGGGCGGCGCCGT
>CAXTFY010000454.1:0-4077 GCA_964243265.1 uncultured Acetobacteraceae bacterium | reverse complement strand
CTGCTGGTGCAGAGCGGCAACCCGGCCTCGGTCTGCCCCGACAGCAACCGGGTGCGGCAGGGGCTGCTGCGGGACGACCTGTTCACCGTGGTGCATGAGCAGTTCATGACCGAGACCGCCGGGTTTGCCGACATCGTGCTGCCGGCGACCACCTTCCTGGAGCACGACGACATCTACCAGGCCGGCGGGCACAGCCATATCCAGATCGGCCTGCGCGTCATCGACCCGCCCGGCGAGGCGCGGTCCAACCACGACCTGGTCTGCGCCTTGGCGGGGCGGTTCGGCTTGGATCACCCGACCTTCAAGATGACGGGGCTGGAGCTGGCGGACGCGACGCTGCGCGCCTCCGGCTACCCGTCCGCGCAGGAGCTGGCGGCCCGGCGCTGGGTGGACGTGCAGCTCCCATTCCAGCAGGCGCACTTCCTGGACGGCTTCGGGCACACGGACAGGAAGTTCCACTTCCGCGCGGACTGGCGGGCGCTGGGCGACGCGGAGGGCAGGCTGCCGGCCCTGCCGGATTACGCGCCGCTGACCGACGCGGCGACCGGGGAGCGGCCGATGCGGCTGGTGGCCGCGCCGGCCCGGCAGTTCCTGAACTCCACCTTCACTGAGACGCCAACCGCCCGGAAGCGCGAGGGCCGGCCGCAGGCGTTGGTCTGCCCGGAGGACGCAGCCGATTACGGCATCGCGGACGGCGCCTTGATGCGGCTGGGCAACGCCCGGGGCGAGGTGGTGCTGCACGCGCGCCATGTGCCGGGGCAGACGCGCGGGACGGTGGTGGTGGAAAGCATCTGGCCCGCCGAGGCGTTCGGCGGGGTGCAGCACGGCATCAACGTGCTGACCAGCGACGAACCCGCCCTGCCCGCCGGCGGTGCCGTGTTCCACGATACCGCCGTGTGGATGCGGGCCGAGGAGGCCGGCGCCGTCATGCTGGCCGCCGAGTAGGCCGGGTCAGGGTGTTGGAACTCGGTTGAACCGGTGTTTGGCCAGGGGTAGCTTACTCATTTGGCGCCAGCAACGAGGCGGCGAAGCACCGGGCGGCATTTCGCGCAGATCGGGTATTATGGCAAATTGCTCTTAGTAGAGAACCAAGGTGTGCTGCTGGACCCATTCGGATGGCCGCGTGTTGGGCGCCGCACTTTCAAGGCTGGCGCGACAAGCGCTTTACGAGGGTGTCCGCTGCGATCTCCTTGCCTGCCCAACCCCAATGGGTGTCGCTCGGCAGGTAAACGTCTTGCCGGCCGTGCGCCACGGCCTCCTGCAACGCGATGTCCAGCCGCATGGTATGTAGCTCCGGATCGCGCGCTAGACGCTTGACCATGTTGGGCAGTGCAAGCCCGGGTGTATATGCGGCGTAGGTGGTGGACTTGTCAGGCACGACCATCAACAGGAACGCAGTGCGGCCATTGGCTTCGACCTTCGATTGCAAGCTACGGAAGTAACAGGCCAGCTCGGCCTCCTGCGCCGGTCCAATACGGGCCTTGCGCAAATCCCCTTTATAAATCAGCAGCCAGTCCGAACGACGATCGGAGAACAGGCCACTCTTGGACAGCGGTAATCGCAGAACGTCCGTCCAATCCCGCCCTGTCAACCAGCGCGTCGCCTGCTTGATCATGAAGTCCACTGCGGTGTTTATCTGTTGCGTGCCGAAGGTGGCCGATGTGTCGCGTGAGCGCGGGACAGGAATGCGGTCCACGGGCGCCGGGCGAAGCTCAAAAACCGGCCCTGGCGCTGCCGTCTCTGGTGGGCAGAGCGCGCCCGCCGTATTTACCCTATCCAGCTCACGCTCGACGATCTCGTAAATGAGAAGCCGGGGCGGAGCTGCCTTGAACACCGCCGACGCGAGATAGGTGGCTGGGGACACGTCGTCACGATGGAACGCACCAGTGATTAGCCCCGTCCGTTGCGCAAACACATCTGTCCAGAACCCGTCGTCTACGCGAGGGGTATTCGGCGCAATGAATTGGGAAGTAGAGAAGGAGTCACCGATCACGACGATTTCGTAAGGTTGGCTTGGCGCGGCGATAGGAACCAGCGGCGGTCGAAATGCGAGTTGCGGGCTATTCCAGCCAAAGTCCCGCT
Source organism: uncultured Acetobacteraceae bacterium (assembly GCA_964243265.1). Taxonomy (GTDB): domain Bacteria; phylum Pseudomonadota; class Alphaproteobacteria; order Acetobacterales; family Acetobacteraceae; genus DASWOJ01. The sequence goes on along the minus strand of CAXTFY010000454.1, from coordinate 1,995 downwards.
CAGAATAGGCACCTAACCGGGTTAGATCATTCCGCATAGGTTCAAGCCAGATGGCCAGTACTATGGTCAGAATGCTCACAGCCGCAATCGGAACGAGCATGAGCAAAAGATAACGACGATAGGCCCGGTTCATCATGCCTGAGTGCCAGGGCTACGGTCTGCCCCTCCCAGCGCTAGGAAACGCAAGTTGGCGTTTATCGGACGCATTCTCCGGCAATCCATCAGAACTGGAAATATAGAAACGGGCTGACGTGGCCCATGTAAGCAAGCGACATCAGGAACAATCCGACGGTGGCAACGGCCCAGCCCAGACTTGGCCTCCATCGCAGAAAATCCAGCACGCGGCGCAATGTCGCTGCTGCGGGTGCGCTGCCAGGCAACACCAGCGCGTGCCGGTCCATCACCTGCCGGACATTGGGCAGCAGCAGCACGATGGCCAACCCGGCGCTGAGCCAGACTACCTGTTCGATATCGCCGCCCAACCAAACCAGTAGCGGCTTGGCGCCTCGTGCCACGACCTCCCCTAGTGTCGGCCCGGCATCGCCCTGCGCGCCCGCTATCGCAGCGAGGATCCTGATGGCTGTTGCCGTGTCCGGCGCGCGGAAGAACACCCAGGCAACCATTACGGCGGCAAACGTCACGCCCCAAGCCAGGACGGAACCCACGCCCCTCCAGCGTGTAGGCATCGGGCCGAGCCGGGCCACCATCGCGTCCCATGCATGGTTCACGCAAAGGTAGGCGCCGTGCAACGCGCCCCAGATGATGAACGTCCACCCAGCGCCATGCCACAGCCCGCCAAGGACCATCGTAATGCATAAGTTAGTATACCGCCGAGTTGGCCCAGCGCGGTTGCCGCCCAGAGGGATGTAAAGGTAGTCGCGCAGGAAGCGGGATAGCGTCATGTGCCAGCGCCGCCAGAATTCCTTAATCGAACGCGATTTGTAGGGAGACTCGAAGTTGGCCGGGAGCTGGATGTTGAAGATGCGCGATACGCCAATGGCCATGTCGCAGTAGGCCGAGAAGTCGAAGTAAATCTGCAGGGTATAGGCCAGGACGCCGCGCCAGGCTGTGGGCGTAGCAAGTGGATGAATAGCGGCGGCCGTGAAGGCGGAGTCGGCATAGCGTCCGAGCGAGTCCGCAATCAGCAGCTTCTTGAACAACCCAATTATGAACACTGTCAGGCCCACCGACAGCGCTTCCAGTGAGGGGAAATAAGTTTGCGCCCGACGGAATTGGGGCATCATCTCGGCATGGTGCAGGATCGGCCCAGCAATCAGGTGCGGGAAGTAGGTCACGAACAGCACATAACGCACCGGGTCCATGTCGCTGACTTTGCCTTGGTAAGCGTCCACCTGAAACGCGATCTGCGTGAAGGTGAAAAACGAGATGCCGATAGGAAGCACCACCTGTTCCCATGCGAGCGGCATGGCAGCCAACCCGGAAACCACGGAAACGAAGAAGTTAGCATATTTAAAGTAGCCTAGGGCCAGAAGGTTGGCGGCGACTATGACCCACAGCACCATGCGGGCCGTCGCCCTCTGGCCTGATGCAACCCTGGCGACAATAGCCCGACCACATATATAATTAGCGATGACGGATGCCGCTAGCACCCACGTCAGCCGCCAATCCCACCAACTGTAGAACATGACCGAGCACACGGCGAGCCAGGCGGTGGCGAGGGAAACCTGCAACGACGCCCAAGCAAAGAACCCAGCAGCGGACACTGGAAGGAAGGCGAACAGGAAGACGTAGGAGTTGAACAGCATGCGAACCCGTCTGTGGAACGGTTAGGGTGATGATGCCGACACCCGGAGTCGGTATATGATTATCGGCCTGCTTTATGATTGTCGATGCCTCTAAGCAGGCTTCCGTCCACCCGGTCGGCGGCCTGCGCCAGGAGGCATACAGGAGGGTTGAGGCACCAAATAGCAGTCAGTTCATGCTGCACCACAGCAACGTAGAATCAGCATTACGGAAAAAGGGGGACAGTCTTGC
>CAXTFY010000453.1:0-4102 GCA_964243265.1 uncultured Acetobacteraceae bacterium | reverse complement strand
CAGGATCAGGAGGTTGCGGCCGGTCCGCTGCGCCGGGTCCTGCGACCAGACGCGGCCGGCGATGACGACGCCGCCAATCAACAGGGCGGCATAAAGGACCACGAGGATGTATTTCGCCGGGCCGAGCGCATTGTGGTCGGGCGTGTCGCCGATCAGGAAATACAGGCTGTCGAGGACAGGGTTGGTCCGCATCGGTGGGCGCTCCGCTTTATGCAAGATGTATCCACCCATTCGGGCGCCACCAGGTTGCGGTTACTTAGGCCTTTGAACAGCATCGCACCATCCAGCGCTCCGCAGCAGTGGTCCTGCGGTCCGGCAAACAACACGCGAAGCTCCTGGCGTCGTCGATCAGGCCCGAAAGGTTGATCCGGTCGGGCACAGCCATGATGCAAGCTCCTTGCGTGAGGCGGTCGGCTACTCCCGCCTTTGCTCGCGCACCAGGTACCCGCAGAAACAAAGCTCTAGAGCATGTCTGGTGCCTCTACTTGCACCAAACATGCTCTAGAACGGTGCTCCAGAAACTTGTCAAAAGAAGACACCCAAGTATGAATGGCCCCCACCCTACTCAAACCCTCGTCATCCAACCTCGGGCATAGCTCCTGGTAGAACCCGGCCTGCATCCTGATCAACGGCAGGACCGGAACCTACCTGACCCTCCGCGCCGCCGCGCCCCGTCACAGCACGAAGAAGGCAATGCTCGCCGCCAGCATCATCCCCGTCGCCAGCCAGCCTGCGGCCAGCATGGGCCGCGGCACCGTCAGCCGCCCCATGATGCGCCCGTTGCCGGCGGCCAGCATGACGGCCGCCATCACCGGCGCGGCCAGCACGCCGTTGACCACAGCGCTCCAATACAGCGCGCGCACCGGGTTCAGCGCGGTGAAGTTCAGCCCGACCCCCGCCATGGTCGAGACCGCGATCGCCGCATAGAACGACTTCGCCTGCAGCAGCCGCCGGTCCAGCCCTTCCTGCCACCGGAACGCCTCGGACACGGCATAGGCGCCCGACCCGGCCAGCACCGGCACCGCCAGCAGCCCGGTGCCGATGATCCCCGCCGCGAACACCGCGAACGTCAGATCCCCCGCCACCGGGCGCAGCGCCTCCGCCGCCTGCGATGACGTCTGGATGTCGGTGACCCCCGCCGCGTTCAGCGTCGCCGCTGTGGCGTAGATGATGAACACCGCGACCAGGTTCGACACCGCCATGCCGGTCACCGTGTCCCAGCGGATGCGGGCGAGCTGCGGCCCGGCCTTCGCCGGCTCCAGGCACAGCGGGCGGGCACCGCGGCGGCGCCGGTCCTCCACCTCCAGCGCCGACTGCCAAAAGAACAGGTACGGGCTGATCGTGGTGCCCAGCACCGCCACCAGCGCCATCGCGTGCGGCCCGTCGAGCACGATGTGCGGCGCCACCGTCGCCAGCAGCGCCCGGTCCCAGGGTACATGCGCGGTGAACGCCACCGCGACGTAGGCGAACAGCGCCAGCGTCAGCCACTTCAGCACACGGGCATAGGCGGCGTAGCTGATGAACACCTCCGCCAGGACACAGGCGATGCCGAACCCGGCGGTGAACAGCCGCGCGTTGCCCCCCAGCAGCAACCGGGCCGCATCGCCCATGGCGCCGAGGTCCGCACCGAGGTTGATCACATTGGCCACCAGCAGCAGCCCGACGACGACGCGCACCAGCCAGGGCGGGTAGTGCCGGCGCAGGTTCTCGGCGATGCCGCGCCCGGACACGCAGCCGATGCGGGCGCTCACCTCCTGGATCACGACCATGAACGGCAGGCTGAACAGCATGGTCCAGGCCAGGCCGTAGCCGAACTGCGCGCCGACCTGGCTATAGGTGGCGATGCCGGACGGGTCGTCGTCCGCCGCCCCGGTGATCAGCCCGGGGCCGAGCCGCCGGACCAGGCTGGACGGGTGCGGCTTGGGCGGGGCGGCAGCCGGGAGGACGGCGCCATGGGCCTCAAGCACGCCGAGGTGGCGCCTTGCCGAGACCACCTGCTCCAGTCCGTCCCATGGTCACCCCTTGCAGGCCCTCGCCCGGGCGCTGCTCCGGCCCCGCCGGCCAGCACTAGAGCATGTTTGGTGGCAAGTAGAGACACCAGACATGCTCTAGGCTTGGTTTTTGCGAGCATCTGTTCGGCTCAAGCGAAGCTGCTTGATCCGAACAGGCCCTAGCAGGCGCGAGCCGGGCAGCATCACCGTCGGAAACTACCTAAGCAGGCTTGCGCGGCTTGTCTCACAGATGGCCTGCGGCCGTGCCAATCCACGCAAGCCTGGTTAGGTTTTCATCCCTGCGCAAACCTGCAAAGGTTTGCTTAGTCCTGAACGGCGCAGGCGTCGCCGGCACCGGCAGGCAGCAGGTGGTTTCCGGCGCTGCCCAGCATGCCACGCAGCCGTCATGTTCTATCCTCCATGCAGCGCACCGGCAGGCGGCCTGGTCATGCCACGGCGGGATCGGTCCACCGCCGGCCTGGTTTGAGAACGCCCGCGGCACCGTCTTCCGGGAGCTGTCGTATTCCTGGTGTGGGCGTGAGGTCGCCGTCCATGAGGCGATCACGAGAGCGGATGGCGTTTCTTTTCGCTGCACGCTGGCCGGGTCCGACGGGGATCGTCGGCTGGAGGTTCCGACCTGGCTATTCTGACGAGCAACCTGCCCGATCAGGCCGGGCTGACTGCTACGCCGTCTGTGAACCTGACCACGCTTGCGGCGCTGGCCGTAATCAGGGGGGACGCCGCCGTGGTCAGCACCAACAGACCCATGCCGACCAGCACCAGCCCCCAGTTCGCCGCCAGCAGCCCGGCTACCGAGTGCGGCTTCTGCTGCATCCGCCGGAACGCCTCGGTTTTGTCCAGCGACCGGCGCAGCCACAGGATCAGCGGGATGATCGCGCAGCCGATCAGCAGCGGCACCCGCCAAGCGAAGCGGCCCGCCTGCTCGGCGGTCAAGGACCCCGTCAGCACCACGCCGATCAGGGCGGCGATCATCACCGCGACCTGCTGGCTGCCCAACTGCCAGGCGCAGTGGAAGCCGCGGTTGCCGGGCGTGGCGATCTCGGCCAGGTACACCGAAACCCCGCCCAGGCCGAAAAGCCCTGCAGCAGCCGGCCCGCCACGATGATCAGCGGCGCGGCGATGCCGATGCTGGCGTAGCCCGGCGTGACCGCGATGCTGAGCGTGCCCACCGCCATCAACCCGAGCGTCACAAGCAACCTGCGCCGCCGCCCTACCCGGTCGATGTAGGCCCCAGGAGGATCGCGCCAAGCGGCCGCATCAGGAAGCCGACGCCGAACGTCGCCAGGGACCGCATCAGCGACGCAAACGGGTTGCCGGACGGAAAGAACACGCGGCCGATGTAGGCGGCGTAGTAGCCATAGACGGAGAAATCGTACTGTTCGAGGACGTTGCCGCTGGCGACGCGGATGACCCCGCCGATCCGCTTCTGCCGTTCCGCAGGGGTCGAATCGGACATGGTTCCTCCTGCCGCCCCGTTGTGGGGTCGGCTCCTCAGCGGGCCGGCGTGGCTGCCGCGACGACGTGCGGCTTGGGACCGTTGGCGCCGGGCCGCTCGATGGCATGGCGGATCAGCGCCCCCGTCCGGTACAGCCCATGCACGAACTTGCTATACGGCATCGTTACGAAGAACGCCAAGACGAAGCCGAGGTGCACGGCCAGCGCCACCCCCATCGCCCCCGTCGCGCGCACCGCCAGCAGCAGCTCGCCAGTCACGCCGATCAGCAGCAGCAACAGCAGCAGCCCGGCGTCCGCCCCCAGCAGGTGCCGGGCCTGCGGCTCCTGGTCGGCGGCCAGCTTGGTCCAGAACAGCCCGGCCGTCCCGGTGATCAGCCCTCCGCCGCCCACGGCGCCCAGCAGCACAGGCAGGCTCCAGAACCCGTACGGCGCCGGCCAGCCCAGCAGGTGGTCATACACCGTGGCAGTGGAGGTGGACGCGAAGCACAGCAGGAAGCCGTATGCCATCAGGTGGTGCAGCAGGCGCCGCCGGGTGGAGAAGCCGCCATCGGTGTCGTTGCACCCGTGCCCGCCGCCGCCGAGGTAGCGCAGCGTCGCCGCATCCCGCAGCGCCTGCAGCAGCGGCCGGCCCTGCG
>CAXTFY010000452.1:0-4107 GCA_964243265.1 uncultured Acetobacteraceae bacterium | reverse complement strand
ACATCTCGCCGAACCAGATGCCCAGGTCGTAGCAGCGGTCGTTGTTGGAGGCGTACTCGTAGTCGATCAGCATGATCGTCTTGGCGTCATCGACCAGGAAGTTGCCGCTCATCGGGTCGTTGAAACTGGGCACCAGGTCGAAGCCGGACGCGGCGATGGCGTCGTGCGCCTCGCTGACCCGCTGCTGCAGCCAGCCGAAGTCCGCCGGCGCCCAGCCGCCCAGCGCGTCCACCTGCTCCACGTGCTCGCCGATCATGTCGAACACGGTCTTGGTCAGCCGCAGCGGCGGCCCCTGGTGCAGCCGCCGGAAGGCTGCGACGGCGGAGCGGCAGATGGCGGGGTCGCGGAAGTCGGCATGGGTGCAGGCGCGGCGGTCGGTGATGAACTCGGCGATCTCGATGCCGTCCGCCGCCAGCCAGTCGAACACCGCCGGGCCGACGCCGAGCGCGTGGGCGCTGCGGCTGGCGTCCATCGCGGCGGCACGGTCGATGAACAGCTCGGTGCCCTTGCCGGGGATCTTCATGAAGTAGTCGGTTCCAGCCACTGACACCCGCCAGTTGCTGTTGCTGATCCCGCCGCCGACCGGGCCGTAACATGGCGATGCGCCCTGCCAAGCGGGGACGCGGAGGATCGCCGCCTCCGCCTCCCGCTCCGCCGCCGTGGCAGCCTGGCCGCACTGCATCATTCCGCGCCCACCCTCATGAGAAAGGCCAACGCGGATGGCCTGAAAAGGCTGCCTGCCTGCTCCCTCTCCCTCCGGGAGAGGGCCGGGGTGAGGGAAGCCAAGAGGACCCAGCCCTCCCGCTTGAGGACGAAATCCGCTCCCAATCCGGAGTTTCAGCGCTTGCGGTCTCCCTCACCCCGGCCCTCTCCCGGAGGGAGAGGGAGAAGCAGGCGGGCGTCATAGGTGGTGCAGCCGGGCGGCGAACGCCCCGTTCTGCTGGAACATCCGGGCGCGCAGCAGCCGCCACTCGCCGTATTTCAGGAACTCCAGGTCCCGCCGTGGCGAGGTGGCAGCCATCGCCAGGCCCCACAAGCCCCAGAACACGTCGTCGGCGAAGGCATGCAGGCGGCACCGGTTCAGGTCGCGCGCATCGTTGCGGCCGAATGCCAGTTCCAGGCCGGGGCGCATCTCGGCCTCGAACTGGCAGGCTTCGTTGAGCACGACCCCGATGTCGTAGTGCGGGTCGGCCATTCCGGCGCAATCGAAATCGACCAGCATCACCTGGCCGCCCGGTCCGATCATGATGTTGGAGGACAGCCCGTCGGCATGGCAGGGCCGCAGGTCCCGGCCGCCGGCCAGCAGCGCCCCATGCGCCTGCCGCACCCCCGCCAGCAATTCCGCAAGGTCCGGGGGCGCGGCTCCGGCGTTGCGGACCGTTGCGTCCATCACCGCAACTTCGGCAAAGATGTCCCAGGCCCGGCGCAGCGGCGGCCCGTCGCGGAACGCCTGCTTTGCCGCCAGCACGGCGGCCAGCACGTCTGACCGGGCCAGGTCGTTCAGCCGCGCCGTGCGCCACGGGGGCGGCAGCAGGTCGATGCCGACCGCCTGGTGTTCCGGCAGGACGAAGCGCACCGCAGGCGACACGCCGAGCGCCGCGGCAGCCTGCGCCGCCTGCACCGTGGCGTGCAGGTCCACGAACGGCAGCGCGTCCGCCTCGCGCAGCTTCAGGAACAGCCCGGCGTCCGGCAGGCGCCAACAGCTCCAATCCACCGCCTGGCACATCGGAGAGACGACCGCGGCCGGGCCGGGCTGCATTCCTGCGCCGCTCTCTGGGCCGTTCCCCGGGCCGTCCAGCGAAGCAGCCCGCAGCGCCGCCCGGGCGCGGTTCTCGGCTGTCAAGCGGCGATCCCGTCCCGGCACAGCCGGGTCAGCACGCGCGTCATCAGCGCCGCCCCCAACGCGACGTCGGCGGGGTGCGTGAACTCCGCCGGATTGTGGCACAGGCCGCCGACGCTGGGCACCACGAGCATCATCGAGGGGCAGACGCCCGCCATGCTTACCGCGTCGTGCCCGGCGACGGTGTCCAGGGGGCGCACGGCGTGGCCCACCGCCGCAGCCTCCTCCCCCGCCATCGCCGCCAGGGCGGCATCGAACGCCCCGGCGGGACGCCTGTCCACCGGCCCGGGGTCGGCGCGCAGGCCGGCGGCCTCGGCGGCGGCCTCGATCTGCCGGGTCAGCTCGGCCTCGGCCCAGGTGAGCACGCCGGGTTCGGGGGATCGCAGCTCCACGAACGCGATGGCCTCCGCCGGCACCACGTTGGGCGAGTTCGGCCTGACCTCGATCCGCCCGACCGAGCTGTGCAGCAAGCCCGGCGCGGCGTCCGCCATCGCGCGCACCGCGCAGACCAACCGGGCCGCGCCGAGCAGCGCGTCCCGCCGCAGCGGCATCGGCGTCGGACCCGTGTGCGCGGCCTCGCCGGTGAACACGACGCGCTGCTTCACCGCCCCCCAGTAGCGGGTGAAGACGCCAAGCCGCTCCCCGGCGTCGTCGAGCGTCCGGCCGCACTCGACGTGCAGCTCGACGTAGGCGCCGGCCCGTGGCAGCACGCCGGTCCCGGCGTATCCGATGTCCTGCAAGGCCGTGCCGATGCGAACGCCGTCGCCATCGGCGCACGCCAGCGCATCCCGCAGCCCGAGCGTCCCAGCATAAACGCCGCTGCCCAGCAGGCTCGGCTGGAACCGGGCGCCTTCTTCATTGGTCCAGTTGACCACCGCGACGTTGCAGCATGGCCGCAGCAGGCCGGCCCGCACCTGGTCCTGCAGGTCGAGCGCGGCGGCACAGGCGGCGGCGACGCCCAGGGCGCCATCGAACCGGCCACCCTGCGGCTGGCTGTCGAGGTGGGAGCCGGCCATCACCACCGGCGCGCCCGGCCCCGCCAGTTCGAGCAGCCCGGCCATGTTGCCGATGGCGTCGATGGCGACCTGCATTCCCGCGCCGCGCATCCAGGCCTGCAGCAAGTCGCGCGCCGCACCGTCCGCGGCCGTGCAGGCAGGGCGGTGAACGCCGCCCGCCGCGGTGGCGCCCACCCCGTCCAGCGCGACCAGCATCGCGTGCAGCCGTGCAGGCCCTGGCTCAGCCATACCGGGCTCCTACGCCGCATCGAGGGAACCGGGCGGCCGAACTTGCTAGAATCGGCCAGAGGCAAGTCATGCCGCCGACCTTGCAAAAATCCTGCCATGCAGCCGGGGGCCGGTCAGGCGCGGCCTGATGGCAGCGGTCCTTTGCGATGCCCGGTTTGCCGCATCGCAAATGCGGCTCGCAACGCCGGCGGCCTCGAATATGATACTTTATCGCACCGGTTGCCATGGATGGCTTTTGGTATGGTGTCGCTCGCCGCTGCCTGCTCCCTCTCCCCCCGGGAGAGGGCCGGGGTGAGGGGGTCTTGCTTGCGGAGCGGGGCAACGCCGGTCCCGTGGGAACGCGCCCCTGCATTGGCGAGGGCGGCGCTCGAAGGCACCCTCACCCCAGCCCTCTCCCGGAGGGAGAGGGAGCTATGCCGGTGTGCGGCTGCCTTGTCTTGCGCATGTCATCAAGCGGATCCTGGCGGCTGGCAGGACCGTCTTATGGTTTTCTGTTGGGCAATGCCTGCCTGCCTGGCGCTTGATCGGGCAACCTGCCCTGCGATCTCCGGGCGGCCCATGGCAGCAGGCTGTGAACCGCGAACTGGCACAGCGTTTGCGACCGGCAAGCACAAAACCGCGCCGACATGCGCGCCCCGCGGACTGCGCCAGCAGCAAGCGGCGACGACCCTGCGGCGCAAATCGTTGCGCCGGCTGATCCCAAACGGAGCTTTCCGATGATGCCCACACCTGTGACCCGGCGCGGCGCCCTGCGGATCGGCACGGCGCTCGGCGCCCTGGCGATGCCGTTCATCAGCCGCAGCGGCCTGGCCGCGGAGGAGCCGATCAAGCTCGGCAGCCTGCTCGACGGCACCGGGGCGATCGGGATCGAGGGCCAGCGGATGATCCAGACCACCGACTACGCCATCAGCCAGATCAACGCCGCCGGCGGCCTGCTGGGCCGCCAGGTCAAGGGCATCGCCTACGACACGCAGTCCAGCATGCAGCTCTACTCGCAGTACGCGCAGCAGCTTGCCCTGAAGG
>CAXTFY010000451.1:0-4130 GCA_964243265.1 uncultured Acetobacteraceae bacterium | reverse complement strand
AGAGCGCCTCGTTCGCAATGAGGAGGTCAGGGGTTCGATTCCCCTCAGCTCCACCACCGCTGTTCCTGGAGGGCCGCGAGCCCTCGCAGCCACGGTTCGGGCAGTGGAAGTGCTACGACCGTTCCTGCATTTCTTTATCCTGACGCTGAAATCCAATTCAAAGCCACATCAGAAAAATCAAGCTAAAGTTGATTTTTGTATTTGTTGCCCACGGACGCTGCCAGCGTTGCGGTGCTGTTTCGCTATTTGTGCATAGTTCTTCGGCGATGCCGTCCGCTTTCCCGCGTAAATCCGGGGCGGGCGGGCGCAGCCGGGCTGCAGCGCCGTTGCTGGCAACAAACTCTAACTCGACAGTGCAAGCATGCCGCGATAGCCAAGACATCCAGGCACCGGTTCAGGTGAGACTGCTTGCTGGACTTTAGCCCAAGGCAGGGCTTGTCGGGCCAGGAGGATTAACCGAGCGGCTAAAATCTCGGCTGCACGAAGGTGATTTTAATGTATGAGCTTAGCCTTAACCAATACAACCTCATCGTCACGGTGTTCTCCTTGGCCATCGGGGCAATGGGCATCGCCGGCGTTTTCTTTTTCGCGCAGCGCTCGGAGGTCCTGCCCCGGTACCGGCTTAGCCTGACCCTCCTGGGCCTGGTCGGCCTGGTCGCAGCCTACAACTACTACCGCCTGCTCGGGAGCTGGCAGGCTTCGTTCGTGATCGTGAATGGGGTCGCGAGGTCCACCGGCGTCCCGTTTAACGACATCACCCGCTATGCCGACTGGCTGCTGACGGTTCCCCTGTTGCTGACGGCGTTCGTGTTCGTGCTGGACCTGCCGGCCCGCCAGGCCCGGCTGCGCAGCGGCGTGCTCGTCATGCTGTCCGTCGAGATGCTCGCCCTGGGATACCCCGGGCAGATCGCGTCGAACATCGAGACGCGGTGGCTCTGGTGGGGAGCTGCCATGGTGCCGTTCTTCATCATCTTCTACCAACTTTACGTCGGCCTCGCCAAAACGCTGAATGCCGAGCCGACGGAGGCGCGGACGTTCACCAAGACGGCCAGGCTTGTGACCGTGGCCACATGGTCGGTCTATCCCGCCCTGTTCGTGCTGCCGCTGCTTGGCTTCACGGGTTCCACGATGTTCGTCGCGACCGAGGCTGGTTATGCCGCCGCTGACGTCATGTCGAAGGCGCTGGTTGGCGTGCTGATCTGCATGGCTGCAACAAGCAAGTCCGCCTTGAGGGTGGAAGTGTCCGGCCTGTCGTCGGCGGCGCTGCGTGGGATGGGCGTGGCGCCCGGAACAGCCGCAGCGGCACGGAGCGTTCCCGTTGCTTAACACCAGCCTGGGGCGCCAGCCCAATCAGCGGCCCGGCGGCAGGGATGCCCGCCTGGCCGTTCCTCTCCCTTCCTCGCGCCGGGCATCCCGCAACCGGCTGAATGGTGTGCATGATGGTTGATCTACGCGGTCGCTGCACGAATTTGGAGTTCTGCCCCGTTGCGGTGTCGCAGCGTGTCATGACGTTGCCGGAAGGCTCGAAGTTCGTTTGCCCAAGGTGCGGGGAGCCGTTGCAGGCACCCGATGCGGGCAGGGCACGGGGGCTGAGCCGCACAGGGCTAGTGCTGCAGATCGGCTTGGCCCTGGTTGGCGCCGGCGTGGTCACCTACAAGGTGCTGCAGGGATCGGGCAGCGACCCTGCCTCCGATCCGCCCGTGGCGGCCGCGGCAATGCCCGGTGCAGACTCCGCGCCAGTGCTTGCGGCCAATCGCCCCCTGCCGGCGATATCGCTGCAGACGCCCGAGGCGTTGCCGCAGCCTGTGGCGCTGCAGCAACCGGCGGCCCAGCAGCCTCCGGCTGCTCCACCAGTTGCAGCGCCAGTGTTGCTGGCGCCACGAGCGCCTCCGGCAGCGCCGCCACCGGCCATCCCTGCATCCAGCCAAGCCGAAGCCGCGCAACCCGCGAAGACGGTGCTGTTGCGGTTCGCCGGATCGAGTGCGGTCGGCAGCCGGCTCGCGCGGCGGCTCGCCTCGGGGTATCTCTCGCTGATCGGTGACTCCGACATCGCGCTCGTCCCTGGAGGCGCCGGCGGCGCAGTCGAGATCGTCGGGATGCAGACCGGCCAGCGCGAGGCGGTCGTCATCAGTTCCAGCTCGTCAACCGCCGGGTTCACGGCGCTGTTGCGCGGCAGCGCCGATATGGCGATGTCATCCCGCAAGATGTCGCCCGTGGAAGCGGAGCGGCTGTCGTCGCTCGGCGACATGACGGCGCCGGGCAGCGAAACCGTTATCGGCATCCAGGGAATTGCCGTGGTCGTCAGCCCGGCCAACCACCTAATCTCGCTGACAACCCCGCAGTTGCGCTCCGTCCTGGGCGGCCGGATCGCCGACTGGTCGCAACTCGGCGGAGCGCCAGGCCCGATCCACATCTATGCCGTGGACAACCAGGGCGGCGCGGTTGACACCTCGGCGGACATGCTCATAGGCCAGGACGAGTTGGCCGCAACGGCCGTCAAGGTCGCCAGCGAACAGGCCTTGGCCGCAGCCGTCGCCACTGACCGCGGCGGCATCGGCCTGACCGTCTTCGGCAACACGGGGAATGCGAAGGTGCTGGCCGTCGGCGACGCCAATGCCATCCCGGTCTCGCCGAGCGATGTTTCCATCGCGACGGAGAACTACCCGCTGTCGCAACGGCTCTACCTCTATGTCGCCCCGTCATCGCCGAACCTGTTCGTGAAGCGCTTCTCCGCCTATGTGTCGTCTGCGGGTGGGCAAGCGGTCGTCGAGGCGTCCGGCCTGGTGCCGCTGACCGTCAAGTCCGAGTCGGCTGCTGTGCCGGACGCTGCGTCCGAACGGTTCAAGCAGCTTGTCGCCGGGGCTACGCGGCTATCGGTTGACTTCCGGTTCCAGCCTGGCTCGCTGGAGCTGGATGGCCGCAGCGTGCGAGACCTCGACCGGCTCGTCACTTACCTGAAGTCGCAGCGCGTTAGCGCGAGCCGGGTCATCCTAGCCGGGTTCGCCGATAGCAACGGCGCTCCGGCTGCCAACCAGGTGGTGTCGCAACGGCGGGCCGAGGTGGTGACGGCGGCCCTGAGCAAAGCGGGGATCGTGCCAGGGAAAACCGCCATGTTCGGTGCGGAGCTTCCAGTGGCGGATAACGCGACCCCGGAGGGACGCGAGCGCAACCGCCGGGTTGAGGTCTATCTGGCGCCGGAGTAGCCGCCCGCCGAGTGCATTCGACCCTGACCGGACCTGTCCCAAGGCTGGCCGCCATCGCAAGCCGGCCTTGGCGCGGTGGTCTGCCGGACAGGGACGGGGTCTGGCGGCGTAGTTCCAACGGCCTCCTGGCCTGACGGTTCTATGATTGCGAGGAGTGCCGCGGCGCGGCATTCCATACGGCAGGAGCAGCCCTGGCCGTTCCTGGATTGCCGCACTGCAGGGTTGGTCCGCACTGAAGCTGCGTCAACGTAAGGGACGAGCAGAGCGCCACTGGCGTGGTATCGTCCCCAGGCAACCGGACGGCGAGACTACCCTCAGCAGGCTTGTGCAGCTTGTCACACAGAGGGCCTGCGGCTGCGCCAAGCCACGCAAGCCTGCTTAGATTTTCATCTGCGCGCAAACCTGCGAAGGTTTGCTTAGCCGATTACCTCCGGGCCCACGGCGGTGCTGGTTCCAGCGGCCCCCGGCAGTGACCCACACGATTACGCATCAGGTTTGCCGCTGTTACTGCAAGCCGTCGCAAGCACGGCTTGCAATGATATGGAGACCGGTCGGCGGAGCCGTCAAAGCAACGGGGGTTGGCCTGCGTCCGCCTGACCCCGAAGGAATGCTCAACCAGGATCGCCCAGCCAGGCACCTGACCTGCAAGGCGGGATCAGGTCGGGCGACACGCCGCGTTATATGCATGCGAACCTGCGAAGACCCGCCTAGGCGTTGCGGCGGGCCTTGAAGAAGCCTGGGAAGATCGTCTGCACCTCGTCGGAGGTGGGCACCCGGCTGTTCGTCTCGATGAACGAGTATAGGAAGCGGATGTAGGTCGTGCCCAGGGTCTTGGTCATGGCACCCGCGACGGTGGCGTTCAGCGCGGCGCCGAGAATGGAGCCGGGACCGGGGATGAACTTCAGCGCGGTCCCGACGGCCCACTGG